>NZ_JANMUN010000153.1:0-66961 GCF_031391665.1 Ferruginibacter sp.
GCTACCTTAAAAGGTATTACTGAAGACGTTACAGAAATAATCTTAAACCTGAAACAGGTTCGTATTAAAAAGAAAGTTGAGCATGAGGTAAATGTAGAGAAGATTACACTTTCTATCAAGAACAAAACTGAATTCACTGCCGGTATGATCGGTGAGGCTTCTCCTACTTTTGAAGTAATGAATCCTGAGCTGTTGATCTGTACTATGGATAGCAGTGCAAAACTTGATATCGAGATCACCATTGGTAAAGGCCGTGGTTATGTTCCGGCAGAAGAGAACAAAGAAAAGAATTCTCATTTTGGATATATTCCGGTTGATGCTATTTACACGCCGATCAAGAACGTAAAATACGCTATTGAAAATACCCGTGTTGAGCAACGCACCGATTTTGAAAAACTGATCATGGATGTGGTTACCGATGGTACCATTCACCCGGAAGATGCTGTAAAGCAGGCAAGCCGTATTTTAATACAGCACCTGATGATCATCACTGATGAGAATATCACTTTTGACACCAAAGAAGATAAGAAAGAAGACCTGGTTGATGAACAAACTTTGCAGTTACGTAAAGTATTAAAGACACCATTGGAAGACCTGGATCTTTCTGTACGTGCCTTTAACTGCTTAAAAGCTGCCAAGATCAATTCATTAAGTGAGTTGGTACAGTATGAGCAGGAAGACCTGATGAAATTCAGAAACTTTGGCCAGAAATCTTTAAGTGAAATTGAGCAGGTACTGCATGAAAGAGGATTGAGCTTTGGAATGGATTTGAGCAAGTTGAAATTGGATGATGAGTAAACCCCTCCGCCCCTAAAGGGGAACTGGAGCTTTTATAACTGAAGTACTCTGCAAATCCTGACACGGTGCAGAGGAAATTCTAAAACAAAATGTCATGCGTCACGGAAACAAAAACAATAACCTTAGCAGAACGGCTTCTCACAGAAAAGCGTTGCTGATGAACTTAGGTTGCCAGTTAATTATCAATAAAAGAATTACTACTACTTTAGCAAAAGCAAAAGTTTTACGTACTTATATTGAGCCGTTAATTACTAAAACAAAAAACACATCAAGCAAAGAAGCTATTATGCACAATCACCGTATTGTGTTCAGCTACTTAAATGATAAAGATGCTGTAAAAGAATTATTTACTGTTGTTGCACCAAAAGTTGCAAGCCGCCCAGGTGGTTATACCCGTATTATTAAACTGGGTGCAAGGGTTGGTGATAATGCAGAAATTGCAATGATTGAATTAGTTGACTTTAACGAAGTTTACGGTAAAGGAATTAGTGCAGCTGCTGAACCTGCTAAAAAAACACGTAGGGCCGGTGGTGCAAAAAAGAAAGCAACTGAAGAGGCTGCTGAAACAACTACTGATACAGCTACAGAAGAAAAAGCATAATTTGAAACTAACTGTCTATAAAAACTCTGATATTATTATCGGAGTTTTTTTTTGATATATTTATGCGTCAGACGGTTTAAAACCGTCTGACGCATAAATCAACATAATGTGAAAAATTTTATTTGTTCATTACGCAATTGAATTGCTTTCTTTGCAAAACTTTTAAAACATGTCGACCACCCACACCAAACCTGCAATTTTAATTTTAGAAGACGGGAATATTTTTTACGGAAAAGCTTTTGGCAAAATTGGTACTGCCACAGGCGAAGTATGTTTTAATACCGGGATGACGGGTTACCAGGAAGTATTTACCGACCCCAGTTATTACGGGCAGGTTTTAATAATGAACAGTGTGCATATTGGCAACTATGGTGTAAAGGCTGCAGATGTGGAAAGCGACAGTGTAAAAGTAAAAGCAGTGATAGGCCGCAACCTGGAAGATAAATACAGCCGCTTTATGGCCGATGCATCGCTGCAGGAATATTTTGAGGCTCAAAATGTAGTAGCTATTGATGGTATCGATACGAGGGCTTTAGTGGCGCATATACGCACACAGGGCGCTATGAATTGTATCATATCTTCTGAGATATTAGATACAGAACAATTAAAGGCCGAATTAAAAAAAGTGCCTTCGATGGATGGATTAGAGCTGGCATCTGCTGTGAGCACCAATGAAGAATATTTTTTGGGAGATGAAAAAAGTAATTTGAGGGTTGCAGTATTGGATTTTGGCATTAAGAAAAATATTTTAAACTGTTTGGTGGAAAGAGGTGCTTATGTAAAAGTGCATCCTGCAAAAACAAGTTTTGAAAAATTAGAAGCGTTTAAGCCTAATGGCTATTTTATCAGCAACGGCCCCGGCGACCCTGCCCCAATGGATTATGCTATTGCCACAGTAAAACAAATTTTAGCTGCTAAAAAACCGTTATTTGGTATTTGTCTCGGCCATCAATTATTGGCACTTGCCAATGACATTCCTACTTTTAAAATGCATCACGGGCACCGTGGATTAAACCATCCGGTAAAAAATATTATTAGCGGCAAAAGTGAGATTACTACACAAAACCATGGTTTTGGTGTGGACCCTAAGGCTGTAAAAGCAAATGCCAATGTGGAGATAACGCATGTTAATTTGAATGATGAAAGCATTGAAGGCATCCGCCTGAAAGATAAGCCTGCATTTTCTGTTCAGTATCATCCAGAAGCTACTCCCGGGCCACATGACAGCAGGTATTTATTTGATGATTTTATTGAACTGATAAATGCTCCCTCTGCCCGCTAAGTAGGAATGTTGAAATCTATTAATCAAAACTCTTACTTAATTTGCATAAAGCAATTTTTGTAAACATTAAATACCCGTTTAGGGATTGAGCGATGAAAATAGCAATTATAAACGGGCCAAACTTAAACCTGCTTGGTACAAGAGAAGTAGATGTTTATGGCGGAGAAAATTTCGATACTTTTTTTGAAGAGCTAAAAACAAAATTTCCGACAGCGGAGTTTAGTTTTTTTCAAAGTAATGTAGAGGGGGAATTGATAAATGAATTGCAACGGGTTGGTTATACCGATGAAGGTATTGTTTTTAATCCCGGTGGTTATACCCACACTTCTGTAGCCATTGGCGATGCCATAGCTGCAATAATAACGCCTGTTATTGAAGTGCATATTTCCAATATTCTTGGAAGAGAAGAATTCAGGAAAATATCTCATGTGTCTGCAAAAGCAAAAGGGGTTATCAGTGGTTTAGGATTAAAAGGGTATGAGCTGGCGGTAGAATGGTTAATGACCAGCAAATAAATTTTCTTCAACAAGGTTTGATTTGTCATTCTGATAAATCAATTTCACCATAATTTTAAAATACCCACAGCAGGGTATAGCTGCAATTTTCTTTACACTTACATTTAGGGTATAAAATAATTGTATGAAAAAAATATTTCTCGCCGGCTGGTTTTGTTTAATGGTATTTTTTTTCGGTGCTGCACAACCTGCAGGCACAACTGAAAAGCTGGAAGTAAAAGTTGGTAACGAACTGACTTACCATGTTAAAAGCAAAGGCAAGGAATACGATTTTATTGTTACTATTAAGGAGTTAAGTGCTTTAAATGAAAATGCAATTGTATTCGACTGGCAAATGACTGGCCCTGTGAATAAGAAAGGCACAATTACCATTGGCCACTATGCTGCTACCAATTCGAAAGCTTTTTACAACTGGTTTGCAGAGGGAGAAAAAAAACTGGATAAAGAAACCTCGGTGTTTATTGGCTTTATGCTGAATATAGAATTAGTGATGGCAGAAAATGGCGATGAGGTAAAGATAAAAGTAGATGGCGCTTCGGCGGAGGAAGAAACTTTTACAATGATAGATAATAATCACCCTTTTACTTTTACTGAAAACGGGAAAGCAAAAACTATAAAAACTTTATTGCTTAAGAATAAAACCAATGGAAAAACACTTACTATCTACAATGAATCTACCAATTCATTTATCGTAGCGATGAGTGTTGAGTTTGATATTACTTTACAATCCGTTAAGTGATTTTAGCTGATGAATATAACTCCTGGAGGGTTATAAACCCTCGGGAGTTTGCGAAGGAAGTTAATTATAAAATTTTTTTGATCTATAAAATTACCCGTAACATCAACGCATAGCCCACATCTTTTTTAGGGTTGTCGGTAATTTTTACAATGTGCAGGCCGGCTGCTGTCCACACGGTAAATATTTCTCCTTTTTTATGTTTAGATACGGCTTCATCTAATTGCTGCAGCATAACGCCACGAACAAACCAGCCTAAATCGCCGCCTTTAACAGCTGAAGAATAATCGGCACTGTAAGTGCTTGCCATTGATGCAAAACTTTCCCTGCCTGATTGTATTTTTTCTATAATAGTATCTGCCAATGAAGAGGCAAACCTAAAACTGTAAGTGGAAGTATCTAACACAATATGACTGACATGATAAAATGTATTGGGCGCTTTGTATAAAATCTTCACCAAAATATTTTCGCCTTTAAACGGGCCATACACTTTGCCTACTTTTCCTTTGTAAGCAAGACTGTCTGCTTTGCCCATAAAATTACTGGTGGTAACCACGGCCACCGTATCAATAAAATATTTTTTCTTCAATACATATTTTACAAAACCAATGGGATTACTGGTAGTATCCAATACCTTTTTTATTTGTGCAAGGGTTTGGCTTTTTGCGGCAAATACAATACTTGTGAACAGTAAGCTAAAAAGAAGTTTTTTCATTTTTAAATTTGAGCAGCAAATATAAGTTTTAATTAAGAAGACAGCCTTTGTAAGACTGTCTTCAATAAAATATTAACTAAATTTATTTACTTTAAAGCGTACAATACTTTTACTTCAAAACGCAATTTAATTTTTCTGTAATCAATTCCACCTTCGGCTATACCACCATAAGAATCAATTCTTGATTTTTCCATTAGTGAGTTAGCAGTCAAATTAGATTTATATCTTCCAGAAAGTACATCAGAACTTGACGATTCTTCCGGCTCAACAATTGTAATGGCTTCACCTACTTTTTCATTTACAGATTCGGATAAATACACTGCTTTTTCTTTAGCAGCTTTTACAGCCATAATTTTTAACTGCTTTCTAAATTCTATTATTTTACTGTGAGAAGTTCTGGTAATACTAAAATTGCTGGTGGCTTCATCATCAAGGCGGTTAACCAGTTCGTCAATTAATTTTGTGTTGCTGAATTTTAATTGATAAGTGATAGAAGCCAATAGATCCGGATCTTTTTTTCTGCGTCTCCAAATTGATGACAGGTTATAACCATCGTAGGATGCCACAGCAATATTGCTGTCGGCAATACCAACTGCTTTGCAGTTGGCTAAAAAGTCAATTTTGATTTTGTCGAGCTCCTTTTTTTCTTCTCCTTTTTTCTTGTATTCTCTTAAATCTACCTGCACATAAATTTCATCGGGAATAACTTCCATTTCGGCACTGCCTGTAACTGAAATTGTTTTTGGAAAAGGGAAACAACCGAGCTGGGTATTTTGTGCATTAAGCAAACCGATTACTGTAACTGCAATAATGACCAATGATATTTTTTTCATGTTATAATTTTTATAAGGGATGAAATGGATGCAGCAATTACACAAACATTACAACTTTAATTTTCTGGCAACCGCCTTCACCAATTTCTTCATTTCTTCCAGCTCACCCAATTGCTGTTGTATAAAACTATTGTCTTCTAATCTTCCTACAACTTTGTTCATTTCTTCATTGGTATCGTACACCATTTTTTTAAAGGGGTTGCTGTAATCTTTAGCACGGCTGTTAAAAATCCCTTTGCACATCCATTCTTTGGTATCTAATGCCTGTTGCAGTAATTGTTTAAAAAGTGCAGGTGTAAATTGTTTTGGGGTACTGTTTAATATTTCTAATAACGAAGTATAACCATGATTTAATTTATCGGCAGTATAAGCTTCTCCCTGCTGGCGGTAAAAATTATGCATATCATCCCAACTTTTTACTTTACCCGATTTTATATTTCGTCTTAAGTTTTCAACAGCAGTTTTTTGTATCAATTGTCCGCCAATATTTAACCACTGGCTTCTTTGTATTTTAGCAGAGAGGGATTTTTTTAAAGTTTCAAAATCGGCAAATTTATTTTTTTGTAAATGATTTAATATTTCCATGGTGCCGTAATACTGAATCACTTCTTTGAATATCGCCATCGACTGCGGCACTTTTAAAATTTTTGTAGTGCGGTCAGTATTTTCCCAGCCTGTAATTGTTGCAGTGCCTTCTGCATCGGGCTTTAATTTTTGTAAAATTTGTAAGCCATCAAAAATTTCATTCACCGTATCAGGTGCTAAAAAATCATATTCCAGGTGCTGAATTTTTTCTGTTCTTCGGTCACGGTCAAAATACTTGTGTGCATTACGTGCCAGTGCATACATGTTGTACATAAACCAGTAAGCAGGCATTACCACTAACATATCGTTACTTACATCATTGCTCACTAAACTAAAAGGTACCCGAATATTTAACTCTGCCGGAAAATCGCCTTTAGCAATTATTGTAAACGCAGCAAATTTTGAATTGTGTTTTAAACTTACACAAAGCCCCGGCCAAAAACCACGGCCTGCAACTATTTCACCATCTGCAGCTCGGCTGTTATGATTGCTGCCAATGGTGGCACCTGCTGCAATATTACTTTGCCCCATCACAACTGCTGCACATAAAAAAGAATTATTATGATGTTGCTCGTGTGCCGGAAAAATTAAGGAGTTTAACACTTCGCAACAGGAAATAGTGGAGTTGTTACCGAGATAAGAATTGATTAGCCTGGCGCCATATTTCAACTGGCAATGCGATGCCATAATAAAACGTACTGCTTTTGCACCGTAAAATATCCTGCAGCCATAACCCACAATACCATTTACCAATTCGCAGCCTTCACCAATTTGAGAAGTGCGTTCTTCATCACTGTTAACCGTAAGGTTTTTTAATTTGTTGGCACCTTTAAAATAAGCATCGGTACCCACCCACACATCTTTTATAATTTTACAATTTTTTATAACTGTGCGGTCACCAATTTTTCCATAGTAGCCTCTTAGTTTATCAAAGCGGTTTTCAGTAAATTCTTTAAATTTATTCAGCAGTGCATCATCATCCCTGTATTTGCTCCATAAGTAAGCATCGCCGGGTAACATGCCGTTAAAAGGCAACACACTTCTGCCACCGTTCTCGTTACACAATTCCAACCACACCCTTACTTTTTCATCTTCGCCTTCTTTAATAATACCGTTACCAAATTTAGCATTATCGGTACAGGCCAGTTCGTTTACATTGGCTATCATTACTTCGTTGCCAATAATATAATGCCCTAAATAGTTAACATTATCTATGCAAACATTATCGCCAAAATCGCAACTGATGATGGTGCTGTTGTATAAACCTACAGCCATTCTTAAATTATGAAACTCGAGGTAATACGGTTCTAATTTTCCAATACGTACTAAACCAAAAAACTTACAGTTCTTTACTAATTCGGCATTAAAAAATGAGGAGACTAAAATATTATTCCAATCATCGGAGGTGTTGCGGTTACGCACCAGCACTTCAATTTCCAGTGCCGATAATTTTCGGTAACTGATACCATTACGGTTTTGTTTATTACGAAGATGGTATTCATTTTTTCCTTTGGGAAGATATTGCGGGGCTACAAAATTGTAGCCGAGGTTATTAACCGGATGTTTTTGAATGATGTTCATGAAGGGAATGAATAATTAATAATGGATAATTAATAATTTGTTCAATTTGCTACTCAATTAGAAATTACTGGTTAAAATAAAATTTGATGTTTCAAGTTAAGCATATCCCGGCAAAACAAAAAGAGCTAACTAATTTGAAACATTATTCATTATAAATTACAGCATTATCAATTATTCAACGGTTACACTCTTTGCCAAATTCCTCGGCTTATCTACGTCTACTCCTTTTGCAATACCTACATAATAACTTAATAACTGCAATGGAATAGTACTGAGCATTGGCGCAATAATTTCGTCGGCGGCAGGTACATAAAAAATATCATCGGCAAGGCCGGGTATTACATCATCACCTTCGGTAATGATGGCAATTATTTTTCCTTTACGGGCTTTTATTTCCTGCATGTTGCTCACAATTTTTTCGTGATAGCTGTCTTTGGTAGCCACAAAAATTACGGGCAGATTTTCATCTACCAAAGCAATGGGGCCATGTTTCATTTCGGCAGCAGGGTAACCCTCGGCGTGAATGTAACTGATTTCTTTAAGTTTTAAAGCACCTTCAAGTGCAATAGGGAAATTATATCCTCTTCCTAAAAATAAGGCATCCCCTGCGCCTTTATATTTTTCGGCAATCGCTTTTAAAAGATCAGCGCTTTTTAAAATGGCATCCACTTTTTCCGGCACAGCATCTAATTCCATCAATAAATTATTATAGCGTTCATCGCTGATAGTACCTTTTTCTTTTGCAATTTTTAATGCCATCATCATAATTACGGCAAGCTGCCCGGTAAAAGCTTTAGTAGAAGCAACACCAATTTCGGGGCCGGCATGTGTATATGCACCGCCATCACTTATCCGTGCAATGGAAGAACCCACTACATTTACAATTCCAAAAATGATGGCGCCATTTTCTTTTGCTCTTTCAATAGCCACTAAGGTATCGGCAGTTTCGCCACTCTGGCTAATGGCAATAATAATATCGCCTTTATTTACTATCGGGTTACGGTAGCGGAACTCACTGGCATATTCCACTTCTACAGAAATACGGCAGAGCTCTTCAATAACATATTCAGCTAACAGTCCGGCGTGCCAGCTGGTACCGCAGGCAACAATTATTATACGTTGTGCATTTTTAAAATGTTCAATATTATTCATAACACCGCTCATGGTAATGGTGCCGGCTGTTGCATCTAACCTGCCACGCAAACAATCATGAATGGTACTGGGCTGTTCAAAAATTTCTTTCAGCATAAAATGGTCGTAGCCGCCTTTTTCAATTGCTGCCAGTTCCATATCCAGCTTGGTAATAAACGGAGTAATTTTTTCGTTACCCAAATTTTTCAATATCAATTCATCGGGCCTCACAATGGCCAGCTCGTAATCATTTACATACACTACTTCTTTGGTATATTCTAACATGGGACTTGCATCGCTTCCTAAAAAATGTTCGCCTTTGCCCACGCCAATTACCAACGGGCTGCCTTTACGTGCCGCAATAATAGTTTGCGGATCATCTTCATCAATTAATAAAATACAATACGCCCCGGTAATTCTTTTCAGCGCCACTCTTACCGCTTCTTCTAAATTACAGTCGTTATTTTTTTTAATGTCTTCAATAAAATTTAATAAAACTTCTGTATCGGTATCGCTGGTAAAAGCATACCCTTTGTTTACTAATTCTTTTTTTATTTGGGCATAGTTTTCAATAATGCCGTTGTGTATCATGGCCAGCTTGCCGCTTTTTGAAGTGTGCGGATGGGCATTTCTGTCGCTGGGTTCGCCATGCGTAGCCCAACGGGTATGGCCAATGCCAATGTTAGAATGTAAATCTTTGCCAATAATGCTTTCTTCCAGGTCGGCCACACGGCCTTTCTTTTTATAAACTTTTAAGCCACCGTTTAAAAGTGCCACGCCGGTACTGTCGTAGCCACGGTATTCTAAACGTTTTAAACCAGTAATTACTATCGGATATGCCTCACGTGGGCCGGTGTAACCTACAATTCCACACATATTTTTTATTTTTTTTGAACCCGGCCAAAGAACAAAGCCAATCTTCATTGGCGTCGCACTCTTGTACAGTATAACTTTATTCAGCTTTTACCGCAGCGTATGGGCTTTATTAATTTTGGGTGCAAATTAGCAAATTTGCAGCATTAACGGCACATGGTAAAGGGCTATTGTGTGTATTACAATTAATTGGCTTAAATTAGATATTCAATTGTTTATTATGAAAATTTTTCTCCCTTTTTTGTTGCTGGTATTTTTTATACATACCGCTGCTGCACAAATACCTGCGGGTGTATCTGCAAAAACCAATTTATACTTTGTACGCCATGCTGAAAAAGAAGCCGGTACCGACCCGGTGCTAACCACCAACGGTAATAAAAGAGCAGGCGATTTAATGCGAACCTTAAAAAATAAAAACATAAAACGTATTTATGTTACTCAGTTTAAACGCACCCAAATGACGGCTGACAGTATGCGTTTGCAATTGGGTATTGATACCGTACATTACAACGCTGATGAAAATGGTATAGATCTTTTTAATAAAATTGCAGCGCATGGCGATTTTAATAAAACCATATTAATTGTAGGGCATAGTAACACTGTACCGGATTATATTAAAAAAGCTGGCGTAACCAATTATCCGCAGGCAAATATTTTAGATACGGAGTTTGATAATTTGTTTAAAGTTTGTTACACCCGGCGGTTTGTGGTTGGTGCATGGAGGGCTCATGTAAAGCAGAGAAAGTATGGGGTAGCATCGGCGGCGAATAATGCAATGCAATAGCTAAAATAGCTTGATGGAAATTATCAATAAAGTTGCTTAGTAAATCTATTGCCTTCTTGGTAAATCCTTTTGGATATTTAGAGAGAGATAATTTTAAAAAATGTAACTAGACTCAAATACTGGAATATTCAAAATAGATATTTTTAGTAAAAAATTTAACTACAACATTCAAACATAGTCGTATGCCTATTTATATGGACCGTCACGATGTTTCCGAAACTGTTACAGCCGAAAATGTAGCTCAACTGCACCAGGAAGATTTAAAAATACAAGAGCAATTTGGTTGCAGGGGGTTAACGTATTGGTTTGATGAAAAAAGAAAAACTGCTTTCTGCTTAATTGAAGCACCAGATGCGGCTGCAATTAAAAAAATGCATAATCATGCTCACGGCCAGGTTCCGCACAGGGTAATAGAAGTTGATGCCAGTATAGTTGAATCTTTTTTAGGAAGAATTGAAGATCCGGAAAAAGCACAAAACACAGCACTAAACATTATTAACGACCCTGCTTTCAGAACAATTATGGCAATAGTGGTAAAAGAATTATTGTTTGTACAAAATGATGCTGCTCAATTAAAACCTTCATTACTAAATTACAATAATGCTATACTTAACCTGTTGAATGTTTATGAGGGGCTGCCGGTTAAAAAAAATGAAACCCATTTTTTAGTGTCTTTTAAATCCGTTACTAATGCCGTGCTGGCTGCTTTTGAAATACAATTGCTGTTGAGGCAATTTCAGCATGACATCAATAACGATAAAATTCTTTTAAAAATAGGGTTAACTGCCGGGGTTCCAGTAACTGAAAAGGAATTAATTTTTGAGGATACTATAAAACTAGCTGAACGGATGTGTAAGGTTATTAAAGGCCAAATTATAGTATCATCTGAAGTTAAAGAATTATACAGTAGTGAAAATTCAGGTACTTTAAACGAAAGTGAAAGTGTATTGTATCTTTCCCAATCTGATGAGAAATTTCTTACACTTTTAATGGATTACACAGAATCTGTCTGGAGCAATATTAATTTAAAAGTAGATGATTTTTGTAAAACTTTAGGTTGTGGAAAATCTCAATTGTGCCGTAAAATGATTTTACTCACCGGCAAATCCCCCAACACTTTTATTAACGACTATCGTCTAAATGAGGCTTTAACCTTATTGAAAAAAAACAGGAACAACATTTCAGAAATTGCATTTGAAACAGGCTTTAGCAGCCCGTCTTATTTTTCCAAATGTTTTCAAAAAAAATATGGACATGCACCTTCTCATTTTTTAACTGCTAAAACAGGATGATATTTGCCGGGTTTGTATTTTTAATGGATTTGAATTAAAACTACAAGTATTTGAACTAAATGTTCTAGTCTTCAAATTTATCGGTGTGTATCTTTAGCACAAATAATCATTCAGGGCAAAATATTTTTATTATAATCCATTTTAAAAAAAATCATTATGACTAAAATTCTTTTTGAACGACTTGGCGGCACTGCAGGAATTACTAAAATTGTTGACGATGTTGTTGAGGCACACATGAGCAATGTGGCAATCAGTTCAAGGTTTTTGCCTCTTCAAGAACAGCCTGAAAAACTAGCTGTAATAAAGCAACACACTATTAATTTTTTTAGTGCTGGCAGTGGTGGTCCTGTAACCTACTCCGGCAGAGATATGCCTGCCACCCATAAAGGGATGAATATAAACCCAACTGAATACATGCATGTTGTTGATGACATATTGAAGGTGCTGGATAAACATAAAACTGATGATGAATCTAAAAAAGACGTGCTGGCTATACTTTGGTCATTAAAAGATATGATAATTGCTAAATAAATAACTGGTTATACAAAAGCTGATTGATTACAAAACAATACTCCTGTATTTTTATTATGCTATCAAATCTTTCATTACAATAGGAAAGAAACAGTAAACACATGACACTACATAGATAAAGAATAGCAAATGAAAACAGTATTTTAACATTCGGGTTTAAATTTTACAATGTGCAGGTCACCAGATTGTATTTATAAATATTGCTTCACATACAAAAGAGCCGGATATAACTATTTTCTCACTGGAACGAAAGTTTACAACATTATCCCCTGCAAAAACAAATACGCTACCGAAAAATAAATCAGCAACCCGGTTACATCTACCAATGTAGCAATAAATGGGGTAGAAGAAGTTGCAGGATCGGCGCCTAATTTTTTTAATAACAGTGGTAACATCGAACCCATCATGGTGCCCCACAATACCACACCAATTATTGCAATACCAATGGCAAAACCAATTCGTATATAATGGATACCAAATAAATCAAACAAATGATAGCCGCCAAAAACTATAAAAAACCCCATTATACCCAGCGTAACCCCCATTAATATACCCGAAATAATTTCTCTTTTTGCAATATGCCACCAGTCGGCGATTGTTATTTCGCCCAATGCCAATGCCTGTATAATTAATGTGGCAGCCTGCGAACCGCTGTTGCCCCCACTTGAAATTATCAAAGGAATAAATGTAGAAAGTACCAGCAATTGCTCCAGCGTTTTTTGAAACCCCGACATGGCAGCGATGGTCAAAGTTTCACCCACAAAAAGTATCAGCAGCCAGATAATTCTTTTTTTGTATAATTTTAAAAGTGGTACATCTAAATACGGTTCATCCAATGCCTGTGTACCACCAATCTTTTGTATATCCTCACTGTATTCTTCTTCTGCCACCCAAAGTACATCATCAATAGTAATAATCCCCAACAATTTATTACTCTTACTAACCACCGGCAGGGCTACACGGTTATTCATTTTAAAAACTTCGCTGGCCACTTCCTGGTCGTCTTCTGCATGTAAAGAAATAAAGCGGCCATCCATTAAGTCGCTCACTTTTTTTTCCGGCGCAGCCATAATAAAATCCTTAATTCTTATATCATCTAATAATTCGCCTTTATCATTTAATACATACAACACATCAATGGTTTCGCTGCTTTTTGCATAGCGGCGTATGGTGTTAAAAACATCTTCCACACTGTCGTGCTCATATACATACACATAATCGGGTGTCATTAAACGGCCCACACTATTTTCGGGATAACCCAAAAGCGACAATGTTATTTTTCTTTCATCGGGGTTTAGTGTTTTAATTAATTCTCTTACAGCGCTTCCCGGTAACTCACTTAAAAAAGAAGTGCGGTCATCAGGAGGCAATTCATTTAAAAGTTCGGCAGTTTTAAAAGCTGGTAAATCGTGTATTATCCTTTTTTGCGTGGGCAGTTCTAGAATTTTAAAAACACTTACAGCCCGGTGTATAGAAAGGTGGGAGATAATTTGATTTTCAAAATCTTCATTAGCATAAATCAACTCAGCCACATCGCTGATGTTCTGATGATTTAAAAAATCCTGAATCTGCAATTTATTTTCGGATGCAATTACTTCATCAAATTTTTGTTGCAGTGATATTTCTTCCAATTCCATTGCCATCGGTACTTTGTTATAAATTCGCAATATTAATTGTTCGCAATTTACCTTTTTAATGCTAATCAAAAATTATGCGGAAACCATATTTATATATTGATACCACCAGCCATGCCGGAAGGGGCGTTTTTACAAAAGAAAAAATTTCGGCTGAAATAATAATTGAAATTTCGCCGGTTATTGTAATGAGTAATGAAGACCGGCAGCATTTAGATAAAACCAAATTACACGACTATATTTTTGAGTGGGGAAAGGAGAAAGATAAATGTTGTATGGCATTAGGATTAATACCGATGTATAACCACAGTTACAAAAGCAATTGCGAATATATAATGGATTATGAAGATGATGTAATTATAGTGCAAACTGTAAGGATTATTGAAAAAGGCGAAGAGCTTACTATAAATTATAATGGCGACTGGAATGATGAGAATAAAATTTGGTTTGATGCAAAATAAAAAGTGCAGCAAAATTTTGCTGCACTTTTATTCTCATGTGTTTTTCATGTTAATTTGTAAAGCCGTGGCCTGCTGCTATCCAGTTTAATATTTTTTGTTTATCAGTTGCAGATAATTGCGGGTTTGGAGCCGGTGGCATTGAAGTTGGCGCATCAACTGCTCTAGCTTTTATGCGATCCCAACTGTTAACGATGGTACAATCAACCGTAAAATCTAATCCGCCTGTTGGGCTGGAGCCGCTATGGCAACCGCTAAGTGCACAGTTGGTTTGCAATACTGCTTTTACCGCAGTAAAATTTGTGCCTGCAGCAGCAGCAGCTACAGATGCGGTGCCGGTTTTAATACAACCGTCTGCATCTTTTGCAGCAATATTATAAGTGTTTACTGCAAGGCCCGTAAAAATATTTGAAGCCTGAAAAGTTCCTGTGTTGAGTTGATAAGTAAAACCTGAACCGCCGCCAGCAGTAATTGTAATGGTGCCTGTACCTGTTGGTGCACATTTATCGGAGCCTGTGGTAACTGCACTTATGGTTAAAGTTTTACCAAGGCAGGGGTCTGCTGTTACAATAAAACTTTGTGTTTTTAAACAACCATCTACATCTTTTGCAGTAACATTATAAGTTGCTGCTGCTAACGAATTAAATGTACCGGAGGCCTGGAATGCACCAGTGTTTAATTGATAAGTAAAACCTGTGCTGCCACTTGCAGTTGCAGCAATTGATCCATTAGTTGCACCTGCAGCCGGGCCTGCACTTGTAATAGTTGCCGTAACAGTTATTGTTTTAGCTGTACAAATATCATTCACTGTAAAGCTTTGTGTTTTTAAACAACCATCTAAATCTTTTGCAGTAACATTATAACTACCTACCGCTAACCCGGTAAATGTACCCGAAGCCTGAAATGCGCCACTGTTTAATTGGTAGGTAAAGCCAGTGCTGCCACTTGCTGTTGCTGCAATTGATCCGTTAGATAAACCGGTGCCTGCATTTACAATGGTTGCTGTTATAGTAATTGTTTTTGCCGCACAAATGTCATTTACTGTAAAGCTTTGTGTTTTTAAACAACCATCTACATCTTTTGCAGTAATATTATAAGTGCCCACAGCTAAACCTGTAAATGCACCCGAAGCCTGAAATGCGCCGGTATTTAACTGGTAAGTAAAACCTGTACTGTTTGTCGCAGTTGCGGTTATTGATCCGTTAGATAAACCCACACCTGCATTTACAATAGTTGCGGTAACAGTTATATTTTTTGCAGCGCATGGGTCAGTAACAGTAAATGTATTTGAACCTGTACAACCATCAGCATCTTTTGCTGTAACGGTGTACGTGCCTGCGGCCAAACCTGTAAAACTTGCACCAGCCTGAAATGCTCCGGTGTTAAGCTGATAAGTAAAACCAGTGCTGCCTGCGCCGGTTACAGTTATGGAGCCATTGGAGACGCCGGTTGTAGTATTTACAACAGTACCTGTTACCGTAATGGTTTTACTGGCACAAGGATTTGGGGCAGGAGGTGGGGTGCCGCCGCCTTTATCGCCACAGCCATTTATAATTAATAATGAGGTTAGCAAAAAAAATGCAAGAATAGAAGTGATTTTTTTAAATGAGTTCATAAATGCAGGTAGTTTTTGGTTATGGTTAAAATGCCGGTTAATAAGAAAAATTAATACCAAGTCTTTCTGAGCATTTCTCTTATTTATAGCTCAAACGAAGCTTTTATAAAACTGGTTGCCTGATAAAAATTAAATAATAATTTTCAGCAGGTAAGAAGGCGAAATTTGATTGCTATTTATACCAAAGGCTCCTGCTGGCTCATGCAGTGAAAACTGCCCAGCCCCCAAATAATTTCTGTAGAATCTATGCCCACTACTTTTCTTTCGGGAAAACAGGATTGTATTATTTGCAAAGCCCTGTCATCTTTAGCACAATTAAATATGGGTACAATTACTGCATGATTAGCAATATAAAAATTGGCGTACGATGCCGGTAATCTTTGCTCATCATAAATAACGGCATCGGGCATGGGTAACTCCACAATATTTAATTGCTTACCATTTAGTAAACGCATTTTTTTTAACTGCTGTAAATTATCCTGTAACAATTTATAGTTTTCATCATTTTTATTTTCTTCTACCACAGTTAATACAGTGTCTTCGTTTGTAAAGCGAACCGTATCGTCAATGTGCCCATCGGTATCATCACCCACAATGCCATCGTTTACCCAAAGTATTTGTTCGGCACCATAATAATCGCATAAATATTTTTCTATCTGCTGCTGGTTTAAATGCGGATTACGGTTAGGGTTTAATAAACATGCAGTGGAAGTTAATATCGTACCCTTACCATTAAATTCTACCGAGCCACCTTCCATTACAATTTTAGGATAATAAACCGGTATGTTATAATGTTTGCCAATCAGCGTGGGGATAACATCATCCAAATCGTATGGCGGATATTTATTTCCCCAGGCATTATAATCCCAATCAACAATTATTTTTTTATTTTCTGTTGCATCAGGATTTATTAAAAATGCAGGGCCATGGTCACGGCACCAGGCATCGTTAGTTGGATGAATAAAAAATTCCACTTTAGAAAGATCAACACCAACATTTTGTAAATGGCTAACAGCAAAATTTTTCATCGCTTCATCATTTACATTGATGCAAACTTTTTCTCCTTTAGTAAGTTCTTTTATAAACTGACTGTAATAAGGAAAGATGGTATGTATTTTACCCGGCCACGATGCTTCTTTATGCGGCCAGCTTAACCATGTTGCGGAATGCGGAGCAAATTCTGCAGGGAAGTAGTAGCCTAATTCTTTTGGAGTCATAATTCATTATTTAGTATTGCTACATTATTGGGCGGCCGCCATTGGAGAAATATGTCATGTCGTAATATTCAAATTGATCGCCACGAACTTTTGCATTGAGTACAATCGAAATATCTATCATTTTTCTTATCAGCTCATCATCAGGAAATTTTGCACTTATACTACCGCATCCATAATCAAGCCATGGTAAACTTCCATCTTCAAACGGCGGACGTGTTATCCATTCGCAAAATCCCGGACTTTCCTGCCATGTTCCTGCTGATCCGGGAAAGTTTAATCTGTAACCATTTGTAAGATTTAATTCTTTATCAGTTGCAACATAATCTTTCCACTCTTCTAATGAGATGTTACTTTCCTCTTCTTCATTTTCATAATCTGCTTGTCTAACAATGTGTAATTCGTAACCCATGATTTTTTTTAATTAGAATAAAAATAAAACTTACAATATTTTCTCTACATGTCATCTATATATCTTTTCGTAATAGGCTGATAAGAATCAATTCTTCTGTCTCTTAAAAAAGGCCAGTGTGTTCTGTAGCGGTCGGTTTGTTTCAGATCCAGTTCCATTATTTTTATTTCTTCTTCTTCATGCGATGCTTTGTATAAAATGGTGCCGAAAGGATTTGAGACAAATGATCCACCCCAAAATTTCATAGCGCCATCCTGCTCCAACCCCACACGGTTTACACTTACTACATGCACACCGTTTGCAATAGCATGACTGCGTTGCATGGTTTGCCAGGCATTGTATTGTTCGGTATTGGTGGCTTCATCCTGCGATGTGGCCCAGCCAATAGCAGTAGGATAAAATAAAATTTCAGCACCCATCAAGGCAGTTATTCTTGCAGCCTCGGGGTACCATTGATCCCAGCAAATTAGAATGCCAATGGTGGCGAATTTTGTTTTAAAAACTTTATACCCTAAATCACCAGGGGTAAAATAAAATTTTTCGTAGTATGCAGGATCATCAGGGATATGCATTTTTCTGTACTTGCCAATGTAAGTTCCATCAGCATCTAAAACTGCTGTTGTGTTATGGTATAAACCTTCTGCTCTTTTTTCAAATAAAGATGCAATGATTACTACGCCTAACTCTTTGGCTAAAGCGCTTAAGGTATTCGTTGCCGGGCCGGGTATGCTTTCTGCCAGTTTAAAATTTTCATAATCTTCCACATCGCAGAAATATAAAGAGGTAAATAATTCCTGCAGGCAAACAATTTGTGCACCTGCTGCTGCAGCTTCTTTTATTTTTTGTATTGCTTTATTAATATTTTGCTGTTTATCTGCAACACAACTCATTTGCACCAACGCTGTTTTTACTTTTGCCATATTTTTTATTTAAGAGCTTCAAAGATAAAATAGAATTACAACAGTTCGTTTACATGTTTTTGAATATTGTCACACATTTTATCCATAGGTAAATCGTTGCTGTCGGTACCAAAAGGGTCTTCAATTTCTTCTGCCACCAGTTCTAAACTTGCCAGCACATAAAAAATAAATCCAACCACGGGAATTACCAAATAATCCAAATTAAAAACATAACCCCATGGCAGTGTCATTACATAAAAGAAAATAAATTTTTTAAGAAAGGCACTGTAAGAAAATGGGATAGGGGTATTTTTAATCCGTTCGCAGGCGCCACATATTTCTGTAAAAGATTGTAATTCGCCATTGATAATAATCAGTTGCTCGCCTTTTATTTTTCCAGCTTCAAATAAACTGTTTACTTTTTTAAAAAGTAAACCTGCTAATTGATTAGGTACATGTTTATCGTGATCTATATCCAACAGTTCCGGATGTTCGGCTTCATCAAGTGCCAGCCTTGTAGATTCCTGCCGTAAATAATTTTTTAATGCCACTGCATATTGTGGAATGGCCTCTTTAAAAAAAGCCCGGCTTTGTGCATCGTTTTTGGGGAGAAATGCATTTAGTTTTAGTGCCATATTGCGGCTGTTATTTACTAATGCACCCCAAAGTTTTCGGCCTTCCCACCAGCGGTCGTAAGCGGTGTTGGTTCTAAACACCAGTAATAATGAAATTACAAAACCAAGCAGGCTGTGCATCAGCACAATGTTTTTTACTTTATTTTTTTCACTCCATTTCCAGTGCTCTACTTCAAAATATGCAATAGCACCAGAGTAGGCGCAGATCAGCAAAATCATTGGCCATAGTTTTATAAATGTATCCGATTTATGAAAACGGAAAATAAAACTCAGCCAGTCTTTAGGGTTATATTGTATCATATTTTTTTATTGATATGCAAATGTAGTTACAGTTAATTAGTTTTACTTTCATTGTATAAAATAATAATTATGCTTTTTGTAATAGTGGCGGCGCTTATCTTTTTTGGTATTTATCTTGCAAAACCAAAATTTAAAAATAATGCAACACCTGCCGGCGATGATGTTTTTGTAAACGATATCATACTCTACGATAATATTGCATTTTTCCGGGCATTGGATAAAAAAGAAAAGCAACAGTTTGAAGCAGAAGTAACTGAATTTTTAAGCAACGTAAAAATTACCGGAGTAGATACCACTGTGGAGAATCTTGACAGGATACTGGTTGCCGCAAGTGCAGTAATACCGGTGTTTGCTTTTCCCGAATGGAAGTATTATAATTTAAAAGAGGTGTTATTATATTCGGATACTTTCAATAATAATTTTCAAACAGAAGGAGAAGACAGGAGCATTATGGGAATGGTAGGCAGTGGCTATATGGAAGGTAAAATGTTATTGTCGAAACATGCTTTGCAACAGGGGTTTAAAAACGATTCGGATAAAAACAATACTGCTATACATGAATTTGTTCATCTTATAGATAAAGCAGATGGGGATACCGACGGTATTCCAAAACAATTGTTATCTAAGCAATACACAATTCCATGGCTGGATATGACCTATAAAAAAATGCAGGAGCTAATAGACAATGATTCTGATATCAATCCCTATGGCACCACCAGCAAAGCAGAATTTTTTGCTGTAGCAGCGGAATATTTTTTTGAGCGGCCCGATTTGCTGCAGCAAAAACATCCTGAATTATATAAATTATTACAACAAATATTTCAGCAAGACCCCGAAGTACAATTGCAAAAATTAAAAAACAAAATTGGCCGCAATGATCTGTGTTATTGCGGCAGTGGATTAAAATATAAAGATTGCCATTTAAAAGCAGATAGTGAAAGTCGTCAGTAGCGAATATTGAATCGTGAAAGATACGCTGCGATTATTCAATCTTTCATATTCACAACTGACGATTCACCATTCACGTCTCTTATTGTTGCTCTATCAATTGTATTTCGCAATTAATTTTTACTTCATCGCTAACTACTACACCGCCGGCTTCTGTTACAGCACTCCAGGTTAAGCCATAGTCTTTACGGTTTATTTTACCGTTAATAGTAAAGCCTGCCTTGGTATTGCCGTACGGGTCTTTAACTACGCCACCAAACTCCACTGCAAGTTTAATGGGCTTGGTAATATCTTTTATGGTAAGGTTGCCATACAATTCGTACGAGCCATCGTTATCTACCGACTCATATTTAGTGGCTGTAAATTTTAATTGGGGAAATTTTTCCGCATCAAAAAAATCGGCGCTTTTAAGGTGGCCGTCTCTTTGTTCATTTCCTGTATTTACCGAGGCTGTTTCTGCAGTAAAAGAAATTTTCGCTTTTGTAAAATCTTCATCCTCTGTTTGGGCATCTACAGTAAAAGTATTAAAACTGCCGGTTACATTGGTAATCATAAGGTGTTTTACCTTAAATTGTATTTCGCTGTGGGTAGGGTCCACAACCCATTTTTTTGTTGCCATATTTGTAATTTTAATGCAAGGTAGTATAATTTAATGTTTAAACATCAAATATTTTTTTATTAACAATAAATTTATAGATGATTTAAAATTGGTGCGGTTGCTAAATAATTATAATTTCAAACAATTAAAATGCCAATTATACGTTTTCAGCTATTAACATTACCTTAAACTGCAATGCATGAACTTTACCTGCGCTTTTAACAACTGCTTTAAAAATATGCAACACAAAACAATCAAAAATGTTATTGCATTAGGCATTTTAGGTTTCTCCCTTTCTTTTTCATTACAGGCAACCGCACAAAATGATAATGATATAAGCACCGCCGAAACCTATGCCAAAAAATATAAAGAGGATGATATTTTATGTACCTCATCCTACCACTTTTTTACTTTTGATAAAGGCAAAAATGCCTTAAACGATAAAGTAGTGGAGATCCAGGAAGATGCGGAATACGAATTTCTTTCTCTAAAGAAATTTTCCAGCATGACCTACCCTGAATTTTACAATAAATTTATTCAGTTAAAAACTTTTAAAAGGGCTTTTAAATACGGCAACAAATATATTACATCCGACAGGGGCGGTATAGATCGTTCGGTAACCGACGACGGTATTTTTTTTGATGACAGCCGTGTGCAGTTTTATCCTTTACGTTTTAATCAAAAGGGCGATATGGCCAGGATTACAGTGAAAAAAACTTTTACCGATGGCAAATATTTAACCCGTTTATTTTTTAATTCACCTTACCCAATTAAAGAACAGGTTATAGAATTTAAAGTGCCCGAATGGTTAACCGTAGATTTTAAAAGAATGAATTTTGACGGCAGCAAAATTGAAGTTAAAGAAACTACAAAAGGGGGTTATACCAATTATGTTTTTATAATGAAAGATGTGCCGGCATACAAATCGGAATACCGGCGTATAGGCAAGGCCTTTACCGACCCTCATATAATTGTGCAGATAAAATCTTTTGAAAGTAAGGGTGAAGTGTTAAAAGGCTTTGATAAAGTTGATGACGTATATAACTGGAACAACCGTTTGTATTTAATGGCGGGCAACGAAAAGGAAAAACTAACTGCACAGCTTTCGAAAATTACAGCAGGTAAAACAACCGATGTAGAAAAAATTAAAGCCATTTATTACTGGGTGCAGGATAATGTTAGATACATCGCTTACGAAGATGGTTACTCAGGGTATATTCCTTCATCTGCACAGGATGTGCTTGCAAAAAAATATGGCGATTGTAAAGGCATGGCAAATTTACTAACGGAGATGATGAAACTTTCTGGCTACGATGCACACTTTACATGGATTGGTACAAGGCATATCCCATATCCGCAAAGTACGCCTGCATTATGTGTAAATAATCATGCTATTTGCACTTTAAATTATGGTGGTAAATCTTATTACTTAGATGGAACAGAAAGTTATGTACCCTTCGGAGAAAATGCATTTCGTATTCAGGGCAAAGAAGTAATGATTGCCAACGGCGATAAGTTTGAAATTAAAACTGTGCCGCCTACCACAGCAAATGATAATAAAATTTACACCAAGGCAGATTTTGTTTTAGCCAATGAAAGTTTAAATGGCAAAGTGAAAGTTACTATAACCGGAAACGAACGCACCGATTTTCATCAGTCGTACCAGGATTTGCCGACCTCATCGCAAAAAGATTATTTAAATGATTATTTAGAATTTGGTAACGATAACATGGTTGCCACAAATGTAAAAACCAGCGATCTTAAAAACAGGGATTTGCCTGTAGTTATAGAAGGCGATGTTGATTTATCCAATACGGTAAATACAATTAGCGGCGATAAATATGTAGGGGTAGATTTCTTCCCTAAAACATTAGATAAATTTATACCTGACGAAAAAAGAGTTGGAGGTTACGATTTAGATGTGCTGGTAAAATTTGAAGATGAAATTGGATTAACCATACCTGCCGATAAAAAATTTATTGATAAGCCGGATAATTTAGAATTGAAATTTGATGGCTATGAGTTTAAAGGAGAATACACCATTACCGGTAATAAAATGGTTTTAAAGAAAGAGCTTTCTATAAAAAACAGTATCATTAAAAAAACAGATTTTCCTAACTGGATAAAATTTATTGAGTCAATAAAAGAATTCAATAAATATTTTTTAAGCATTACCAAAAAATAAACCCTGCAACAGCAATGAAAATTCAATTTAAAAATATACTTGTTTTATCAGTAATGCTTTTTATAAGCAGTGCTGTTTCTTTTGCTCAAAATGTTATTGACGAAGATTTTTTAGATAATATTGAAGGCAATGCAAAAATATTGTGGAGCGAAAACATACCGGCATTTGCAAACAATACTGTGCCGGATAAATATAAAGATGAATCGGCTGTAGTGTTTGGTTTTAAACGCAGCGTAACCATTGATAAAAAATCAAGAAGTGGTTTTTTATCGAAAGGTGAAAGAAGTTTACTTTTTTTTGAGAATGTTCGCTTTAAAATAAAACTCAACGACAGAAACTCGGTAAAATCTTTTACAGAAGTTTATTTTCGTTACAGCGATAAAACAGACGGCTTTAGTGCAAAAATTACAAAGACCGATGGCAGTGTAAAGGCGGTTTCTTTAAATGATGCGGTAGGTGTGGAGTCGGTTTCCAATGTGCCGGAGTTTTTTAAAAGTTTTTTCGATCAGCAAAGTGGCAGTCAACGCAGGTATTATAAAGTAGCGGTACCCGATTTAGAGCCGGGGGATATTTTAGAATATGTAACCATAACAAAAAGTAAGTTAGATGTAATGGGTACAGGCTACATAGAGTTTTCGCCGCAATACGAAGTATGCAATAAAGCGTACCCGGTTTTGTATAATCAGATAATTATGGAAACGGATGATAAATCTTTTTTTAAATCTTTATCCATAAACGGGGCACCTGATTTTAAAAAAGAAGCGGCAAGCGATGCTGATTTTTACCGCTATGTTTTTACAGATGCCGACAGGGGAGTGGAAAAAGATGTAAACTTTATTAATTCCTACCAGGTTTACCCGCTAACAAAATTTCAGGTAATATATGCCAACTACGAAAAAGTGAAAGGCGCTTTAATAGGAGAAAAAGGAGAAATAAAAAGTGGGTTTACTAAAGAAGAGCTGGCAAAAAAAGCGTGGGAAGATTATGAACAAACTGGCCGCTCTTATTTTGGTAATTACATGACGGTGCAAAATTTAGTTGACGCCACATGGGCACAGTTAAAAAAACAAGGTGCAAAAGACTGGACAGAAAAAGAATACATCAATAATGTATTTTATAAATTAAGGAACATTGTAGTAAACAGAGACACTTATTTAAGTGATAAAACTGCAGCTTTTATTTTTGGTTCTTTATTGTACCAGCGTGATATTAAATCAGAACTGGTAATTAGTATTTCTAACTCAACCGGTAAATTAAAAGATGTTTTGTTTGACCAGGAAATAAGGTATGTGTGTAAAGTAGGAAAAGATTTTTATTTTAACTGCACCGATCACAGCAACCCCGGCGATTTAGTAGAAGCATTAGTAGCCAGTGAAGCTTATATTATTGCAGAACCTGTAAAAAACAGCGGGCAGGATATTAAACCAATTACTTTGCCTGATGCAGCTTATACCGATAATGTTTCTGACTATACCATTAATGCTTCTTTAAGTACAGATATGAATACGCTGATAGTATCAAGAATAAATTCTTTTGTTGGCATAAGCAAAACTAGAAATATTATTACGGCATTAAAGTTTACCCCGTATATGCTGGATGATTACAAATATTATGGCGGCGCCGATCCCACACAAAAAATGAAAAGTGCCCAGGAAGATGAATATAATAAATCGGTAAAAGCTTTGAAGGAAGAATATAAAGAAGCTAAAACAGAATTGGTAAAAACGGAGTTGCAAAACGATTACCAGCAAAAAGTAAAGTACAAAAATTTTGCTATCACCAGCGATGGACGTTCGGCTAAACAAAAAACACTGGTGTTTACCGAAGACTTTGAATTGTCGGGCATGATGCGTAAAGCGGGAAAAAAATATTTAGTTAATGTAGCAGGTTTAGTTGGCTCTCAACTGCAAATAAAAAAAGAAGAACGCACCCGTAAATATGATATTAATGTGGGCTATGCCCGTACGCTAAACTGGGTAATTAATTTTAAAATACCCGATGGCTATACAGTAGAAGGCGTTAAAGAATTAAACACCAACGTGGATAATGAAACCGGAACTTATACTGCTACCGCTGAAGAGCAGAATGGTACAGTAGTTTTAAAAATTAAAAAAGTGTATAAAAAAGCCAATAACACCAAAGATAAATGGCCATCGATGCTTGCTTTTATTGATGCTGCTTACAATGGCTCATTCAAATATCTTTTATTAAAACCTAAAAGCTAATTTATTTTAAAGCGTCGGTAGGTTCTATAAAGTCCCAGAGATTTCCATAGAGGTCTTCAAAAACAGCTACGGTTCCGTAAAGTTCTTTAACAGGCTGGCGTACAAAATTTATTTTCTTTTCAATCATGGTATTATAATCTCTCCAAAAATCATCCGTATATAAAAATAAAAAAACTCTTCCGCCGGTTTGGTTACCCACCCGGCTTTTTTGTTCTTCGGTTGCAGCCTGTGCTAATAACAGACAACATTGTCCATTGCCCGGAGGCGCAACTTTTACCCAGCGTTTTGTTTCGCTGAGTTTGGTATCTTCTACAAGAACAAAATTTAATTTTTCCGTATAAAATTTTATGGCTTCATCGTAGTCGGCAACTACTAAAGCTATGTGGGCTATGTGCTGGTTCATTTTTTATACAAAATAAAGCAGAAACAATTAGTTTAATAAAATTATTATAGGGCAGTAGATTAATTGAAGAATTAGAACGCAGAATATGTTTTCACAGTGTATTATGTAGCCTTATCTTTTGTATTGCTTATTAAAGTAATGCCTGCAAAAAAGAAAATAGCACCAAGCACTCCGGTAAAAATAATGGTCTTTACATTTTTAATGCCCGAGCCACCATTCATAAAACTTACGCCTGCATAAATTAGGCCTACAATACCTAAAACGGATAATATTATTCCTAATAAACGTTTTTCCATAGCTTGTTTTTTTACAAGATAAGATGATAAAATTAGTATTGAGAAAGTACCAGCTTTAATGTGTGAATGATGTAATAAATAATTACAATTGTGTAAATTGTAGTATAGGAAAGCAAAAAGCCATCTGTTAAAAAACAGGTGGCTTTTTTATAAAAGATATTTTATTTAATTGCGGTGAGCCCCATAACTCCTTCTTCCATTTCTATCCTGCGAATTGGAGTTATTACCACGGCTTTTAAAATTACTCCGCTGGTGTGGCTTTGGCGCACTTGCCTGCGGCTGTGCATTAGGAGATAACAGGTACGGATGGCCGGCAATCTGTGGTATTGTTTTACCAATAAGTTTTTGAATATCCCTCAGCTCTAGTTTTTCATCTGCATCGCAAAAAGACAATGCAATACCTGTATTGCCTGCTCTTCCAGTACGGCCAATGCGGTGTACATAAGTTTCAGGCACTTCGGGCAATTCAAAATTTATTACATGGCTCAGGTCATCGATATCAATTCCTCTTGCGGCAATATCCGTAGCTACAAGCACACGTAATTTTCCATTTTTAAAATTGCTTAATGCATTTTGCCTGGCGTTTTGCGATTTGTTGCCGTGTATGGCAGCAGCAGTAATATTTTCGTGATGTAAAACTTTTACCACTTTATCAGCGCCATGCTTGGTACGTGTAAATACTAAGGCAGTTACAATTTCGTCATTCTTTAATAAGTGCAGCAACAGTTTATTTTTATCCTGCTTATCTACATAATATAAACTTTGTTCAATAGCATCCACTGTAGATGATACAGGTGTTACTTCTACTTTTGCCGGCTTGGTTAAAAGTACATTCGCTAATTTTTGAATTTCCGGCGGCATAGTGGCCGAGAAAAAAAGTGTTTGCTTTTTTTCGGGCAGGCGTACAATAACTTTTTTTACATCATGTATAAAACCCATGTCAAGCATGCGATCGGCTTCATCCAAAACAAAAATTTGTAAATGGCGCAGGTTAATAAAACCCTGGCTCATTAAATCTAATAATCTGCCTGGTGTAGCAATTAAAACATCTACCCCTTTTTTTAATGCAACGGTTTGATGTAATTGAGATACGCCGCCAAATATTACCGTGTGTGTAATACCGGTATATTCGCCGTATGCCGCAAAGCTTTCATTTATTTGTATTGCAAGTTCACGTGTAGGGGTAAGTATTAAAACTTTAATGCCGGGCACATGTTGCTTTTGCTGATACAATAATTGTAAAATAGGAATGGCAAATGCTGCTGTTTTACCAGTACCTGTTTGTGCACAACCTAGTAAATCCTGTTGCTTTAACACAATGGGTATGGCCTGCTGCTGAATAGGGGTTGGGTTGCTGTAACCCTGTTGGGATAAAGCTTTAAGGATGGGTTCAATTAACCCTAAATTGTTAAAATCCATTAATAATGGTTTATGATGTATGGCTGAAAGGACGTTGTATTTTCTGAAATCAGCGAAGGAAATTTGTTTGTACCACCGGCTTACAACCTGCCGTAATTTTTGTGTGGAGAACGGCGAAGATAGGGGATTATTATTTAGTGGGTTTTTGAGGGTGCATTTCAAATTGTCAAAATATTTTTTTCAACGCTGAGAAAATGAGATGGCAGAATTTACGCTGAAAACCTCTGCGATAACTCCTTTTCTCATTTTCTCAGCGTTGAAATTTGCTGCCGCCCTGATGCTTTAGAGACAATTTGAAATGCACTCGCTTTTGATAACACTTTCAAACTAAAAAGGAAAACATTAATTTGCTTTATTAAAATGATTTGAAAATAGTATGATACAACATTGTGCCATTGATATTGCACCCGACTGTAATTATTTTTTAGTAATTGAAAATTTGCTGAATGGAAGTTTATTGCAAAATTATATTGTGTTCCCAAATGGGGAAGGCGCATTATATTCCCACATTAGCATAAATAAAATTATTGAAGATGAAATGCTGCATGATAATTTTGAAATTACAACTGCTGCTAACAGCAGCCTTAAAAGTATGAGCAGTGGCGAACAGAAAAAAGCTTTGTTGCAATACATCCTTACTAAAAAACCGGGCTTTATTGTTGCCGATAATATTTTTGATAATCTTGATGCTGGGGCAAAGGAAAATATTACAACTGCTTTACTTCAAATAGCGGCACATACTTTAATCATACAAATTATCAACAGAAAAAAAGATATACTGCCTTTTATTGAAACGGTATTTTCTATAAGAGAGAATATTGTTTTTAAAAAAGAAACTATAGCAGATTATTTAAGAGAAAATAGTACAGCTACTGAAAATTATTTTGTAGAACCAGTTCCACCTGCTTTACATAATTATAAATTATTTGATGGCCCGCTGGTACAAATGAATGATGTATCGGTGAGTTATGACGGCAGGCAAATATTAAATAACATCAACTGGACAATTAATGCCGGAGAATTTTGGCAATTGGCCGGGCCCAATGGCAGCGGCAAAAGCACCATACTGAGTTTGATAACAGGTGATAATCCAAAAGGGTACGGACAAAATATTTTTCTTTTTGGAAAAATAAAAGGTAGCGGCGAATCGGTTTGGGATATTAAACAAAACATCGGCTATCTAACACCAACTATGGCGCAATTTTTTCCAAGATTAGATTCCATTGAAAAAATGATACTCTCTGGTTTTTTTGATTCAGTAGGGTTATACAGCATACCCAATGAAACACAAATAAAAACCGCACAAAGCTGGTTAAAACTTATTGGTTTGTATAACGATAGAAACAAACCTTTTTGTTTTTTGCCATTGGGCCAGCAACGAATGGTACTGGTCGCAAGGGCAATGGTAAAACATCCGCCATTGTTAATATTAGATGAACCAACAGTTGGTGTTGATGATAAAAATACAGCGGTATTTATTGCACTAATAAATAAAATTGCTGCAGAAAGTACAACGGCAATATTATATGTATCTCACAGGGAGGAACAAGGCCTTAACCCTCAGCATATGTTTGAACTGATACCTGCAAATAATGGTTCATCAGGAGAAATAAGATATTAGCTCCAAAAATTTTTCAAATCATAGGGGTAACTGATATTTATCATGGGTAAGCAAAAAGCCGTTTTATAGTTTTGTATTACAAAAACTACTAACGATGAAAAAAATAATTGCCCCGGTTGATTTTTCTGATGCAGCAGCTAATGCAGCAATATTTGCCGGCAGCCTGGCAGATTTTTATGGCGCAGATTTATGGCTGTATTACAGTTACGAAATGGTAATTCCTGCAATGGAGTATGGTTATTCTTATGTGAGTGTTACCGAAATGCAGCAGGCTGCAGAGCATGAACTGGAAGAATTTAAAAAAAGGGTGCAGGCTGCTTTGCGGTGTAAAGTAAATATTACCACAAGGGCCGAAAATGCAACATTAACAGATGGCCTTGCCGCATTGTGTGATGAAATAAAACCTGATGTTGTAGTAATGGGCTTATCAGGAAAAAATGCATTAGCAAGATTGGTGGTAGGCAGTAATACTATCCGGGTTATTCATCATCTCACTTATCCCGTACTGGTAGTGCCATCAAAAGCCACATTTATGCCGGTAAGAAAAATTGGCTTTGCATGCGATTATACTAAAGTGGCTGAAACCACACCGCTTGAGTTGTTAAAAAAAATAGCTAAGGATTTTAATGCAGAGTTACATGTCTTGAACGTAGAGTATAACCACTCCGGTGCCACAGAAGAGAAAATTGCAGAAAGCAGGTATGTGGGTGAGCTGCTTAAAGATTTAAAACCATCTTACGAAACCATTTTATCTGCGGATACTGTACATGGTATTAATTGGTTTGCCGAAAAAGAAAAAATAGACTGGGTAGTTGTAATTCCTAAAAAACATAATTTAATGGAGAAAATGTTTAGCAGGAGCCATACAAAAGAATTACTGTATCATACACATGTGCCTGTACTTTGTATGCATGAGTAATAACAATTGCACATTAAAATCATACTGTCAGCCTGAGCTTGTCGAAGGCGGCGGGTTGACCATTGCACCAGTTTCGACAAGCTCAACCTGACATTTTTAATCGTTTAGATTCAATGTCTAACTGGTCTAACCAGTCGTAAAAAAAGAAAAATATTTATCCAATAAAAAACCGCCTCAATTTTTGAGGCGGTTTTAATTTTTAAAAAATACTTTTAATTTTTAATGATCTTGTCTGTGTACAATACTTTACCATCAGTAGAGGTGATTTTTACAAAATACACACCAGCTGTTAGCCTTTGTAAATCTAAAGTTGTAAACATGTCAGTAATCTGCTGGCTGTAAACAGTTTTACCACTAGCATCATACATCATTAAATTTTTCTGGCTGTTATCTCCAACCATATAAATACTTAACTTTTCCGTAACAGGGTTAGGGAAAAGTTTTACTTTAATGTCAGGCTGAGCAGCAGGTAATTCCTGTATGCTGGCAGTACCTAACTGTACTTTTAAAGTATAACAGGTTGTTGCACTCTTAGCACCATTGTAACCATACACATGCACATAGTAAGTGCCTGCAGTATAAGTTCTGCTAATAGTTTCGCTTGTAGTGCCACCGGCTTGCGAAATAGCTAACTGTGTTGTACCATTACTGCTGTACAGTTTAACATCATAATCAAAAGGCAGTGTGGTTAAAGTAATAGTAGCAGTGCCGCCTGTTGTAATTACAAATTTGTAATAATCATTATCGCCTGTTGGGCTAATTAATCCTTTAGTATCTGTATTAAAAGGAATAGTTGCCGCTCCGGCAGCAGTGCCATTTGTACTAACATCTAGCGGTCCGGGGCAGGTGTTTACTGCGCCTGTTGTAAACTGTGCCTGAGTATAAGCACTGGTTAATCCGACAGCAGTACAATTTGCCCTAACCCTCAAGTCGTATAAGGAAGATGCAGTTAAACCGCTTAATGCGACAGAAGTTGAAGCGGTTGCAGTGGCCGCATTTGTCCATGTGCCTGATGAGTTTAATTTATAATCTACATCATAATTTGCGGCGCCGCTAACAGCAGTCCAGCTAACAGTAGCACTGCTTGATGTTATTGCACTGGAAGTTAAACCAGCTGGTGCATTACAGGAAGGTGGAGCCGAAGTTGTAAACTGAACTTGTGAGTAAGTACTGTTTAATCCTATAGCTGTACAATTTGCCCTAACCCTCCAGTCGTATAAAGTTGATGCAGTTAAACCACTTAAAGCAACTGATAAGTTTGTTGTTGCAGTAGCAGCATTTGTCCAAGTGCCTGATGAATTTAATTTATAATCCACATCATAATCAGCGGCACCACTAACAGCAGTCCAGCTAACGGTAGCACTGGTAGATGTTATTGCACTTGTTGCCAAACCCGTTGGTGCAGTACAGGTGGGTGCAGATGCTGTGGTAAATTGCGCCTGTGCATATGCACCTGTTGCGCCTGTACAGTTTGCCCTAACCCTGTAATCGTATAACGAAGCTGCAGTTAAACTACTTAATGCAACTGATAAGTTTGTGGTTGCCGTAGCAGCATTAATCCATGTACCGGAAGAATTTAATTTATAATCAACATCATAATTTAAAGCACCGCTTAATGCTGTCCAGCTAACCGTTGCACTGGTTGTTGTAATTGACGACGCAGCTAAACCGGTAACTGTACCGCAAGATGGTGCTGCACCAATAATTGTGGTAAATACTCCTCTGCCATGTGTTGCGGCAGAAAGTAAACCATCACTCGCCCTGTATTGCAACATATCGGTACGCACATTAGGAAAACCCGTTTCAGGGTTCCATGCAGTTGAGGCACCATTAATTAAATCTGTTTGCCAAATACCTGTTTCGGTAGCAATAATTGCTTTTGTATTACTGCCGGGGTAAAACATTGCCCAGCGTACAGGCATATCCGGTAAATTGCCATCAATTGCTGTCCATGTGGTACCGCCGTTACTGGTTACCCAAACATTATTAACACCGTAGTTAGAATACACTACAATAATATTTTGTTCATCACTGCCCAATTCAATACACGAAATTCTTGCACTTGCAGTGGTCATTCCTGCTCCAATAATATTAGTAAACACCGGAGTAGCATTAGCAGCAGTGGCTTTAATTATTGAAGGTGTAATACCGCTTCCGCCGCCGCCAAAATACACCGTATGATTGGTATAAGGCGAAACTTTTAGGGCAGTTACTTTTCCGGAACTTAACCCACTCATTGTTACAGCAGTAAATGTGCTGCCTGTTTGAGGATTGCTCCAGCGAACAAACGTGTTGGCATTACCACTGCAGTACATAATATTATTTACGTCATCATAATCAGTAGGATTAATAAACTGGCCTGCTGTAGAAGAATAATTTACCGACGTCCACGTAGAGCCACTGTTAGTACTTCTTCTGTATTGATTGTAAACATAAGAACCCCATTGGTATTGTCCCTGGTTTTGATCAATATGTACAAAAGCACCATCGCCACCGGTAACTTCTACCGAAGCTCCCATGCCAGCTGTATTTAATTGATGTACGCCATTATCCTGTGCGCCTGCTAAAAAATAATTGGTTGACGTAGGGTGATTAGCTATTGCATAAAATTGTTTGATACGTAAACCCTGGTTGCGGTCAGTAATAGTTGTACCACCATTTGCTGAATAATGCACACCGCCATCGCAACCAAATAATACCTGGTTGTTGCTGCGCCATGTAATTATTTGCTGATCGGCATGTACATACTGGCCTGTTGTGCCCACCCATTCACTTATTTTTGTCCATGAAGTACCGCCGTTTGTTGTTTTATAACAGTCAAGGCTGCCCACAATTACATTATTGGCATTGTTAGGGTCAACTGCAACTGCCATACAATACCATGCCTGTCCGCTGGTAAATGCAGGTGTTGCGCCGGTTGCTGCCCAGTTAGCACCACCATTTGTAGATTTATAAATAGTTGTAACACCAAATGCTGAGTTGGAGGGTAAAGCATATAAAGTATTTCCATTGCTGGCAAGATCAACATTATATTGTACTGGTGAAAATGAAACAGCAGCAGATGTCCAGGTTCCGCTGGTAACAGTTGAGGGGTTGTCAGTATAACGGTAACCTGCACTGCCTGCTGCTGTATTATAATATCCGCAGGTGACATGCAGTCTTCCAGTGGTGCTAAGTTCAATATCTGGTACTCTTGGGTCAAGGCCCGATGGTGTAATATTCGTCCAGGTGGCAGTAGCTTTTGTGTAACGCTGCAAACCCGATGTGTTAGAAATAGAATTACAACCAACATATAAATTACCGCTGGCATCGCAAATCACTTTACTTACATTCCAAAAATTTGCCGTGCCGGGCATTACACTCCAGTTAACACCATGGTCGGTACTCATCCAAATGCCTGCGCCTCTTACTGCATCGGCATTAATGGCTTTTTCGCCTGTACCAAAATACATAATGTTTACATTGGTAGGGTCCTGGCAAATACTTGCAACAGCAAGGTTTCCAAAAAAATCATTAATAGGTGTCCATGTTGCAGGGTTAAGTGTGATGTCATTTGTCTTCCAAAGGCCGCCATCAATACCACCAACCCAAACGGTTTTACCGGTAGCATCACCCAGGTCTTCCCAAATGGCTCTTACCCTGCCTGATGTTTTACCATTGCCTGGCCTGGTGTTACCATTACTTGCGCCAACAGCATCACTGTTAGGGCCACGTTCCTGCCATGTAAATGGCGCCATAATATTTAAGGCATTAATTCTGTCCACCCTGCTCTTTCTAATTTGATAGGCATCAACTAATCTGTCTTTGGGTACATAGCCCAGCCTGGGGTCTTTTGTAATGTCTATTTCGTATTGTAATCTTTGAGAAATACCCGCCTGATTTTCTGTAACCTGCTCCACCTGTGTAAATGCAGTTGCAGCAAAAAAAGTGAGTAAGAAAGAAAAAATAATTTTCAGTTTAGTCATAACAATAGTTTTAGTGTAGTAAATAGCAAAATCAAATATAATTTTTTTGATTCAAATTAAAAAGGGTAACCTACGCAGTATTTTAACGATGTGTACAACTAAGCATTGAGTAAAAAATAAAAATCCCACAGCAAGGGCTATGGGAAAAGGATAAGAGTTAGTGGTTAATAGTTACTAACGGTTTATTGCTGGAGTAGAAATATGATCAGTAATTTCAAATTTAAAAAAATGGGGGCTGGATGGAAATCCTGCCCCGTTTAAAATCCAATATCCTATGAAAAACCGATGTAAATATCGGTAAGCCTGTATAACTGTAGAGGGCAAAGTAGATAAACCATGGCTTTTAGTAGATAAATGAAGGTTGTGAGTAGATAAACGTTTAAAATCAAGCTAAAAAGGATTAATTTTAAACCTGAATATGTCTCTTATACTTACCTACATACTTGCCGACGACGACGAGATTTACAGGGAATATACCCTGCAGCAATTAAACAGCGTACCCGGCCTGCAATGCCTTTCGGTTTGCGAAAATGCTTTAATAACAAGGGAGCAATTGCAACATCATCAACCCGATTTATTAGTGCTGGATGTGGAGATGCCGGACCTTACAGGCATACAGCTTGCTAAAAGTATTAAGCAACTGCCCTTTACAATATTTATCACCTCTCACCCAAATTATGCAGCCGATGCTTTTGAACTGGATGCAGTAGATTATTTGGTAAAGCCAGTGCAAACAGAAAGGTTGCTTAGGGCTATTGATAAAGTAAGAGTGCTTGCCGGCATAAAAGCAAACACATCTGCTGCCGAAGCTTTTCAGCAAAAAGATGAAGAATCTTTTTTTATAAAAGATAAAAATGCTTTTTTAAGAATTGCATATACCGATGTGCTGTATGCAGAATCACTGGGCGATTTTGTAAATATTTTTTTACAAAATGGCGAAAAGAAAATTGCATTGGTAAGTATGAAAAATTTAGAACAGCAATTGCCACAGCAAATTTTTATACGTATTAGCCGCACTCATTTAATTAACAGACAAAAAGTTACCGCAGTAGAAAATGATTTTGTCCATATTGGAAAAATGCAATTGCCCATTGGTAAAACTTATGCCGAAACTATTATAAATAGTATTGTGGGCAATCAGGCAATTAAACGTTTTATTTAACCCTTTCTTTTTTTATTAAGATGAAAAATATCTTTCTTTTTTTATCATTATTGTTTTGTACAACTTTATTTAGCCAGGTAAACAAAGAAGTGGACAGCCTGCTCAAAGCATTAGATACCGAAATACAGGACAGCAATAAATTACGAACACTAAACCGTATTGGCAATTATTATATTGATAACAATCCTTCAAAAGCGCTGGAATATTTTGAACGTTCGGCAGCACTTGCAAAAAAAAACAATAATACTTTACGGTTGGGCAATGCTTATTATGATATAGGCTTTTGTTATTTACTTAAAAATGATTTTGATAAATCGTTAGATCGCTATCAGCAAAGCGCAAAAATTTATGAGCAGTTAAAAGATAACCGGCGTTTAACCAATGCGTATATGTCTATCGGAAATGTTTTTTTTCAAAGTAAAACACTTAATAAGGCAAATGAATATTATGATAAAGCCGAGCAGATTGTAGAACAATCGAAAGACAGCGGGCAGCTTGCATCGCTTTATGCACAAAGAGGTACAATGTATGATCAAACACAACAGTACGACTCTGCATTATTGTATTTGCAAAAAAGTATGGCTATAGCAAAACTTATTAATGATGATTATATGGTTACCACCGGCCTTAGTAATATGGGGCTTACTTACAAACATAAAAAAAATACTGCCCTTGCCTTGCAATATTTTGATACAGTATTAAAAAAATATGCGGCAATGGCTGAGCCGCCAATTGATAACCTTGCTGTAATCTATAATAATATTGGTGCCACACAATCGCAGGCAGGTAATTATACAAAAGCAATTGAAGCTTTTAATAAAAGTATTGCTTATTGTTTGCAGGAAGGCCTTACAGGTATTACAATGGAAAATTACCGCAACATGGCAGACATGTATGCCGGTATGAAAGATTACCGGCAGCAAAGTATTTATCTTGAAAAATATTATCATCTTAAAGACAGCATTTTTAGCAACGATAATAAAAATCAGTTAACGCAGTTAGAAACCGATTACCAGTTAGAGAAAAAAAATATCAGTTTGGTAAAGGAACAATCAGAAACGGCAAAGCAAAAAAATCAGCGCAATATTTTTATCATTGTTGCCATTGGTGCTGCAGTATTGCTTGCAGCACTGGCTTTTTTTTTCCTCCGTATAAAACAAAATAATATTTTACTGCAGGATAAAAATACCCAGATTAATAAACAGAAAGATGAACTACAAACATTGAATCATGTAAAAGACAGGTTGTTTTCTGTAATAAGCCACGATTTTCGTAACCCGCTGGTAACACTTAAAAGTTATCTTTCGCTGGCGGATAGCCCCAATTTAACAGCTGAGAAAAAAGATAAATTTAAAAGTCAAACGGTGCAGGCTGTTAGCCAAACCAGCGATATGCTCGATAATTTATTGGTATGGGCCAATATGCAAATTAAAAATACCAGGCCGGCCATAACTAATGTGAATGTAGAAGATTGTATTGATGATGCCATTGGTGCAGCAACGGCGCAGGCAATGCAAAAAAATATTCAAATCAAAAAAGATATTCAAATAACCAGCGCTGCAGCCGACAGTAATATTGTAGAAATAGCGCTTAGAAATATTATTACCAATGCTGTAAAATACAGCCATGCCAACAGCGAAATTTTAGTGAGCACAGCTGCTCACGAACAGCAAATTTATATTACCGTAAAAGATGAAGGCATTGGTATGAGTAAAGAGCAGATAGAAGATTTACTGCAAAACGATGCCGAAAGTACAGCCGGTACGCAAGGTGAAAAAGGCAGCGGCCTTGGATTATTTTTGGTAAAAGAATTATTACAAAAAATAAATGCTGTATTGGTAATTGAAAGCGAAGAAGGAAAAGGGAGCAGTTTTATAATTAAGCTTGATCAGCAGTAATAAAAATAAATTTATTGTATAAATAAAAAAGGGACCAGGATAAAAATCCAGCCCCTTTAAATTCACTTTCCTAAAAAAACCTTTTCCCTTTGAAACCGCTGTAAAGATAATACCCACTTTTAATTTATGTGTTACATCATTTCGGCTTTAATTTATATAATTCACACTTTTTTTATTAAACTTTTTTAAAAAGATTATTTATTGCAAAATAAATATTGAGGTAATGGAATTGAATACTCTTAGTTAATAAAATAGAAAAAATATTTTTTTGCATATTGTTTTTATTTAGACAATCAGTTGGGTATTTAAATAAGTTTATGCTTTTTTTGCTCCAGCAAGAATGTCTTTTACTTCAAGAATATTCTTTTCATAACCTTTTAGGGTAACGTTAATCATTGCGTGCCCCAGCTCTTTTAAACTGCAAATATATTTTGGTGCAGTAAATTTTATTACTGGCAATAACCAACCTAAATAGTTATAAAATTTCAACGTGTTTTTTAAACCTTTAGTTGGTTGTAAAATACCCGGCCTGAAATTATATACTTTTTTAAAAGGCAGTTTCAGTAGATCATTTTCTGTTTTGCCTTTAATCCTTGCCCACATTTGTCTGCCTTTTTCCGTACTGTCGGTTCCTGCTCCTGAAATATAACAAAAAGTCATTTGCGGATTTAGGTTGCTCAATACTTTTGCCACATACATTGTTAAGGTGTACGTTTTTTCAAAAAATTCCGGTTCTTTCATACCAACAGATGAAACACCTAAACAAAACAAGCAGGCATTATAATTTATCAACTCATTTTTTACAGGCGATAAGTTGGTAAAATCGGCATGAATAATCTCTTTTAATTTTTGGTGTGTTACGCCACAGGGCTTTCTGTTAATCACTAAAACCTTTTCTACTGCATCATTTTGTAAAGCCTCGTGCAGTACACCTTCACCCACCATGCCGGTGGCGCCGGTAAGTATCAGCTGTAATTTTTGTGTAGGTTGATCTTGCATAAGTTGTAAAATTATAAGTAAATACTATTGCTGCAAATACCCCAACCGTTCCACTAACTCTTTTGGTAAAACCGGCAACTGCCTTCTGTCAATTAAAAAACTATTTAGTTGTGTAAGCTCTTTAAAAATATAATGTTTATCCATAGCAGCTTTTAAATAACCGGCTCCGCTGCTGCCACCAGTTCCAATACGTGTACCAATCATTCGTCTTACCATATTAATGTGGCGGTTGCGCCAGTTGCCTAACTGGTTATCAATTTCTAAAAGGGTATCTAATAATTGAAAAGGTAATTCCAGCATGGGGTAACCATGATACATCATAATAAATAATGCGGCACGGCAGGCTTTGGGTGATAAATTTCTTTCAGCATTACTGTCATTAAAAACGGTGGTGAAAAATTCAGCATTATTTTTTTCTGCTTCGGCCAAACTGTTCACATACACTTGCTGATAATTATTCCAGAATTCATTTGTAATAAAAGGCATCCTTTCTAACCAGGCATTAATTAATTCTAAAACCGATTGCCCATTTTCTGCATCTTTAATAACAGCAATATCTTTTTCTTTTAATTGAGAAGTATAATAATTTTGTCCGTGCCGCTGTTCAAATTTTAAACCCAGCTTTGCTTCAACAATTTTAAACTGGTAACTCTGAAAGCCGGATGCAGGCCGTAACATATCCCTGAAATCTAAAAAATCCATTGGCGTCATCGTTTCCATAATATCAATCTGCTGCACCAGTACTTTTAAAATAGTAGTAACTCTTTTTAAACGGTGTACTACCGTTTGCATTTCGGGAGAATTATCATTCAGTGCAGGTTTACTCATAATACCAATAACAGAATTTACTTCAAACAAAATTTGTTTAAACCATAATTCATACGCCTGGTGAATAATGATGAAAAGCATTTCATCATGTGCTGCAATTTTCCCTTCTTTAAAACTTTCGGGTTTTTGTGCCTCAATTATTTTATCTAATTGCAAATATTCACTGTAGTAAACTGTTTTATTTTCCATAACAATTTTTTTAACTCAACAAACTTACATAAATGTACAGCGGTAAAAAATGTTTTTTAAAAAACAGCTTTTGTTAACGGCTGGTGAACAGAAATTTGCTTTAACGTTTTCTTATCTAAACAAAAAAAATCTGGCACACTATTCAGTTACAGTATTGCAAGCAGCCACTTAAAACACTGCCCCCACAACATGAAAAAAAATTTTACTCTTGCTGTTTTCAGTTTAATAATTATCAGCAGCGCAAAAGCACAAATCAGTTACGGTGTACAAGCTGGTGTAAACATTGCCAACTGGCAGGGAGATGCACTTAACAGTCTTAACAATGTAGTTGATCTTACCAATGGGTTTATCAGCACCAAAAGCAGAACTGGGTTTAACATTGGCGGCTATGCCAGCATTCCTTTAAGTGAAAAAATTTCTTTTGAGCCCGGTGTAATGTATTCGCAAAAAGGGTATGCCATGCAGGGAGATTTAAAAATTGATGCCCTTAAATTTTTAGGTGTTAATGCCAGTGCAAAAGTAGAATCGCATTACATTGATGTACCATTAGTTTTAAAAGCCGAAGTGGCAAAAGGGTTAAGTATTTATGCAGGCCCGCAAATTTCTTACCTGGCAAAAACTAACCTTCATATTAATACAAGTGTATTAGGCATTTCTTTGTACAATAAAAAATTAGACCTTACCGATAATTTTAACCGTGTTGATTTAGGCCTTGCCGGTGGTGTTGGTTATGCATTTGGTAATGGCTTAAACATTAAAGCCGGTTACGATTACGGACTTTCAAAATTAGATAAGAACGATAATTTTAAAGCTTATAACCGTGTGGTAAAAGTTTCTCTTGGCTATACCTTTTAAGTGGCTATACTTTAGGTTTAAGCGGCACCTGTAAATGGGTGTCGCTTTTTTGCCCCCTCCGCCCCCTGAAGGGGGAACTCAGCGTCTTTATAATTGGTACTTCCTGCACTTTAAATAACTAATCTTCCCTTACATTTTTGTGCGGAATGTTTAAGCAATGATTTTCCTTAAATTTGCATCCCGAATAACTGATTAACTAACCAACCAATAAACCAGTTAACCAATCAACCAAGCTCATGGGAAGAATATTTGAAGTTAGAAAAAGCAGCATGTTTGCCCGCTGGGATAAGATGGCAAAAAACTTTACCCGTATTGGAAAAGAAATTGCCATTGCTGTAAAAGCCAGCGGCCCCGACCCTAATAACAACCCGGCCTTAAGAAGGTGCTACATTAATGCAAAAGCATGTGGTATGCCCAAAGACCGTGTAGAAGCGGCTATTAAAAGGGCCATGGGTAAAGATACCAGCAACTACGAAGAGATTACTTACGAAGGTCATGCACCGCATGGCATTGCCATTTTGGTAGAAACTGCAACCGATAACTCTACCAGAACGGTGGCTAATGTAAGGATGCATTTTACAAAATGCAACGGCTCCTTAGGTACCAGCGGCAGTGTGGCATTTGGTTTTACCCGTTTGGGAGAATTTAAAATAAAAAATACCGGCCAAAATTTAGAAGAGCTGGAACTGGAGTTAATTGATTACGGCCTGGAAGAAATTGGCGAAGACAGCGAAGGCAATATCATCATCCGCACGGCATTTACAGAGTTTGGCCACATGGCAAAAGCATTGGACGAAAAGAAAATAGAAGTAGTAACTGCCGAACTTACCCGTATCCCCACTACCACAATGGAGCTGGATGAAGAAGCCGCTAATGATGTATTGAAATTAGTAGATAAGCTGGAGCAGGATGAAGATGTGCAGAAGGTGTATCATAATTTGAAATAAGAAATAAAGTTTTATAAAATAAAGCTGCTTTTTTTTGGCAGCTTTATTATTTATGCAAACCGCCCCTATACTGCCCCTTAAAATTAAAAAAGCCCTGAAAGCTAATGCTGTCAAGGCTTCTATTTTTAAGCTGTACTCGGGATGGGAGTACTTTATACTTTGCTTCATTTAGTCTATCTTTCCCTGTTTAATCTTTTATAAGCCTTACCTGTATTGCATTTCAAGGCATAGGGAGAATAATTTTAAAAAAGTGAGAATAAATTATTTCGCCCACTGTACCGCCCACTGTAAACAATTGCACTAACTTAGCGCAAAACTAAAAATGTATGGGAAGCGTAAAATTTCAACTAAAAGAACCAAAGAGTAAAGACGAAACATTGCTTGTTATGGTATTTAGTTATAACAGTAAAAGGGTGAAGTATTCTACTGGAATTTTCCTAAACAAAAAACATTGGAATCATAAAGCACAACAAGCAAGAGATACAAAAGACTTTACAGAAGCCGCCGAAATCAATTCTACACTAAAAAATATAAGCACACACATCCATAATGTTTACAGAAAACTGGGCAATGATGGGATTGTACCCACAAATGAAAAATTAAAAGCAGGATTAGGCGAAGCTTTATTAAAACCCGATATATTGAATAAGAAGGATTTTATAGGCTTTATTGATGCCATTATAAAATCTTCTGCTAAACGACCTAATACAATAAAGCATTATGGTCAAACATTACGAGTATTGACCGCATTTAAAGCCATTTCTAAGCGAGAACTGACCTTTGCTAACATTGACCTTACTTTCTATGAAGAATTTACGAAGTACTGTTTAAAGAAAGATTATGGCGTTAATACGATAGGAGGGTTTATTAAACACGTAAAAGTTTTTATGAATGAAGCTTTTGATAGAAAGATTACAACCAACTTGGAATATAAAAACAGAAAATTTAAGACTATTGAAGAAGATACCGAACACATATATTTAACTGACAGCGAAATTGAAATGTTATACAAACTTGATTTAAGTGAAAATTCAAAACTAGATAAAGTGAGGGATATGTTTGTACTTAGTTGTTATACTGGATTACGTTACTCGGATTTGATAAAACTAACTGACGAAAACTTGATTGATAATAATTCTAAATTGAAAATAAAAACAGAAAAGACAGGCGAATTAGTTATTATTCCATTAAATAAATACATTAAAAAAATTCTTGTAAAATATAATGGGTTGCCTGACTACGCAATTACTAATCAAAAGATGAATGAGTATCTTAAAGAGTTAGGAGAAAAAGCCGAGTTAAATGAAAATGTTTTACATTCATTTACTAAAGGCGGCACAAAAAAAAGTGAAAGCTTTCAGAAGTTCCAATTGATAACGGTTCACACTGCAAGGCGTTCTTTTGCAACTAATGCGTATTTAGCAGATGTACCAAGCATTTCAATCATGAAAATTACCGGACATAAAACGGAAAAAGCATTTTTAAAATATATCAAAATTAGCCAACACGATAACGCAAATAAATTAATTAATCACCCTTTTTTCAAATAGTATGCAAACTCCGTTTTCAGAAGAAGAGAAAGTAAAATTGTTGGAAGAATTTAAAAAACTTCAAACAATTGAAGAAAAATTCCTGTTTTGGGAAAATTCTCTTAATTCCAAATACATAACATTTCTTATAGCAACAAGTAATGCATCTCATAGAAACCCCACAAAACCTTTTTTTGATGCTCTGTATGAATTTAGGATAGTTCCAAAATCACATGAATATCTCGTTTACAATAATCTTGTCTTAGATAGATATAGGAACCAAATTCAGATCATGTCAAACAATAACAAATTATTGAACCTTGATGATTTCAAAGAAGATTTCGAAAAACATTTTAAAGAAGTTTCAAACAAAAAAGAATTCATTGAGTTAGAAATAAAAAGGGTAAATGATATTGTTGAGAGGAGGAGTAGCCCTAACCCAGACAATTTTGATAATTCCAACACTTTTTTTTCTTATTCATTTAATGCTGATTATCTAAACAATCAGCCTTTAGATTTAAGTAAGCAACCTTATTATGACATAGAAAATATATTAGCCTATGTCAATGGCGAAGTTGTATCCCAGTATCTCAAATTTGTTAAGGCTACTTTGGAAAATCTTGAATCGAAACCGACAAAAAAGACTGAAACTTTAAGCCTCGAAGAACAAATTTTAGTACTGGATTATTTGGGCTTGTATGGTAAGACCAGCAGGTGCAATTCGGTCGGTAAAAGGGCAAAGCTAATAGGCTTAATTGTCAATAAAGATGAGTTCAATATCCGAGGCATAATTCCACGCTTTACCGATTTAACTTATTCAAAAATTGGTGTTGAGAAGAAGAAAATAAAGCAAAGACTAGCTAAAATTTCCAATTTATTTGAAGAGGTCGGTTTAAATGCACTCTCAAAAAAGGTTTCTGCCGATTTAAAAAAGGTAGACAAGTAAAGGGTTTCAGTAGTTTGTAGTACTATATTTCATAACTACGTTTCTGTAACACATGCACTTTTGCCCTGTCGATAAAAAAACGACATGACAAATATGCAAATTCTGCTAAATGGGATTAAAGTCAATGAACTGTTACAAAAGATTGGTCAGTTAATTGACGAAAAGATTGGGAATATCCAACATCCAACACAAAAAAATCAATCAAATCTAATTTCAAGAAAAGAAGTTTCCCGACTTCTAAAAATTTCACTTCCAACCTTACACGATTGGACTAAGTCAGGCTTGCTCACGTCTTACAGGATAGGGTCACGCATTCTCTACAAATTGGCAGAAGTAGAAGAATCAATTACACAAAGAGACTTTAAAAAGTTTCAAAGAGGAGGGTTTAATCATGCATAAAAATGATTATACCGTAATAGCGTTTTATAAAGATGCTAAGCCAAAAAAATGGCAGTTTGTACATGGGCTATCAAAGTTTGTTTCATTCATAAACGAAAAGCATCCCAATTGGCTGTACATAAATGTTTATGAACGCAGAACGGGTAAATATCTAAAAAGATTTTATCCCAATAACATTATCCCTTACTTTCTAACCTTATTGCCCTTCGCAATAATCCTTTATTTTTTTTTAACCTTTAATAAAAATCCGCATCAATCAACCTTTACTAATGATTTTAATAATACCGCAACGATTACGACGCTTAAATCAAAAGGAGGATTGTCATGTATTTAGTAAAAAACACTTACGGAATCAGTTCCGTGATACATCCAAAAGTGGCAAATCTTTCTTCTATGGGAAAGCTTGCAGGTTCTTCAATGGATAGAAAGAAATACACAAAGAAGTATAAAGATGAATTAGAACAACTCATTTCTAAGCCATTAGATTTTGAAGAAACAAAAAAGGATGAAGTAAAAAAACTTCGTTCTATGTCAAGGCGTACAAAATCAAAGATAAGGGTAAAAATAATTGCTTTTTCAAGAGTACATAAAAATCTTTCCTTTCTAACACTAACATTTGTAAATAAGGTGGAAGATTCACTTGCCGTAAAAGTGCTTCATAAATTCCTTGATAATTGTGTTAAGCGAAGCAAAGATTTTCAATACTTATGGGTAGCTGAAAAACAAACCCAAAATGAAGCATTTAAAGACAACATCCACTTTCACATTATCAATAACAAGTTTTGGAAGATTGATAAATGGTGGCCGTACTGGATTCAATTACAAGCAAAGTTTGGAATAGTTCCGAGGGATGCAAGTTTTAAACCTACATCAGCTTTCAATGTAAAGCATGTTAGTTCCAACAATGTAAAAGGAATTATCAATTACCTAACAAGCTACGTTACAAAAAATGAAAGTGAGTTTGGCTGCCAGGTGTGGAACTGCTCAAAGAAAATCTCCAGGCTCTACACTGGTCATTATTCGGGCTTGGAATTCATACACCAGTTTGAACGATTAGAAGCTGCAGGCCAATTAGGCGGCACAATTAAAACTTACAAACAAGATTATGCAAACGTAAATGTAATACCCTTAAACAGGGTTACAATCAATTTTTACAGTAAAGTAGATAATAAGAATAAACAGTTTTGGAATAATCCAGAATCATCAGAAAAAATAAAAGAAACATTATGAGTTTATTTAACAGAGTAAGAATGTCCATTATTGAAATGGATGACATACATAAAGAAACACTTTTACAGGAATTAAAAAATGCGCCTACTTTTTTTACTGTCTATACTGATAAACAAAAAGTAAGTAAAATTCATCATAGCGGATTGACAGAAGATTTATTTGGTACCCTGTTAGTAATGCTATCAAGGCATATTGGCTTTTTCGACTTCATGAAACTATTAATTCTAAATACCGAATTATATAGAAAAGATGGGGGTGTGGAAGGCTTCAATTTTACCCCGAAAGCTTTAGAATATATCGAATGGAAGAAACGCAATTTTAATCAATCCAAAACCAATGATTTACTATGAATGCAATAAAAGCACTAAACGAACAATGCAGGGTTTGCGAACCATGCCGGCTGAACGCAAAGATTATAGAGTTTGAACAATTGCCGGAAAATGAAAAATTTAACTTTCACTGGTATGAAAAAGATAAACATTTTTTAATTTACTGTGAACCTTGCAAGGTTTACAAATTGCTTGGAGATTAGAAGAGAGGCGTAAGCCTCTTTTTTAGATATAAAGATTACATTAACAACTTTGTAGTTTTAATCGCTTAGAATGAAAATATTATCAACTAGAGATTTAATTTTATTGTTCTCTATAATGACAATTTCAGCCTAAGATTTTGATGCTACAATACATTTTAAATAAAAACTATGTCCAGCTTCTGTAAATTTAACCCGCCCCATATCGTCACTCTCAATTAACCTATACTTCATTAGTTTATTAATCCCTTCTCTATTGAAAATAGCTGAAGAAATATTTCTAGCTAACGATGCTCCATTTGTAATCATGAAATCCAATAAATTAATTTTCTTTTGAGAAATTTCAATACCTTCTTCTTTTAACAGGCCTTCAAGTTGGCTAAAAGATAATCCTGCATAAAGAGAATTAGAATTCGTTTCAGGGTTACTTAATTTACTTGTCAATTCAAAATTTTCTTTTGTTAGTCTTGCTATTTGTTCAGCAAGAATTGTTGTATCTACTGAATTATCCCCTCTTATCCACCCTATCAATTCCTTTCTATAACCAAACTCAGACAATGTCTCATGAATTGCTATCTTAATATCTTTTGTATCGTCCCAAAATTTTACAAGATTTTTTAACACACTACTTCTAAATAATTCTAATGCTTTTGGATTATGCTGCTCGATTGCAACTAATCCCATTTTCTTTACTCTTTCCTCTATTATACTGTTATTTATTACCACGGAAAATAAAGGTTTATTTTTTTCCATAGCATACTCATATTCTAATTGGGTATAGCTCTTCCCTGTTTTAATATCGATACTACCGTATCTTCCTCCAAGAATCAATAGATATATATCCGATTCATCAATCCATCTTTCTATAACTGTCATTTGCGATTCATCTCCTGCTGAAAATAACTCCATACCTGCAGGTATGTTCCCTGACGACAGAATGGCTTCTACAGCTGCCTGACGTTCTTTTATTAAATCAGTATAAGTAGAAGAAACGAATACTTGCAACTTTTTATCCTTCATAGCAATTTTATAGTTTAATGACTTTTAATAAAAAAAGACTTAGGATATCCTCGTCAACTAAGAAGTGTATTAAGTATGAAGATGGATTTATCATTGAAAAATTCAACATTATAAACTAAGGTTATTGAGTTTATATTTCTACCAGATTATTTGATTGTATTTCAAGTATGCCCAATCTTGTTATATTAAACTTATCCTTTTGTTTTACAATTAAATCTTTTTCATGCTCCATTCTCAAAAGTGTAGCTTTTAGATTTTTTCTTTGCAGCGGTTTAACCCATAAAGATAATTGTTCAATTGCAGCACCATTTGAGCCGCAATGATATAATAATAGTAAAATTATTTCTGAAACTTTTAATTTAGGATTTAAAGTCTTTAAAAAACCATTAAAGTCCTCAACAACAGGGATTGCGTTTATAGTAATTGCTTTAATTAGTTCATAAGCCTTGTCTGCTGTAATCCCTCCTGACAATCGAATAAATTCGGCTAAGACCCAATCTAGAGAAGCAAACACAAAACTTGAATCTTGCAAATTTGGGTCAATACCATCTGCTAAATGTGCCGCATCTCTCTTATTTCTTATATCATAAACAACCCTCAAAGTACGAGGTATATGTATTCGTAAAGAGTCAGGAAATGTGGTTGCTAACCCTTGCAATTTTCTTATCAAGCCATCAGTATCAAGTTGTTTTCCAATTTGGGTAATACTAAACCCTGCAAGATGTTCGCACATTCGAAAGGCTGCTTCTGAAAACCTACCGCCTTCAACCTCTGTAGGTCTATGATTGCCTAAGAAATAATTTCTTTTTTGCTCTTGATAGCAATCAAGTAATTCATCAACAAGTTGGGATGGGAATCGAGAGATTAAAACAGTTTTAATAATATTTAGACTCACTATTTAGCCTTTTTCTTTTTAGTTGATTTTTTTGCAGTCTTTTTTTTGCTTGCATGCTCTGCTAATGCTTTACTTACAGCTTCTCTTTCTGGTAGGGCATTAACAATAGCTTCCCCTTTAGCAGATAGTGCTTTTTTACTGCCACCAATAGAGGTTAAAAAATGTTGTCTACTTATAGCATGATTTATAAAGACAGATGCATTTGAAAAGGAAGGTTGCCTTCCATCTTTATTTCCTTGTATTATATCCATATTTTTAACTCCATCTAAACCTTGAACCTTTTCTAAAAAATAAACAATACATGCAATTTTTTCAGCGTTATCGTGTGGCTTTTTCTGAACCAAAAAATCTTTTATTGAAGTAGTAACCGGTATTCCAGAAGTATTACTCCCGGTGATGTTTGCCCCCAAAGGATTAGCACTTCCTAAATTTGGGGAAGTTGCAGATTGTATATTTGTTGTACTTTGAATCTTATATTTCAAAACAATCCAATCAAAAACCCTCTGTCTTTCTTCTGTAGATAGTCCTCCAAAAAAATCATCTATTCCTCTTAACGCATCGTGTTCGGTAATTTTCTTATTCATATTTATGTTTTTAAACCAATGTGCATTTAAGACACATCAGTAAATATACAAATATTCATTATGAATTAACAACAATTTGAATATAGTACATTTAAATTAGTCTAATGAAAAAGATTGAAAGCGTATTAAATCCCACCTTCGATTTTTTAAAAAAAATCTCACCTAAAATGTCCCCCAATGAAATAAAACAGCCCTGCAAGTCTATAACATAAAGTCTTTTAAGTTATGGCAAGTGCCCAGAACAGGATTAGAACTGTAGGACACATTTTAAATTAATCTAAAACGCCCACTGTACCGCCCACCAAAAAACAAAAAAGCCCTGAAAGTCAATACTGTCAAGGCTTTTATTGGTTGTTAAGTACTCGGGATGGGAGTTGAACCCACACTTACATTACTGTAAACAGGATTTTAAGTCCTGCGTGTCTACCAGTTCCACCACCCGAGTGTATTTATTCTCTAAAAAAAGAGAATCTGGTATAGAAAAAAAATCCCAACAAAAATGTCAGGATAATTTTTTGAGCGGAAGACCGGGCTCGAACCGGCCACCCCGACCTTGGCAAGGTCGTGCTCTACCAAATGAGCTACTTCCGCTTGTATCTGAAAGCTCCAGCTTCCATGTTAAGAACTTTTTTACTTTTGTTTTGAAGCTGGAGCTTCAAAGTACAGTACCGTTTTTTCGGACGGCAAAAATAAGGGTTGTATTGCTACAACAAAAATTTTTATTTGTATTTAGGATTGTACAGGGTATTTTCCGGCACCTTTACCTCCGGTTTTCCTTTGTAACGGTGGGTGTATAAATTATAACAACCTCCCAAAACCAAAGCCACCACTAAAAAAACCTGGCAAAACCAGATAAAACGTGACGAAGACACCCAGTTATGCGTAAAATCCTTATCAGAGTTGTCAATAATTTCGTGTGCCATGTATTAAAAATTTGCAGTGCAAAAATAAGGCGTAACTGTTAAAAAAACTTATTTATTATTAACAATTTCTAAAAACGTTTTTTTCTTTTTTATAAAATATTGCCACACCACCGATCCATTGTAACATCCACTCAATTGCACATCTTTTTTTGCAGGTAAAGTCCGTTGTTTTTTTATTACAAACAACCATTTAAAAAAATCAATATGTGCTTTTAAAATAGCAATATAATAGCCGCCATCGCCGCCTAATAAACTTTTCCATGCGGCCACAGCATCCAATGCCATTCTAAAAGGAATTTTCCATAATGCTGCTGCCAAAGAAAAATTTTTAGCCAGCATAATTAAATTATTTCTAAAGTTGAGGTAAGTTTTTCTACTGTTGCCTTTTGGTAAAGTACCACCACCCACATGATACACTACCGATGCCGGCTGCACATAAACTTTATAGCCCGCCCTTTGCAGCCGCCAGCAAAAATCAATTTCTTCCTGGTGTGCAAAAAAATATTCATCCAGTCCGCCCATTGCATGATAAATTTTTGATTTAACAAATAATGCAGCACCACTTGCCCAAAAACATTGTTGGGGTTCATCATATTGGCCGTTATCAGTTTCGCAAACATCAAACACACGGCCCCTCGTAAATGGGTAACCAAATTCATCTATCCATCCACCGCTTGCACCGGCATATTCAAATTTATTTTTATCGTGGTACGCTAATAATTTGGGCTGGCAGGCAGCAATAGCGGCATCGCTTTCCATTAAATCAATAACAGGGTTTATCCAATTGGGAGAAACTTCTACATCGCTGTTTAATAAAACATAATAATCGCTTTGCACTTTTTTTAATGCAGTGTTATATCCTTTTGCAAAACCTTCGTTGCTGCTGTTTTGTAAAATTTCTATTTGCGGATACTGCTGCTGTAAAAAAATAACCGAATCATCTGTTGATGCATTATCAGCCACAATAATTTTTTTATTATCATACACCGATGCCATCACCGAAGGAAGAAATTGTTCTAAAAATTTTCTTCCGTTCCAGTTTAAAATAACAATTGCTACAGATGGGGTTTGCATTTTTTATACCAGCTTAGATTTTCCATGGCATCATCGTTGCGTCGCAATCCTTTCAACCGCATACCATTGGTGAACTTTAATTATGTTTTGCACAAACATAATACATTTTCATAGCTAATACTTCACACCTAATACCAAACCTGCCTGTCTGGGGCATTTCAAATTGTCGCAATATTTTTTTTAACGCAGAGAAAATGAGATGCCAGAGTTTGCGCTGAGAATCTCTGCGATAACTCCTTTTCTCATTTTCTCTGCGTTAAAATTTGCTGCCAGGCTTGATGCTTTAGCTACAATTTGAAATGCACCCTGCTTGCCTGCAGACAAATTCCTAATTCCTAATTCCTTATTTTTACTTATGCTTTCACAATTTATAAACTGGCGTACTGCATTGGCCATAATTGCCATTGCAATTGTTAGTGGCACGGTATTCTATTCCAATTATTTGTCTAAAAAAATTGCTGCCGACGAAAGAAAAAAAGTAAATGTGTGGGTGCAGGCTTTAAAAACAAGGGGCAACAGTACCGAACCATCAGCAATAGAACTTACCAACACCATCACAGCAGAAAATACAGCAATACCTATTATTGGCACCAACGAAAAAGATATTCCTCTCGGGCCAAACGATTATTCCAATTTAGATTCCAACAAAGTAAAATCGGATAGCAATTATTTAAAAAATAAAATTGAAGAATTTAAAAACCAGCACGAGCCGATAACTGTAGAGATAAGTAAAGATCCTTTATACATCAACAAATATTATTATGGTGATTCTGCTTTATTAAAAGAAGTGCGTTACTATCCTATTGTACAACTTATCATTGTTGCATTGTTTATCATCATTACTTTAATAACTGTATCTACCCGAAATAAATCTACACAAAACCAGGTGTGGGCCGGTATGGCAAAAGAAACAGCACATCAATTGGGTACGCCACTTTCATCTTTGCAGGGTTGGGTAGAAATGCTGAAAGATAATCCGCAAAGCGAAAAAATTGCCAATGAAATGGCTAAAGATGTGGACCGCCTTAAATTGGTAAGCGACCGCTTTGGCAAAATTGGCAGCACACCACAGTTAGAAGAAAAAAATATTGTAATTCAAATTGAAGATATGGTGGCGTATATAAAACGCAGGGCTACCGACAAAGTAAATTTCAGCATCAACAGTTTTAACGAAACGGAAATTATTGCCATGATAAACGCCCCGTTATTTGACTGGGTAATTGAAAATTTATTAAAAAATGCATTAGATGCCATGGATGGAAAAGGCAGTATTGGCATCAATATAAAAAACGAAGCAGCCAACATAATAATTGACGTAAAAGACAGTGGCAAAGGCATCAGTTCTCAAAATATAGCTAAAGTTTTTAAACCGGGCTTTACCACAAAAAAACGTGGCTGGGGTTTAGGATTAAGTTTATCTAAAAGAATTATTGAGCAATACCACAAAGGCGAATTGTTTGTAAAAAATAGTGAGCCTGGTAAAGGAACCACGTTTAGAATTGTTCTAAAAAAATAACTGGGACACAGGTTATACTAATTTCACAAATTAATTCACTTATTTGCTAAAGAGTTTTTTTAGTCTGAATAATTAAATGATTTTGATTAAGCTTTGCCAGTTATAAACTTTACAGTTAAATTTGCAATCCCTAAATCTGGCCGGGTGGCGAAATTGGTAGACGCACCACCTTGAGGTGGTGGCGCTGGAAACGGCGTGCTGGTTCGAATCCAGTCTCGGTCACTTTTATAGAGCGAAGTTTTTTACTTCGCTTTTTTATTAATAAAAAAAGGGATTGCAAATACAATTTATAAAATCTGTAATGCAATCCCTTTTATGTTTTACTGGTTATTCTTTTATTATTTTAAGCGTTTGCTTAACCTCGCCATCTTTAATAATTTTTACAAAATACATTCCTGCGCCAAGCCCCTTACCATTAAAGGTTTCGGTATAGCTTCCTGCAGGTTGTTTTTTATTAACCAATACTTTTACCTCTTTACCCTGTGCATCATACACTGCAACTGTTACCTGTGCAGTGGTTTTTAATTGGTATTGTATGGTAGTATTCTCCACAAAAGGGTTAGGCGATGTTTTTGCCACCATATCAGGAGCGGCTAACAACGAACTAAAACCTTTGTTGAAATTAGGTTGATTGTAAATACTGTTTTGTACAGGTCTGCTGGTAGTTGTTGCTGCTGTTTTGCAATCACAATTACGGGTACCAGCCCAGGGTGTTTGTACAAATGGAAATGAGCGCCTGAAAACAGTATCATTGGCCTCAACATTTGTTGTGTAGCCCAACACATTTAAAAGCTTCGGGGTAACAGGGCTTCCTCCTGGTTGATAATCATCGTACCACAAACCAATGGCTGCTAATACCACACCGCTAACAGCCTGCAGTTCTATTCTTGTTACATCATCTTCCAGCCTTCTTCCATTAGGGAACCCATCCATGTTTGGAATAAACTGTATGTCTTTATTAGTATTATACCTCGGATCAAGCAATCCTAACACTGCCGCCTGAACTAAACCTTCCGAACTAAAATCAGGTGAGTCACGTTCGGTAGCCGGTACCGCCATATTCAGGCGCAGCATATCGCCTCCATTAGGAAGAAAATTACTGATAAAAGGTTTACCAACTGCAAGAGGGTTGCCTCCCGCTTTACCTGTTGCCAGTTGATAAGGCGCTAAATTAGGAACGCCAGTATGAAATATGGGCCACAAATCAACCGAACGTGGTTTGTTGGCACCTGGTAATAATAAGCCGCCAAAATTAGCTTCGCTTAAAGCGGTACCATTTAATGCAGGATTACCTTTTAATCCAAATAAACCATTTTGTCCGTTACCAAAACCAAACTGCCCTAAAGAATTTTTTTGAACTCTTAATTGACTAAAGGCAGGTACAGCAGGTCCAAATTGTGCTTCATCCATATACAATGCCAGCTCGGGATTATAAAAATAATTGCCGAATTTATTTAACCGGGAAAGATCCTGGTAGGGCGTTAACCTGTTCCAAAGATTTTTATCGCCAATAGGGATAACCGCTTCGTTGGTTAATGGCATTCCCAATCTTGAAACCTGTATCCAGGGTCCGTCATATGTTACATAACGGTTATCACCCTCACCAGTATTATCAGGATTTTGAGAAATTTCCCTTAATGTGGTAAATTTTTGCCTGCTTGCAGAAGCCCATACACCAATAACAAAATTTGGATCAAGAATATTTTTTGCCTGCCTTACTGATTTACGATCCTTTTGTAATGTACTTACATCCACTTCCAGAACAATGGAAGAAACATTAATACATTTCAAGCCGTCTTCCGATTTTGTAGGCCCAAGGCGTGGGGCATCGCCTAAATCAAAAATGCCACCTAAATCCACAAAGAACGGATCATCAACGGGACCACAATAAACTTTTTCGCCGGTGCTTGCTGTTTTAATGGCATTATTCAACAGTGTTTCATAACCCCCAGCATTTAATCCAACACTTGTACTGATTGACCTTTCGCCAATGTTGGGCGGAGGCACAGTTCCGTTTGTTATTATCTTACTGAAGCTCCCCCCTCCATTCATACTCCTTTCAAGTGTATAAGTAGTTTTAACATTTTCTTTACCTAAACGGATATTAAAAAATGTAGTGGGATCTTCATTTTTCCGGCTAAATGTAAAACGATAAATAATATCATCGCCGCTTGTGGCAATGTTATTATCTATATGAATTTCGTAGCGCACATTTTCGCCAAAGTGATAGAAGTTCGGGCCGCCCTGGGGCAACTGAAAAGGAATGTAATTGGCAATAAGGATAATTTTGTTTGGGTTATCCGGACTTTTAAAGGCATACACATCTGTGTTATCTGCCAATGGATCATCGGCAATTAAGGGAGCTTCTCTGTGGCTGGATGCCCATACGGGAAAGGTGTTTACAAGCATGGCCAGCAGCATAACTGCTGCGTAAATTTTCCGTTTCATAAATTTTAAAATTTTGAATTGTGTAAAATTTTCCTTTGGAAGTTGAAAGGGGAAAAAAGCGATTAGCTTTTACAGGGGGAGAATTAGCATGCGTAACAATTACGACAGAAAGGTTTGGCTTGGATTTAACTTTTTAAAAAAAACTTTTTATTTTTTATTAGTCTTCTAAATTTTGGGAAACAGCGGCTAAAACTCAATTGTGTTGCCCTGTTTTGCAACAACTTCTTATCTTGTAAAAAAATAATTAATGGCAACCGAAGTAAAATGCCCCAATTGCGGCCACCAGTTTGAATTAAATGAAAGCCTTAAGAACGAGGTAGAGAAAGAACTACGTGGTAAAATGATTGACTGGCAAAAAAAGAAAGAAGAAGAATTTGATAAACAAAAAACTGTACTGGTAAATGATGCAATTAAAAAGGCAGGTGAAGAAATTGCGGCAAAATTAAAATCGCTGGAAGAAGAAGCCCGGATAAAAACACAACAGCTGCAGGATCTGCAAAAGAAAGAACTGGATTTATTAAGAGATAAAAATGCACTGGAAGAAAAACAGAAGAATTTAGAAGTGGAAATTGAAAAACGTTTTTTAGAAAAGCGGAAAGAGATTGAAGAAAGCACCATTAAAAGAGAGCAGGAATTGTTTGATCTTAAAACAAAAGAGTATAAGCTGCAAATGGAACAGCAGCAAAAATTAATAGAAGAAATGAAACGTAAGATAGAACAGGGGAGTATGCAACTGCAGGGCGAAAGCCAGGAAACTTTATTGGAACAAATATTAAAAGAAAATTTCCCTTTTGATATTATTGAAGAAGTGGGCAAAGGTGTAGAAGGTGCCGATTGCATACAATTGGTACGCAATAACAGCGGCGTGGTTTGCGGCAGAATTATTTATGAAAGTAAACGTACCAAAGCATGGAGCAACAGCTGGATAGATAAATTAAAAACAGATAAACGTACCAGTGGCAGCGATGTGGCTATTTTGGTGTCGCAGGTTTTTCCTAAGGATATGGATAAATTTGGCGAAAAAGATGGTGTTTGGGTATGCAATTTTAGTGAAGTAAGCAGCGTTTCATATTTATTACGCTCTGGAATAATAAAGGTGTTTGAAACACAAAAAGCCCAGGAGGGTAAAGGCGATAAAATGAAGATGCTGTACGATTATTTAACCGGCAACGAATTCAGGGGGCAAATGGAAGCCATTGTAGAAGGGTTTATGGCAATGAAACAAAGCATAATGAAAGAACGCATACAGATGGAAAAACTTTGGAAGGAAAGAGAAAAACAATTAGAAAAAGTTTTAATAAGCACCAGTGGAATGTACGGCAGTGTAAAAGGAATTGCAGGTGCTTCTGTCAGCGATATTCCTTTGCTTGATGGTGATTACGACGATAAGGAAGATTAATTTTTTTTATGCCCTTTGATACAACGTACCATATTCCGCCTAATGAAAAAAATACCATTGTTACTTATAAAGTACCGGGAGGAAAGGATATTGATATTTATTTAAAGAAAAACGAATTGCCTCCAGGGATAGATAGCTTTCCTGATGTAAAAGAACTTTTAAAAACCGCAGACCGGGTAATCAATAATCAACCTGAAAAAGAAGAGCATTATACACCGGATGTAACAATGGTCATTGCATTTATTGCTATTTTTATTTTTGTTTTAATCCGCATCAAAAGAAATATCAGCAATGGAGATGAAAATGAATCTGATGATTTTTCTACAGCTGACTTACCGAAAAGTTATTCCAAAAAAGGCGCTGCTCATTTAACCTATTATGGCGATGAATTAAATTTTACCGGTAAAGAATTAACCGCAATACTTACCAAGCGCTTCGCTTATTTTAATGATCTTTCTGCAATACAAAAAACAAGATTTATTGAACGGGTGCAAAATTTTATTGCACATAAAGTTTTTAAAATTCACGATAATAAAGGCTATAAAGAAATGCCGGTATTAATAAGTGCTGCTGCAATACAGCTTACGTTTGGTTTAAAAAAATACCTGTTGCCTAATTTTGAATTTATTCATGTATATCCACGGGAGTTTATGAGAGTGCAAAACAGTATTTGTTTTTTAGAGGGTAATGTTTCTGGCCACGCCATTAATTTATCGTGGAAACATTTTTTAGAAGGTTATGCTATACCCGATGATGGCCAAAATGTTGGTCTGCACGAACTTGCCCATGCATTATATTATCAAACATTTGTGGTGGAAGAAAATGCAGATAAAAATTTCAGGAATTTATACAATGGTTTTATAAGCGATGGTAATAAAGCTTATCACACAGAAAAAACTGTTGAAGGCGGATTGTATTCTGAATATGCCGTAAAAAATTTCCAGGAGTTTTGGGCAGAGAGTGTGGAGATATTTTTTGAAAAGCCGGCTGCTATGAAATCGCATTACCCACAGTTGTACGAAACACTAAAATTTTTGCTTAACCAGGACCCTGCAAATAAAATTGCCTCAGTGATCACTTAACACCCAGGTTAAAAAATTATTACTAAAAAAAAGATAATGCACCTGCAATTTGGTTTGATTTTTAAATACGCAATGCACCACACCTTCTTCTAAATTACCGGTGAATTTTTCTATACGGATATGTTTTTTAAAATCTGTTCCACCAGTGCCCTGCCACTTGTACACACTTTCTTTTACACTCCAAAAAAGGGTAGCCGTTTTTTTTATTTCTCCTTCGGGAAATAAAAAACATTCTTCTGCAGTTAAAAATTTAGGGATGATGCGGTCAATTTTTTCATTCACCATTTCTATATCTACACCTGCCCTTAATTCTTTACTTATTAAAACTGCTGCATAATCTCTGCAATGCGATATGGAAAAATGATAAGCTTCATCTTCTAAAAATGGTTTACGGGTATCGGCAATTTTTATTAAGGATAAAGGAAAATCAGGATACAAATCTTTTAATAAAAACCGGCCGGCCAAATGCTGTAATCGTTTGTGCGGATGTGTAATTTCTTTTTGCAATGGCACGGTTTTAAAAAAATCTTCTGTTTCGGCAATATGCCAAACACCCATTTTAGTTACTGCGTTAATATTTTGTTGATAAACCAACGGCATAAAACGATTTTAGATTTTTGATTGCAGATTTTTGATTGAATATTTGCGAAAGAAATAATTTTCGGCACAAATTAACCAATAAACGAATTAACCAATCAACCATTTATGATTTTAAGCGATACCAGGATTTTAGAAGAAATAGAGAAAGGCACTATTAAAATTGTGCCTTATAACAGGGGAGATTTGGGGAGTAACAGTTATGATGTGCATTTAGGAAAAGACCTGGCCCGTTATATTGATAAAGAATTAGATGCAAAAAAACATAACAGGATCGAACATTTTGAAATTCCTGATGAAGGTTATGTGCTGCAACCACACGAATTTTATTTGGGTGTTACCGAAGAATATACCGAAACACATGCCCATGTTCCTTTTTTAGAAGGTAAGTCAAGCACCGGCCGTTTGGGTATTGACATACATGCCACTGCAGGTAAAGGTGATGTGGGTTTTTGCGGCAACTGGACTTTAGAAATTTCGGTAAAGCAACCCGTAAGAGTGTATAAGGGAATGCCGATTGGCCAGTTAATTTATTTTCCGGTGGATGGTGAAATTGAAGTAAAATACAACGAAAAGAAAAACGCAAAATACAGCGGCCAAATTAATAAACCAGTGGAGAGTATGATGTGGAAGAATAAATTTTAGCCGTCAGACTACGGACGAGTGACCACAGATGACTAAATTGCTAATTCAATTTCCAAATAGCATAGTTCAATACCGAAGCAAAACTTACCCAACAAATATAAGGCACCAAAAGCCACGCTGCAGTTGATGAGATTTTTCCGAACCAAATAATGGTTAGTAAAATCATTAACCACATAGCAATAATTTCTGCAAAGGCCCAGCCTGGTTGCTGCATTTTAAAAAATATAAGCGACCAAAAAAAGTTTATTGTTAATTGTACTGCAAATAAAATGATAGCTGTTTGCTTTACTGTTTTATCTGCGTCGCTTTTCCAAACTAAAAATAATGCAATACCCATCATGATGTAAAGGGTTGTCCATACCGGTGCAAAAATCCAGTTGGGTGGATTAAACCAGGGTTTGTTGGCAACAGCATACCAGCCATCTACTCCCGAAGCTGTAAAAAAACCTGCAGTACCGCCAACTAAAAGTGGAATTAGTATTGCTATAAATAATTTCATTTTTTTACAACAGTATAAATAAAAATAAGTTTAACAGTCTGGTTTAAATTGTACCAAATTTTTTATAATAAGCAATTAAAAAACCTGTTACATCATCGTAAGATTGCATGCCTTTTGGCTGGTTATTATTTTTAAGATAAAAGCCATAGCCTTTTCTTACCAGCGGTCCAAAGGGATTACGATGCTTTTGGAAAAAGGCCCTCATTTCTTTTATGTCGGCTTTTACTTCGGGTATCAGCAGCAATGAAAATTGTTTAGGGGTTACAGTATCCTTCCGCAAAAAAGATTGAATAAACAATTGCCTGCTGGTATAATTGTACAGATCAAAATAAGTGGAATATAAAAGCAAACTGTCGCCGGAATTTAGTGCCGCTAAATATCCTACACTATTGGCTTCATCTTCTTTTGCATAACCTAATTGATGAGCAACTTCGTGGCAGGTAACAAAGGGCTGTAAAAATTTTGGTACGCTTGTATTAACCTGTGCTTCGCCGGTAAACGGATTGTAATAACCTGTAAAGCCTGTGTAATTTCCCAGCCATCCCCACATAGAAGATTTAACAGAAACATGGTTGTAATCTAAAAAAGAAAATTGTTGTTTTGATTTAGCATAAGCGTTTTCAACTTTTTTAAATAAATCTTTATTGGAAGGATAGCTGATTTTATTATTAAGCAGATATTTTTTTGAAGCATTCAGTTTTTCAATAAGCAAATTGGTAACTTCTTTAAGGTCGTCAAAACTAACCGAATCTTTTTTTAAATTCAACTGTATGGCAATGCCCTGCCGGTTATAATTAATGCCCCAAAAAATATTGAACGTAACATAAATGGTTAAAACGATCAGCACCATTTTTTTTAATCCGTTTAAAAAGCTTTGTGTTGTTACTCTTTTTTTTACCAGGGCCTTTATACCTCTTACCAATTTTATTATAACCCAAAGTACAGCTGCACCGTATAAAAAATCGCCAATGCTAAAAGGCAGCCAGCCAAAAATTATCCGGAAAAACGAGGCAATCGCAGGGTAAAACCCCAAGGCATAATTATGCTCTACCCAGTAATCATTGGTGCTGTACACTTTAATAAAAATGGCCAATGCCATCAAAATAACCAGGCTTATCCAAAATTTTTTTCTGCTCATACAGCGTTAAAATTAGTTTTTCGCCAACATATTTAAAGAATTAGCTCCAATTTTACAGGAGATTTCTGGCAAAAGCTGCATTAAAGGGCTTAAACGTAGAATTTTGAGTAATAAATCTCTAATCGACTATCAAAAATCATAAATTTTACCCTACCTTTGCCGTCCTTTAAACCATCCGTAATGGCTAATAAACGGGCATTTGAGATAGCTTTTGTGGGATTGAAACCCGGGATTCATGAGTTTGATTACGAAGTGGATGATAAGTTCTTTGCTGAAAAAGGAGTTACAGATTTTACCAACTGCAACGCCAACATCAAACTTAGTTTAGATAAAAAAAGCAGCTTTATGCTGCTGAAGTTTGAAATTGGCGGTAAAGCAAATGTTACCTGCGACCGATGCGGAAACGCACTGCCAATGGATATTTGGGACGAATTTAATATGCTGGTAAAACTGGTAGAAAACCCGGAGGAGATGAATGGACAGGAAGAAGACCCTGACGTTTTTTACATTTCCAAAACAGAAAGCCATATTGATGTGGGCAACTGGATATACGAATTTGTGCTGCTGAGTTTTCCAATACAAAAAACCTGCAGCGAAGAAGAAAAAGGCGGGCCGCTTTGTAACAAAGAAGTGCTGGAAAAACTGAGGCTGATGGAAGTAAAGCAGCAGGAAGAAAACAGTAACCAGATATGGAAAGGATTAGAACAGTTTAAAGTAAGTAAGAAGAGAAAAAGTAATTAGGGGTTTGGAAGTAGTTCATTTGCCTCAAACAGCAAAATGAACAACGGCCAACCACCTGCAATCAACATAAAAATAAAAATTATACATCATGCCAAATCCAAAAAGGCGCCATAGTCAGCAACGCAGTGCAAAAAGAAGAACGCATTACAAAGCGGTAGAAACTACTTTAAGTGTTGATAAAACAACCGGCGAAACACATGTACGTCATCGTGCTCATGTAAGTGAAGGAAAATTATTTTATAAAGGAAAGTTAGTAGCTGAGAAAGCGCCGCTAAAAGCCTAATTATATTTTCAACTTTGCATTCTAAACTCTACATTCGTTTACGGATTTGGTGTTTAGAATTTTTATTTAAAGGAACCTATTGTTTTTCTGTAAAGTCATAAGTACAATCTTGGCTTGCAGAAGAACACCTTACCATAAAAGCAATTGAAATGAATATAGCACTTGATATGATGGGTGGCGACTTTGCGCCACTGGAAGCTGTAAAAGGAGTTGCAGAATTTTTAGCCGCTGATACTGTCGGTGTTCAACTTACATTAATTGGCGACGAAGCACAAATTAAAACGCATATCACTGCACATCCCATTGCTGCAGATAAATATACCATCGTTCATACCAGCCAGGTAATTGAAATGAACGAACACCCCACCAAAGCTTTAAAAGAAAAAAAAGATTCTTCCATTGCCGTAGGTTTTCAATTGCTGGCAACAGGTAAAACAGATGCATTCATAAGTGCTGGCAATACCGGTGCAATGATGGTGGGATCACTGTTTAGCATTAAAGCCATTGAAGGTGTATTGCGGCCTACCATTGGCGCCTACATACCACGTGAGGATGGTAGCTTGGGTTTATTGGTAGATGTAGGATTAAACGCCGATTGCAAACCCGAAAACTTAAACCAGTTTGCCGTGCTGGGTTCTTTATTTGCACAGCACATTTTAAATTTTAGTAACCCTAAAGTTGGCTTGATAAATTTGGGTGAAGAAGAAGGAAAGGGTAATCTTTTAGCACAAGCCACTTATCCATTATTAAAAGAAAACAAACAACTGAATTTTATTGGCAATATTGAAGGCCGTGATATTTTGCTCAACAAAGCCGATGTATTGGTTTGTGAAGGCTTTACCGGAAACGTAGTGCTGAAATTAGCAGAAAGTATTTATGATATTGTACAACGCCGCAACATACACGACGAACATTTTGACCGTTTTAATTTTGAACAGTACGGCGGCGTACCCGTACTTGGCGTTGCCAAACCTGTAATTATTGGCCACGGCATTTCTCACGCCACGGCATTTAAGAATATGATACGCATTGCACAGCGCATGATTGAAACTGATTTGCTTGCAAAGATGAAGGACAGTTTTATTGCGTAGGAACACGCCTTGCGGCATGTTCTTACAGAATTCGCCGCAAGGCGAATTCCTACGCCAAATCATCATCACCCCAATTTAATACATTGGTTTCAATATATTTTGCTATCCGTTCATACTCGCCGCTATTCCTGATTACCCTGTCGTGAAACCTGCTTTGCCAGTTAAAATCCGGGAAATTATTTTCATTGCACCACTTCTTTATATTGCCTTTAAAATGATTGGCGAAGGAGCTTAGCGAACCTTTTGATAAGGGGATAATCCTGTAATAGTGGTGTATTCTTTAACTTCTTTATTAATGATTTCAATAATTAAATGAATGTGATTGGGTAAAATACTCCATTTAGTAATACCAATAACAGAGCTGGTGTTATTTATAAAAAGCGGATTGTTTTGATAAGGGTTATCTAAAATTTCATCCGCATAAAATTTTAAGATATTGTTTTTTGCATATTCGCCAATAGGAGTATAAATCATTTGCCGGTTGACAATTTCGCCAAAAAAATGTTCCCTGTCTTTAGTAACAATGGTTATAAAATAATAGCCATCCTGCGAATAATCGAAATTAAAAAGGCGGTATTGTTTATGCTTTTTATACATCAAAGAATTTTGCTGGAGCTGATTCAAAAATAAAAAAATAATAGATAGCATACCAGGGAAAACGAAATAATTTTACCGCCTAAATGTAGGAACACGCCTGTGTAGGAACATGCCTGTGGCATGTTCTCATGGAATTCGCCACAGGCGAATTCCTACAACGAATCATTATTCCCACGCAAATCATCCCATTTCCTACTCACACTTTAATTTATGGGCATCATTTTCCACAAAATTTTAGCAGCACAGCTATAAAAATTAATGGCATGTTTTTTTGTCTCTTTTATTAAAATTAAAAAGACATGAATAACAACGAAAAACTTACCGAAACATTGAATGATCTTATTAAGATTAACAATGACAGAGTTACAGGATACGAAAAAGCAGCGGACGAAACTAATACTGCAGATATTGATTTAAGAGCCATTTTTTTAAAAATGGCAAACGAAAGCCGTGATTACGTAAAAGAGTTGAGTGATACAATTATTCAGCTCGGCGGAACTGTAGCAACCGACACTACTTTATCAGGTAAAGTGTACCGGGTTTGGATGGATGTAAAAAATACTTTCACCGGTTCCGACAGGCAATCCATTTTAGAATCTTGCGAATTTGGCGAAGATGCAGCACAAAAAGCCTATAACGATGCATTACATACCGATGCAGAAATTGATGCTGAAACAAGGCAGCTTATCATGGATCAAAAAGACAGTTTAAAAACTTCGCATGATGTAATAAAAAAATTCAGAGATATACATGAAAGTGTAAAGTGATTTTTAGCTGGCAGGCACCTGGCGCATTTCTACTGCAAAATAAAGAGGCGGTTTTAAAATTTTGTTTTAAGATCGCCTCTTTAAAAATTTGCCACAAGGCTAATTTCTGCATAATTGCCCAGGCATTTTTTTGTTACCAGCATTTGTTTACTATGGTCCCGTACATACGGGATTGCCACGCTCGGTTCAACCGCATACCATTGGGGAACTTTTACCACAGCGTAGACTGGATTTACTATTGATCGTTCGCAGGTATGTTGAGTTTGGTAAGAGATAATAAATATTTGCAACAGTCTCTGAAATCTTTATCTTCCGGTGAGGTTCTTACAATGAAATGATATTTGTTTTTGAAAAAGCCCTCCAGGATCCATTCAGCACCATCATTTGGCTTTGGGAAAGGATCGTTTGGCACAGTTTCCCAAAAGTTTAGATATTTTATTTTACTTTTAAATTTTTCCCATTCTTCAAAAGTCATTTCTTCTTCCGTATTTACTTTAATTTCTTGAGGAATGTAACCTCGGTAATCTAATAATTCTTTTGTGAATAGTATATAGGTATTATTGTGTTTTTGAAATCTTATTGCAACAGGATTATGAAAAGATCTTAGCCATGTAAAACGATAGATCTCATCATCGCCTTTGAAAGTGTAGATATTGGGCTCTTTCATATCCAGTAAATCTTTCGAATACCATTTGTTGAGTGACGTATCTAATGAATTAAAGTTTGTAATTGAATTCTGCCCTTTTCTGTTTAAGGGAAAATACAAATTATTAGATGGCATCAGTTTATATTGGTACTGACTTCCATTCTCGTCAACCTTTAAACCCATAAATTTAAAACTGCCATTATTTTTAATGAATTCAAAACTGTGGCTTCTATAGACGGTGTAATTTTTTATAATTTCTTTGGTACGAAAGTATAGAGAATAACTTTCTACTTCTTTATTGTTTTGAAAATCAATATTTACTATTTCTGTGCTATCTAATTTGCCTGCAAAAACTACTGGAGTGTCTTTGTTTAAGTAAGATGTAAATGCAGTAATATAATTATCCCTGTACGGCGCATTTAAGAAAAAATAGAGCGGTACTAATTTGTTATCACGGTAGTAATTAAAATTGTTTTGATAAACAGGGCAATAAACATTTTTTAATGATAACTTAATGATTTCATTCGTGTCATTCTTTATAAGAAGTTCACGAAACCGGTTCCAGAAATTTAATAACCTGATAGAATCTTTAATGGCTATTGGGGGTTCTTTTTTCAGTTCTGCCATTTGTGTATCAACCACATCAATTACATTTTTGTTTACTGCTTCCTTTTGATTGTTACAGGCAATAAGCATTATTAAATGGAACGAACTGATAAGCATTGATCTCATAAGTTGCAATTTATCTCTAAGATGCAGGATTGTTTAAATTCAACAAACCTATTAATAAATATGAAAACTCTGTACTTGATACGTCGTTGCTTAAAAAGCAAACGGCAAAAATGCCACCCCTTCGGGGTTTTGCTAACTGCTGCTGTTTCACTTCTATATTAATGTCAGCCTTTCAGGCTTAAAAATCCCAAAGGGATGGTATTACTATAGAAAAATTATTGAAAGATAAAATTGCAAAACCCCGAAAGGGTGACATTAGATTTTTAGGCAACAATTTATTTTGTTACACTACATACGTTGCTGTTAAAAACCAAGCAACGGCGAAGATTGAAGCGGATTATCCACAGCTGCGAAAAAAAACTAATCGTTACCTGGTTTGGCACCCGGCAACCTGCTTTTTATGTACTTAATTTGTCCGTTGTGGTTCGACTCATGTTCGCAAACATGAAACCATTTACAGTAGTTATTGGTTGGTCCCCAAAACCAGCTTTCGTCAACCGACAATAACCATTTGTCATCCCTGTTTTTAAATTCTTTAATCGTATTATCCCTTACTTCTTTTAAAGCGCTTAAATAAAAATCCAGGGTATTGCCCTTTAATGTTTTTCTGCCATTCTCACCCAAGTTCATAGCGGTATCAAACCGTTGTTTATCCTGTTCACTCCAGTTGCCCCATTTTTTGCCTTCAAAAGTGTGTATTTGATAAAAGCGTTCTGTTGCTGCTAAATGCAGCAGCATGGCACCAATTGAATTGGAGTTTTTATCATGCACATAATCCAGTTGCTCTACGGTCATATCTTTTACAGGGCGCAGTATTGCTGTACGCATCCATGTCATCATAGACAGCAGCGTTCCAATTTGCGGAGCAAATCCTTCTCGGGGGCCAATTACATTATCCCGTTCATCAGCAGGCAGTGGATGTGCATTGCTAATATTGGGAAGAAGTGACAGGCCAAGTGTGGCAGAAGTGATAATTGCAGTGGATTTAATAAAGCCTCTGCGGTTTGTGTGACTAATTTTTTTCATGTGCTGTATGTTTTATGAAGTATAACTTGCGGTTATATTAGCGCACATAAATATACTAAAATTTAATACCTGTGGCAGCGAGGGGTGACATTAGATTTTATGGCAACATTTTTTATTTTGTTGCGCTGGGTACGTTGATGGTTAAAAACCTGGCAACGGCGAAGATTGAAGCGGTTTACCCATAGTGGCGGAAATTTTGTTTAATCAAATATTCTATGCTTACCCAGCATATCCTTAATATTCTCTTTATGCCGAATTTGATTCTCTATAATTCCTCCATTTATCACTGCTTCTTTTAAAACTTGAAATACTTCGACTACATTGTTATTATAATGAACTGATTTATTTTCTTTCAAAATGATTTTTACTACATCTAAAACCCTTTCTGATTTTACAAGAAATGTTCCATTGGGCACAAAATTTATCTCTTTCAATACACAATTCCCGTAGAACACCACAATTGAAAAAAATGGGATATTACCAAATTGTACTAGTTGTTTTCTTAATTCTGTAACATGTTTATTGTTTTGCATTATTGGATTATAGAAACGATATTTTTGTTTGCCATAAGCTAATACTTGAGTCCATTGCGATTGATTTCCACTGCCAAAAATCCAACCACTGTAATCTTTTACTTCAAATACAATAATCCCAACGTTAGTAACAATAACTAAATCAATTTGAGAAAAATCACCTTTGTGTTTTTTTACATATAGATCATGAAAAATTACATGTGCAGGCATTCCGGATTTCAGAAGTTTTAATACTAAATCTCTTTCCGACTTTATACCTCTATATAATTCCGTAACGGTTTTGAGTAATTTTTTATCTCGTGTTTTTCTAAAGAAAAAGAAAACAATAAAGAGAGCGAAGCTAATGAATACCCCTTTGAGAAGGTATAATACTATTTGTTGAGGCATGTGTAATCCTGTGTCAGATATAGTTCTACTATATTTTAAATATTTTGAATTGACATAACCAGACTCTCCCAAATACTTAATTCTATACCAATTACCATTTTTTGATAAAACCTCAACCTCTTCTCCTTTTTGTAAAGTAAAGGAAATAGAATATTCTGCTCCCTCTCCAGTTCTTACATTTAAAACTGTCGTTGCAATGCAATAGTCAGTTGCAAATGAAATTAGTGAAGAAACTGTCAGAATAGTTGCTAATAGAATTTTTTTAATTCTCATTGTTCATGTTCAATATCCTTCTTTGTATTAATCAATTTTTCCTCTGTCTTGGCTGGTGTCTCAGAAGAGATTCGTCAACACCTTCACTTCGTTAAAAGCTCAACAAAGATATACCCTCAAAGTGAGTGACACAACGATGATGCCATGAAAAACAAATGCCCGTCCCAAAAAAGAACAGGCATTCAATTTTATAAAAAAGATAAATTTATACCAAACTCTTCAATTTCTCCACCACCGCATCTACCTCCGCCTTTGTATTATGCTTACAAAAACTAAAACGCACCGTTACTTGATTTGGATTATTGTTGACGGCACGGATAACATGGCTGCCCTGGTCGGCGCCACTGGTACAGGCGCTGCCGCCGCTGGCACAAATATTATTAATGTCCAGGCTAAACAAAAGCATTTCACTCTTTTCTGTTTTAGGAAAACTTGCACTTAGTACGGTGTATAAACTACTGCCCAGCACATCGCCGTTGAAGGCTACACCAGCAATATTTTTTTTCAATTCGTCCATCATGTAGTACTTGAGTGTACCAATTGAGGCGCTG
>NZ_JANMUN010000179.1:0-22007 GCF_031391665.1 Ferruginibacter sp.
GCTGGTAAATTGAAAGCTAAAATCGGCATTGCAGTTAGTGCCGGGTTGCGCTGTGGATGTAAAACTAAATGCTGTGAGTACAAGCAGCAAAAGGGTAATAATTTTTTTCATAACAAACATTTTAGATTAAAGGTTAAATTGATTTTCGTTTGTATGAAATAGATACGCTGAGTTTTGGTTGCGTTGCCTGAAAAGCAGAAAAAATTAATATTTTTCTCTTAATTGCTGTAAAAACTGCTCCACAGCTTTACGTACCGGTGTGGCGCTGGTAATATAATTATTGGCTAATACGGAGAATATCAGCAGCTTACCTTTACTTGTAATTAAATAACCGCTTAATGCACAGTTATTGCTTAAGGTACCTGTTTTTGCATAAATAAAACCTGCATCTTTTTTAAAATAAGAGGTTAGCGTGCCTTCGCCGCCGGTAGGTAAAATAACTTTCATTCTATCTAAACCAAATTCGTTTTTCATTTTATTAAGGATGTAAACAAAACTTTTTGGTGTAAATAAATTATACCGGCTCAGTCCGCTGCCATCCACCCATTTGGGTTTTTGCGGCACATCTTTTAAATCTAATTTTAAAATAGTATCAATAATTTTTTCATCATTCATAAAACCCAAATGCTCGTTGCTGGCCATTAATAAAGTTTGCTCTGCAAAAAAATTATCGCTGCGGTGCATCATGGGTTTAAATAGGGAATCGGAGGGTTGGGAGTGGATGGTATTGTCTTTCTTATCAAAACTGTTAACTACTCCATTGCTGTATGCTATATCTAAATTGATAAAAGTGTCCTTTAATAAATTTATCCCTGTAAATAAATCTGATTCAAAGGTTACATTTTGATTTTTATCAAACCCACTTGTAAATATCAAATGATTACTTCCGAATTTTTTAATCAGGTTAAAGCCACTATCAAAAACATCCGTTTTTTCAGTTTCTTTATTAAAATATTTTGGAAATATAGATATGCTATCTTTATTAAGCCACTTGATGTTAACCACATTTCCATACATCGGAAAAGTGCTTCTTGGAGCCATGTATATTTCTTGGTAATCATCCCATGCCCAACCCATCCCTAGTGGATTTATGTAAGGCAGTTTATTCAGTAATATTTTATTTTGGTTTTTTAAAAAATCAAGAACTGGTTGATTTTTAAACTCGGTAAGTAAAAATGTTGGGTCTCCCGCTGCAGTTATTTCTGCGATTAATTCTAAACCCATTTTCCGAACTCCATACCTCAACCCCACCAAACTATCCCCCAAATATTTCATACCTGCATACAGCGTAAACAATTTGGTATTACTTGCCGGTATAAAATATTTAGTAGCATCATAATTATACCAGTATTTATTGGTGGCTGGTTCGTAAATACTAATACCAATATGCCCGCTGCTAACGGCGGTATCTTTTAAAAGAATAGTATTGGCCTGTTTGCTAATTTGCTGGTTAATAGAACACGAACTAAAAAAAGTAAGCAGCAGCAAACTAAGAGTCCTAATTCCTAACTCCAAATTCCCAATTCCTTTTTTATTCTTCTTCATTTGATATTAAAGTTATAATTTTCATCAACATTACAAACTATGTTTTTACTAAAACGCTTAAATCTTTTTAAAGGGCTTTTACAACCAGTGTTGTTGTTGGGTGGGTTAATGCTGCTGGGCACATTGGGTTATATACTTATAGAAGGGTTTAGTTTTTTAGAAGCCCTGTACATGACGGTGATTACTATTGCCTCTGTTGGCTTTAACGAAGTAAGGCCGCTTAGCAATAACGGACAAATTTTTACCATCTTCCTTATCTTAATTAATCTTGGTTTATTTACTTATTTTATCACTTTGCTTTCCCGCTATTTTTTCGATCTGGAGTTTTTAAAGAAATATAAAATGATTAAAATGGAAAACAGTATCCAACAATTACAAAATCATGTTATCATTTGTGGCTTTGGCCGCAATGGTAAAGAAAGTGCACAGGTTTTACACGATAATAAAATTCCTTTTGTGGTGCTGGAAGAAAAAAATGAACTGGAAACCGATCTGGGTTTCGAAGTAAAATATTTTATGAAAGGTGATGCTACCAAAGATGAAGCATTACTTGAGGCTGGTATAAAAAATGCAAGGGCAGTTATCATTACTTTACCTGTAGATGCTGATAATTTATTTGTGGTGCTTACCGCAAAACAATTAAACCCCAATGCTACTATCATCAGCCGTGCCTCACAGGATTCATCTATAAAAAAATTAAAGATTGCCGGTGCAAGCAATGTAATTATGCCCGATAAAATTGGCGGTGCCCACATGGCCACATTGGTAATGCTGCCCGATGTGGTGGAACTGCTTTCGATGATGAGTACAAAAAATAATACGGAGTTTCGTGTGGCAGAAATAAAAGCACAAAAAAGTATTTCACTAAACGAACTGGATCTCTGGAAAAATACTAACTGCACTATCTTAGGTATAAAAGACCAATCTAATAATTATACTATCAATCCACCTTCCTCTTACCACATTAATCCCGGCCAAAGTATAATTGTAATGGGCAGCGATGAACAAATAGAAAATGCAAAAAAAATGGTGTAGCGAAGATTTAAAACTCTTAAAGTTTTACCCCAAATTCCCAATTACAAATTCCTAATTCCTTTCCTGCGCCCTCAACCATCTTTCCGGTATTTCATTCTGGCTGGCATGTATATAATCTTTGTAACTGCAGGCAATAAATTTTTTATTGGGTAACTGCAACCACCAGCGGCCCGTTTTTTTGCTTTGTAAAAAAATGGTTTCTACTTCGGTAAAACTGCTGTGGTATTCATTAAAATTATTTCTGTCTTCAATAGCAGCTTCCTGTTTGCTCCTGCTTTTTCCATCAATAAAATACCAGAGCATTTGTGCAATTTGCCTGGCAGTAAGGTTGTTTACATCATCCTGCGGCAGGTAACCATAAATACCAAAACTGCTGATGTTGTTACTCATGCCGGCATAACGGGTAAGCATGCAGGCTTCTTCGCCGGTAAAACCATTAGGGCTTTGTAAAGATGCAGGCGCATCGCTGTATTTTATAGCGCTGATGTCGAAACTTAATAAATGAGTATTGCGTAACACCGGCTCCATCTCTTCTATATTTTCTTTAGCAACACCTAATCTAAAACAATCAAAACGCAGTTTGTCCATTGTTTCCAGCATGCGTGGGTGTACAAAATAACTTTGAAAACCAATATGATTATAATGCTTAATTAAATTGGGCTCGCCGGTAAGCATTTCCATTAAAAAATTTTCACTGCGTTCGGGGCTTTCGCCACGTAAATTAATATTGGCATCAATGCAGGTAGCTTCAACAATTTTATTTAATTCTTTATAAGCAAAATATTGTGCCAGCGTAATATCGTGTGAGCCACCAAGTATAACCACCGTTTTATTCTGCCGTAGCAATTCGGCTATCACCGTTTTAATAGCGGCATAGCTATCGTTTAAAGTTGCACCGGTTTTAATATTACCAATATCTGCAATGCTCACATCTTTATGCCAAAAATGCAATTGGTATAATTCTTTACGAATAACATCCGGCGCAGCTTCAGCATTGTCAAAAGCGCCACAGCCCCTTGTTTCTGTAACACCAACTAATACAATATCTGCATCAGTTATATCTGGTAATTCTGTTTGATATATATTGATATTTTTGGCAAACTGCCCGTCATTGTAACCATTATCTCCGTTTAGGGTATTAATTAAAACGGGCTTTAAAAAATCATGCAGGTCGTACATTTAAAAAATTTGGGCAAACCTAATTTAATAATTTCAAATTGTGGGAACGTTGCCGTAAAAAATACAAAATTTAAGGCTTTTAAAAAGGGTAAAATAGTAACTTAGCAACTCAATTTAAATTAACGATGGGCTATAAAGAAGAATTACTTACTGATGTTGTAATAAAATTTGCCGGCGATAGTGGCGATGGTATGCAGTTAACGGGTAACCAGTTTACCAATAACACAGCTATGATGGGAATAGATTTATCTACCTTTCCCGATTTTCCTGCGGAGATACGTGCCCCGATTGGAACCCTGCCTGGTGTGAGTGGTTATCAATTGCGTTTTTCATCCGACAGAATTTTTACTCCCGGCGATGCCTGCGATGTGCTGGTGGCTATGAATGCAGCTGCATTAAAAGCCAACTTAAAAGAATTAAAACCCGGTGGAAAAATTATTGCCAATACTGATGGCTTTGATGCAAAAAATTTGCGACTTGCCAATTATCCTGATGGTGTAAATCCTTTAGAAGATAACAGCCTGGGTAATTACGAAGTGATAAAGATCGACGTAACTAAAATGACCCGTGAGGCATTGAAAGAAATTACGATGGGGGTTAAGGAAAAAGACAGGGCAAAAAACATGTTTGTACTGGGTTTTTTATACTGGATGTACAACCGTGACATGGAGAACACCCTTACTTTTATTAAAGATAAATTTGGGAAGAAGCCCGAAATTTTTGAAAGCAATACCAAAGCATTACAGGCAGGTTACAATTTTGGCGATACTACCGAAACTTTTACTACCAGGTTTAAAGTAGAAAAAGCAAAAATGGATTCGGGTACTTACCGTTCCATAATGGGTAACCAGGCGGTGGCCTATGGATTAATTGCAGCATCGCAAAAAAGTGGACTGCCATTATTTTTAGGCAGCTACCCGATAACACCTGCAAGTGATATTTTACATGAATTAAGTAAGTATAAAAATTTTGGTGTAAAAACTTTTCAGGCAGAAGATGAGATAGCAGCTATTACTTCGGCCATCGGTGCCAGTTATGGAGGCAGTTTAGGTTTAACCACCAGCAGCGGACCGGGCATTGCATTAAAAGCAGAAGCCATGGGTTTGGCTGTAATGCTCGAAATTCCTTTGCTGATAATTAATATTCAGCGTGGCGGGCCTTCAACAGGTTTGCCCACAAAAACAGAACAGAGCGATTTAATGCAGGCGTATTATGGCCGCAATGGCGAATGCCCCATGCCGGTTATTGCCAGCAGCACACCCAGCGATTGTTTCAGTGCCATTTATGAAGCGGTACGAATTGCGGTACAGCATATGACACCCGTTATGTTTTTAAGTGATGGTTATATTGCTAACGGTGCCGAACCATGGAAGTTTCCTAAAAGTGAAGACCTGCCCGAAATAAAAGTAACTTTTGCATCGGCAGAGAATATGGCCGATGGGAAATTTATGCCTTACCAGCGTGACGAAAAATTAGCAAGGCCATGGGCAATACCCGGCACTGCAGGTTTAGAACATCGTGTGGGTGGTTTGGAAAAGCAGGACATTACCGGTAACATCAGTTACGATTCGGAAAACCATGAACACATGGTAAAAACAAGACAGGCCAAGGTTGATTTAATTGCTAATTATATTCCTGAACAAACATTAGATAGTGGCCCTGCTAAAGGAAAAATATTGGTATTGGGTTGGGGCAGTACTTACGGTTCTATAAAAAGTGCCTGTGCAGTATTGCAAAAAGAAGGCCTTGCAGTAAGCCATGCACACCTGCGTTACATTCGCCCCTTTCCTAAAAACTTAGGCGATATTTTAAAAAACTTCGACACGGTTTTAATTCCAGAAATTAATAACGGCCAGTTGATAAAAATTATACGTGATGTTTATTTTGTAGATGCCAAAGGCTATAATAAAATTATGGGTGTACCTATTACTAAAGGAGAATTGGTGGAGGCGATAAGGAAGTTGTTGTAGGAAAGTATAAAAGTAAAATTTTAATAAAAATCCCAATTTAATGTTGGGATTTTTTTTGCTGTCTATGTGTAACTCTGTGCCTATGAGTTTAATTTTCACAACAACCGCCCAATATCGACAACAAAAAAGTATTTACTTTTTTGTTGTCGATAAAAAAAATGGCACTGATATTGCAGCAGTAAAATCCTTAAACCCAATTATCCAATGCAACTGACTATTAAAAACTACAGGCCAGTACTTATTTTTATTTTTGCTGCAATCATTTTTATTTCCTGCACAAAACAAGAAGCACTTGTTCCCATTCCCGAGCCGGAAATTAAATTGTCTTCCATCAGTTTTAAACAAGATTCTATAGCTGTAAACCTTTCAGTAACAACAGCAAGAAAAGAAAATGTAGGTACATTGTTTACTACTTCTGTTGAAGGAAAATTGCCGGACAGCATTGTGCGAAAAAATAATTTAATTATAAGAGTTACTGGTGATAGTGCAAGAAAATACCTTAACACAGAAATATTTGCAAGCTATACCGATTCTGCCGGTGTTAGCTACGCAAATGTAATTAGCGATACTGCAAATAAAGTAACCATAACCAAGCTGCAAAAAATAAAACAGGGCATTGTGGAAGGGGCTTTTACGATAAGGGTTAGTAATTCTACCAAAACAAAAACTTTATTATTGACAGAAGGGAAATTTTCCACTTCTTTTTTTGAATAACAATATTTTGGCAAAATTTTTGTTAATAAAGTTCAACACAGAATAACCCCTACCATTCAGAGTAATACAAAATACTGTTCTGAATTTTCACCCTGATTAAATTTTGATAAAATCTTTTTTATAAGATCAGTTAAAGCTGTGGTTATTTTTTAGTTATTAAACCAATATCCTTTTATGAACGAAACGCTGCACACCAAAGCAACAAAGGCAAAACTGCATTCAGCCGAAACTATAAATAATTTAAATGCACCTTTAGCCGAAGGTTTACAGGAATATACCGGTACCTGGGAAACGCCGCAAATTGTTCATCTTTTAAAAAGAACATTGTTTGGTGCAAAACTGCAGGATATACAATATTTTAAAACAAGAACTGTACAACAGTCCGTTGACGAATTATTACAGCCCACTGCTCCGCCTTCAACTGTTCCTTTAAATAATTACAGTGTAAATGGTTATTCCGATCCGAGTGGTGTAGCATTGTGGCAAACCTGGATAAACACTGGTATTAATCTTGCCGATAAAGAACTTAATCAAAAAAGAATTGATTCTTTTAAAACATGGTGGTTGGGGCAGACGGTACAACCTTCACGTTCTATTCACGAAAAATTAGTGGTGTTCTGGCACAATCATTTTGCAACAGACACCAGCAACTCCGGCGATAAAATAAAAGCAAAATTTTGGCACAATCATTATTTAACATTGCGCCAGCATGCACTGGGTAATTTTAAAACTATGGCAAAAGCCATTACACTCGACCCTGCGATGTTATACTTTTTAAATGGAGAGAGTAATGTTAAAGGATCGCCGAATGAAAACTTTGCAAGAGAATTGCAGGAGTTATATACCGTTGGTAAAGGCCCTAATTCAAAATATAGCGAAGACGATGTAAAAGCTGCATCATTGGTATTAACAGGCCACACCGTTAACCCAACTACGTTTACTTATTTTTTTGATGCAGGTAAACATGACTCCACCAACAAAGAATTTTCTTCTTTTTACAGCAATAAAATTATTACAGGTTACAGTGGTGCCAACGGCGCAAATGAAGTGGATGATTTAATGGATATGATTTTTGCACAGGAAGAATTATCTAAACATATCTGCAGAAAAATTTACCGCTTTTTTATTTATTATAAAATTGACAGCAGTATTGAACAAACAATAATTACACCGCTGGCGCAAATATTTAGGAATAACAATTTCAATATTCAGCCTGTACTGGCAACATTATTTAAGAGTAAACATTTTTACGATCTTATTTATTCCTCTGCCTGTATTATTAAAAGCCCTCTGGATTTTGTAATTGATTTGTGTAATGAGTATAGTGTAAAACTTCCAAATCCAAACGATAACGAAGCCACTTATGCTGTATGGCAAAGTATTCAGTACGAGGCAAGCGAAATGCAGCAGGAGCTGGGTGCAATACCGGAAGTTGCAGGATGGTATGCGTATTACCAGGAGCCGGCTTTTCATGAATTATGGGTAAATACGGCAACCTACACACGAAGAAATATTTTTACCGACAGAATGATTGCTGATGGCATAATGAGCAGTAATCAAACCATAGTAATTGATGCCGTAGCGTTTGCTGATCAGTTGGCAAACCCCCGTGATCCTAACTTATTAATTTCACAATCGCTGGAAATTTTATTGCGATATCCATTATCTGAAAGTGCAAAAGAATTTATTAAGCGTTCTATTTTATTAAGTGGCCAGGCCCAGGATTATTACTGGACAAGTGCCTGGGATGCGTATAAAAATAACCCTTCAGATGCAGGTAATAAAGCTATTGTATTAAGCCGTTTGAAATCTTTTTATAAGTATATAATGAACCTGCCAGAATATCATTTGTGTTAAACATCCAATTCCTTATCTATGCAAAGAAGATCTTTTTTAAAACAAACTATACAGGGAGCTATACTGCCTTCCATATTAGGCAGCATGTCGGTAAAAGCATTTGGCAACTCTGCTTTTTTACAATCGCTTTCCGGTGCCGATAATGATCATGTGCTGGTATTAATTCAATTAGCCGGTGGCAACGATGGTTTAAATACAATTATACCATTAGAGTTTTACAGCGATTACAATCGTATCAGGCCCAATATTGCGATACCCGAAAGCCGTGTTTTAAAATTAAATAGCAATCTTAAATCTGGTTTGCATCCATCATTAACCGGTATGCAGCAAATGTATAACGATGAAAAATTATGTGCCATACAGGCTGTGGGTTATCCATCACCAAATGGTTCACATTTTCGTTCAATGGATATATGGACTACGGGTGCAGATGCAGAACAATATTTATCAACGGGCTGGGCTGGCCGCTATTTAAATCATCAGTATCCCAATTACCCGGTTGGTTTTCCTAATGATATTATGCCCGATCCATTGGCATTGCAAATTGGTTCGGTTTTATCCCCTGTATTTTTAAGCCCCACAGGTTTTGATGCACTGGCCATTGATGAGAGTTTGAATTTTTATAATTTAATTGATGCAATACAAGACCCAACACCCAATACGCCAAGTGGTGTGGAGTTGACTTACTTACGCACCATTGCAAGGCAAACTAACCGCTATGCAGAAGTTATAAAAAAGGCTGCTGCAAAAGTTACACAGCAAAGTGCTTATCCTGCCGATAATTATTTAGCAGCGCAATTAAAGGCTGTTGCCAGGCTGGTTGCCGGTGGATTGAAAACAAAAATTTATATGGTGGGCATGGGAGGTTTTGATACACATGCCGGCCAGGTAAATGGCGGTAACACACTTACCGGTAATCACAGTGGATTATTAAAACAGGTTTCCGAAGCTATAACTGCATTTACACAGGATCTTAAAGGTTTAGGTGTTTCAAAAAGGGTTTTAGGAATGACATTTTCCGAATTTGGAAGACGCATGCAAAGCAACGGAAGCTTAGGTACCGACCACGGCGCCGCACAACCCATATTTTTATTTGGCGATAGCGTTAAGCAGGGCATACTCGGTAAAAACCCTGATATGCCTGCAAGTGGACAGGCCATTGATAACGTGCCGATGCAATACGATTTTCGATCGGTGTATTCAACAATTTTAAGAGATTGGTTTTGTTTACCACCACAGGATGTTGATACAGTTTTGTTGAAAAATTATCAGTACCTGCCGGTTATAAAATCTACTGCATGTAATATGGATATGCAGGAGCTTAATAATTTGGGCAGTAATTTAATAATCAATTATCCCAATCCATTTACCAATTCAACAAAAATTACTTTTAAAACTGAGGGTGGCCATACGCTGGTGCAAATATTTGATACAGCAGGTAAAAGAATTGCAACACTGGCAGATCAGCTTTATACAGCGGGTACTTATACAGTTACGTTTAATACACCAACTTTAGCAAGTGGTGTTTATTATGCAAGATTACAAAACGGCTCTTTACAGCAAGTGCGTCCAATGCTAAAAGTTAGAGGATAATAATTATACTATTCACCCCAAAAAACTTTTGTAAAATAAACCAGATGAAGTGCTTTTTTAAAATACTGTTTTTTTTCTGCTCTACTTTTGCAGTTGAAAAAGCAATAGCTCAAATGCCTTTTGCTATACAGCACAGTTCAGCCTGTGCAGGTACTTCGGTAATTTTTAATTCTACTGTTTTTGAAACAGCACAATTTCCCAGCCAAATAATCTGGAATTTTGGTGATACAGCAAGTGGTTTGCTAAACACTGCAAAAGATATTCAGCAGGCCAATCATATTTATAATACTCCCGGCACATATATTGTTTCGTTGCATGTGGTAGATATTGGCGCAGGTACAATAGACATAACTGATACCATCACTTTTGTTTTATCGGTTGTACACAATTTTGGTCCAGATGTTTTTTTATGCGGCGATACAGGTACTTATATTTTAAATGCACCCATTGTTGCTAATGCCATATACGAATGGAATGATGATACACTCACAAAAGGGCCTGTACTTGCGGTAAAAGAAACCGGAACTTATACCGTAAAAATAAATGGCTGCCAGGTAACAGACACTATTGGTGTTTTTTTTACTGCAGAGCCCAATCTTGATTTAGGCAGAGATCATGTAATGTGCCAGGGCGAGCAGATTTCATTAAATGCAACAAGTGAAAATGCCACCTATCAATGGTTGTTAAATGGAGCGGTTTTGCCGGAAACACAATCACAACTTAATGTAACAGCACCGGGTGGCCGTTATATTGTTAATATAAATGTAGCAGGTTGCGGTGCTTACAGTGATACAGTAAATATTAATTTTAGCAATTATACTGCACCGCCATTTAATTTAGGCCCTGATACTTTACTGTGTCCAAAAGAGATTTTTAATTTAACTGCACATGTAAGTGGCGCAACAGGTTATGCATGGAGCAGCAAAGGTTTAAATGTAAATGATGCGGTTAATTATAATATTGATAACGATTCAACCATTACCATAAATAACGAAGGCAGGTACTGGGCATTTGTAAATATTGCCAAACAATGCGAAGTGGTAGATACTATGATTGTAAGATACCGTGGCAACAAACAATTAAATTTTAATGACACTTCTTTGTGCCTGGGTACTACACTGGTGCTTGATGCTGATTTTGGAACAGGAAATTATAAATGGGAATCTATTCCTCCGCAGCGTGACGATCAGAATAATACTAATCAGTCTACTTACTTTATTTATAAGCCCGGTTTTTATGCAGTAACGGCAACGGTTGGCCATTGTATATTTAAAGACAGCCTGAATGTGGTTTTTAATGATACTTTAAAATTATCATTGCCAAAAGATACTGCATTGTGCAGAGGAGAAACATTTATTATAAAGCCAATTGCAAATGCAGCCGATTATAAATGGCAGGATGGAACAGTGGGTGGCCTATATTCTGCAACCGCATCTGGCTTATACAGTATAACAGCGCAAAATGGTTGTGGTACAGATACTGCACAAATGAATATTGTTTTTGAAAGTTGCCCCTGTACTTTGTTATTGCCTAATGCATTTACACCCAATGGCGATGGAGTTAATGATAACTTCAGGCCTTTGCATGCCTGCGATATGACAGATTACAGCATGACGATTTTTAATCGGTACGGGGAAAAAATTTATTTTACTAAAGATCCGCTTGAAGGTTGGAATGGAAAAATAAAAGGCAGCTTATTAAATATGGGTGGCTATGTTTGGACGGTTATTTATACAAAACCAAGTACCAAACAACTTATACAAAAGCAGGGATCGGTTTTATTGCTGAGATGAGGTTAATTGAATTTGAAATACTTATACAAATGTATGATTGCGATATTAAACTGTAATTTCAAATCTTAAATTTTAAACTGGTTATCTTTTCACTCTTTCCCTGCCAAATATTATTCCTATTTTAAGATTAAAAGTAAAATAAGCGTCATTGTTTTTAGCATTACCTCTCTGGTCGCCATCATTTGTAATATGAGTAGGGTCTAATTCGTACTGGCGGTCGTTTAACAATAAGGCATTAGTTAATTTAGTTCCGGTAAAATAATTGGAGTAAATATTTGCATCAATATAATTTGTGCTTACATCATCTAAATAATCAGTGGATAAAATACGGTAAACACATTCTGCTCTCAGGTTAAGCATTGGCGATAGTTCGTATTTAACACCCACACCAACAGGATAACTCATTTGCTGCAACTTATACGGTTTTCTTTTTGGGTATTCGGCAAAGCCTTGGCCTTCGGTACTCAGCGGCTGAAGGTCAACCCATTTATTTAATAATTTAGCCTGAGGATTAAACGAAAAAAAACCAACACCTGCAACTACATAAGGCGAGTACCTGGGCATCTCATCGTTTTCATCATATTTTTTAAAGATGTACAAAGGATGAATTTCTGCCAAGGCAGAAAATTCTGTAACAGAACTTCTAAAACTCAGGTTACGTTCGTACCTGCCAAAAGTAGAAGTTTTGTTTTTCTTTAAAATACTGTCATAAGCTTTTACCTGTCCAAAAGTTCCTTCAACTCTTAGTGCAACAGCATTTTTAAAAATTGCACTTAAGTACACACTTCCTGCCAATTGTATGTTTCCAAAATTTAGATCTTTTATAAACTTTTTTCCAATGCCTTTATTGCCGCCCAAATCGGTAAGGCAGTTCATTATACCCACAGAGCCGCCTAATTCAAAAACAATGGGGTTGTCGTAATAATTATTATCGTAAAAATAATACTGGGCAGTAGTTTTTTTAGAAAAGCAAACCAGTAAAAATAAAAGGGCCGCGGCTAATTGCAGTTTTTTCATGTAATAAATATCCTTTTGTATTAGTAATTTGGCCTTGCTTTATTGGGATATTGAATGGAATACAAATAAAGTGATTATTAGTCAATTAATTTTCAACTTTCATTGTTTGTTTACAAATTTTCAGATGCTTTATAAATCTTATACGCTGCATCACTGCCAATAGTAGTTTTAAATGAAAAACTATCTGTTAAAAAATAAATCCTACTTTCAGGTTAATTGAAAAGTACGCATCCTTATTTTTTGGATTTCCTCTGGTATCTCCTACGTTGGTAATATGGGAAGGATTTATTTCACTTTGCCGGTCATACAACTTTAATACCCTGGCCAAGTCAATTACACTGTAATTATTAAGTGGGTTACTAAATGTAATTGGGTCAATATAAGTAGTGCTTACATCATCTAAATAATCGGTATTTAGTATACGGTAAACAAACTCTGCACTAAAGTTAAAAAGTGGGGATAGTTTGTATTTAAAACCTGCTCCAACTGGAAAGTTTATCTGTTTTAGTTTGTAAATTTTTTTGTGAGGGTATTCTACAAATCCCTGTCCTTCTGTAGCCAAACGCTGTAAATCTATCCATTCGCTATCAAGCTTTGCTTGAGGATTAAACCTGAAATATCCAATACCACCCAATGCGTAAGGCGAAAACCTCGGTAATTTTTCATCGTCAGCATATTTTCTAAAAAAACGTGGATGGATTTCTGTAATCAGTGCTACTTCAAAAATTGTACTCCTGAAACTCAGGTTTCTTTCGTACCTGCCAAAAGTAGTTTCTTTAACATTTTTAAGTATGGCATCGGTAGCGGTTACAACTCCCCAGGTTGCTTCCGATCTTAACACCAAAGCATTTTTATAAACGGCACTTACAAAAACACTTCCTGCAGGTTGGGTCTTGCCCAGATTAATATCTTTAATAAATTTTTTTCCTATTCCTTTTCTGCCTCCTAAATCGGTCAGGCAGTTCATTACACCGATAGAGCCACCAATTTCGTAAGTAACATTGTTGCTGTAATATAGATCATCAGAAAAATCGGGTTGTGCAATGGTTTGCCGGGGAGTGCATGTTAATAGAATAACTATGCATACTGAAGAAGCTAATCTTTTCATTAATTAAGGTTGCCTTTTAGTTAGAAATGCGATGATTTTTTAAAAGGATAACCTGAATTCCGTGGTTAAATATCAGCCTTTTTTTTTATAGCAACAAATTTACAAATGCTTTTTATGCCGCAAATGTTACATTTCGGGTTTCGGGCTGTGCAAACATAGCGACCATGCAGTATAAGCCAGTGATGGGCTTTGTAAACATAATGAGCCGGAAAATTTTTTATTAATTGTTTTTCGGCAGCTAAAGGAGTTGTTGCATTTGTGGTTAATCCAATTCTTGCACTTACCCTGAAAACATGTGTATCAACAGCCATATTAGGTTGTTGATCTATAACTGAAGTTATAACGTTTGCAGTTTTTCTGCCTACGCCGGGTAATTCAATTAATTCATCCACCGTCATAGGTACTTTGCCATTAAATTTTTGCATCAGCATATTGGCCATTGCAATTAAATGTTTGGTTTTGTTATTGGGATAAGAAATGCTTTTGACAAGCGGAAAAAGTTCTTCAAAACTTACTTTACTAAGTGCTGCAGCAGTAGGATATTTTTCAAAAATTAATGGTGTGGTAAGATTAACCCTTTTATCGGTGCATTGCGCCGATAAAATTACGGATACTAATAGCTGAAAGGGGTTATCGTAAATTAATTCTGTCTCAGCATCAGGCGCATGCTGTAAAAAATAATCAATAACAAACTGGTAACGTTCTTTTTTGGTCATAAAAAAAATCCCACCGTAAGGGCAGGACTAAATTACGTTAAAAAGATTACGATTTTAAACTGATGCAGAAAGTTCGCTAACAGCTTTTTCGGCATAATTTAAAATGTTGTCAATAGTTTGCTGGCTTGGCGACATTTGCAGCGTTTCCAAATTTTTCTGAGCTAATGTAAGCTCTTCAAATTTTTCACGAAGACTCCAGTCAGTCTCCAAAGCAGCCTTTATTTCGACTGTTTGTTTTTGGGAAGTTTCATTATACAAATACAATAATAAATCTTCCTGTGTAAAGTTGTGCATAAACAATAAAGTGGCTTGTGTTAAAAAATTAAATATCCATTATCCGTATTTATAAACGGTATTTTTACGGCGATATTGTATTTTAATGCAAATTTATTTGCTTTCGGAGGGGGAGTTTATGATAAAGAGATCTTCATTATCTTTTTTCATCATATAGTTTTCACGGGCATATTTTTCAATGGTTTGGGCACTTGTTTTTAAAAAGCCCAATTCTTTATGGGTTTCGATTATTTGTATGCTTTGATACTGCTCGTTTTTGGTTAATTCTTTTGAATGATTTATCCTGTCCATCTGCAAAAACAAATCATTTTTATCAAAAAAAAGCATCCAAATTAAAAATGCCACACCAGAAATAAGGTATTTATTTTTTAGCCACGATGGTATGTGTTGTAAAAACTTCAAGTTTTTTGTTTAGAAGCTTAGGTGTTTAGAAGTTTAGGGGGGTGCTTTAAATAAACCACTAAACTTCTAAACTCTAACCCAATATTTATTGACCAAATTTAATCTTTCCTTTTGGATAAATGCCGCTCTCGCCCAATATTTCTTCAATACGGATAAGCTGGTTGTATTTAGCCATACGATCGGTACGTGATGCAGAGCCGGTTTTAATTTGTCCGCAATTTAGTGCCACAGCAAGGTCCGCTATAGTGGTATCTTCAGTTTCTCCGCTTCTGTGGCTCATGATAGTATTGTAGCCAGCCTGCTGTGCCATACTTACTGCATTAATGGTTTCTGTAACAGTACCAATCTGGTTTACTTTAACCAATAAGGCATTGGCGATACCCTCGTTAATTCCTCTCTCTAATCTTGTAACGTTGGTAACAAATAAATCATCACCCACTAACTGGCATTTTTTACCTACTGCTTCAGTAAGCATTTTCCATCCTTTCCAATCATCTTCTGCCATACCATCTTCAATACTGCAAATAGGATATTGTTTTACCCAGCTTGCCCAGTAAGCCACCAGTTGTTCACTCGTCATTTTCTTTCCATCACTCTTATGAAAAATATATTTTTTTTCTTTTGCATTCCATAATTCGCTGTTAGCGGCATCCATTGCAATCATAACCTGGCTGCCGGTTTTATAACCTGCCACTTGTATAGCTGTCAACACTGTTTCAATAGCTTCTTCATTACTTTGAATATTGGGAGCAAAGCCGCCTTCATCACCCACGTTAGTGCTAAAGCCTTTCTTTTTTAATACAGTTTTTAATGCATGAAAAATATCTACACCCCACCGTAAGCCTTCACTAAAAGATGTTGCACCAATAGGCATTACCATAAATTCCTGAAAGTCTATTTTATTATCGGCATGTGCACCACCATTTAAAATATTCATCATTGGTATAGGTAAAATTTTTGCGTTTGTTCCACCAATGTATCTGTACAAAGGAAGGTTAGCTTCAAGCGCTGCGGCTTTTGCAACTGCCATACTAACGGCCAGCATGGCATTAGCACCAAGTTTCCCTTTATTAGCTGTGCCATCTAAACCTTGTAATGCAGCATCAATACCGGTTTGGTCTGCAATATCCCAGCCCAGTAAATTATCTGCAATAATGGTATTTACATTCTTTACGGCTTTTAAAACACCTTTGCCCCCGTATATTTTTTTGTTATCGTCTCTTAATTCCACCGCTTCGTGAATACCGGTGCTGGCTCCGCTTGGTACAGCAGCTCTGCCTAAATGTTCGTTTTCCGTTAACACGTCAACTTCTACTGTAGGATTGCCACGGCTGTCTAAAATTTGACGGGCATGAATGGATGCGATGTAACTCATTGTTTTTTGGAGGTTTTTATTTTAAAAGTTAGATAGTTTGCAAATTTCTGCTTTAGTTAGGATAAAAGCAAAATTATATTGAAGGGCCTTTATTGGATATTTTTGGGTATGTAATTGGGTATTTTCACTTATTTGGGTATTTTTGGGTATACAATTGGGTATTTTAAAATTTTTAATGTGCAAATTTTTCAAAAATGAATATAGAATCATTACAAATTACAAATGAAATAGTTTCTTTAATTGCAGAAATCGATGAGTTTAAAGGCACTTGGAAAGCATTAGGCAGTTTAGCTCCGGATCAACTGGTTCAATTGCAAAAAGTAGCAACAATAGAGAGTATTGGATCCAGTACACGTATTGAAGGAAGTAAACTTACAGATTATGAAGTTGAAATATTATTAGCAAATCTTAAAATACAAAAATTTGAAACAAGAGATCAACAGGAAGCAGGAGGTTATGCTGCTGCAATGAATATTATTTTTCAAAACTATAAAGATATTCCTCTTACTGAAAATTATATAAAACAACTGCACAGTATTTTACTGCAATACAGCGAAAAAGACAGTTGGCATAGAGGAAATTATAAAACATCCGCTAATAATGTAGTAGCATTAAATACTGAAGGAAAAATAATAGGTGTGGTGTTTGAAACAGCAACTCCTTTTGAAACGCCTGTGCATATGGAGCAATTAATAGTATGGGCAAGAAAAGAAATTGAAGAAAAAAAAATACACCCGCTTTTAATAATATCTTTTTTTATAGTTGAGTTTTTAGCAATTCATCCTTTTCAGGATGGTAATGGAAGGTTATTAAGAATTATTACAACCTATTTACTTTTGATGGCCGGATATGTTTATGTGCCTTATAGTTCATTAGAAGCGGTAATTGAACAAAATAAACAAGGCTATTACCTTTCATTACGGCAAACGCAGGCCACACTAAAAAAAGAAAACCCAAACTGGCAGCCATGGGTAACTTATTTTTTAAAGGCATTGCAATTGCAAAAACAAAAGTTAGAAATAAAATTAGAAAGAGAACATTTATTACTTGCAAAACTGCCTTTATTATCAAAAAAAATTATTGATTTAGCAACTGCAAGAGGCAAAATAACTATTGGGGAAATAAATACTATTTTGACCGATACAAATCGAAATACTATTAAAAGGCACCTTGATAATTTAGTAAAAATAAACCAGCTTGTAAAAAATGGAAAGGGGAAAGGCACCTGGTACACACACCAGTAATTTTTATTTACCCTCCGTCAATGTTCTAAATACTTCTTCCAAACTATTGCTGCTTTCACTTTGCAGCGATACAATATTTAAATTTTTATCTATAGCCAGTTGTAAAATTTGTTTTTTTACTGCCTCTGCATTTGTACATTGAATATTGAACATTGATTGTTGAATATTTTTAACAGCAGTAACGTTTGTTAAGTTGCTAAGCCATTCGCTATTTATTGCCTCTTTAAAACTAACTGTTATTATTTGTAAAGAAGTATTGCCTTTTTGTAAATTGCTCAACGAATCATCTGCAACAATATTCCCTTTGTTAATAATAATTACCCTGTCGCAAATGGCTTCTACTTCCTGCATAATATGCGAAGAAAACAACACCGTTTTATTTTTACCCAGTTCTTTTATCACTTCTCTTATTTCTACAATTTGGTTTGGGTCCAGGCCGCTGGTAGGCTCGTCTAAAATCAATACATCGGGGTTGTGAATTAATGCAGCGGCCAACCCTACACGTTGTTTGTAGCCTTTACTTAATTGCCCAATTTTTTTATTGGCTTCCACACTTAAGCCAACAGTTTTTATTACTTCTTCTATTTTTTCTTTTTTGTTATTTACTTCATGCACATTGCTTACAAAATCTAAATACTCTCTTACATACATATCATAGTACAACGGATTAGCTTCGGGCAGATAACCAATTTTCTTTTTGGTTTCGTTACTGTTTTCATCAACATTAATACCACATACTGCAGCATTGCCAGCGTCGGCTTTAAGGTAACCGGTAATAATTTTCATGGTGGTTGATTTGCCTGCACCATTCGGCCCCAAAAAACCAACTATTTCCCCTTTATTAATGGTAAACGAAATACTATTAACTGCTTTTTGAGCGCCGTAAATTTTGGAGAGATTGTTTACTGTAATGGACATTTAAAAAATTATGTTGTAAAAGTAAAAACGTCAGGCGATAAAACCTGACGTGATTATTATTAGTTAATTATTTTTTTCACCTTCATTTTTTGGGCCCTGGTTTGGATTTGGCCGCTGCTGATTTTGCCCACCTCTATTTTGTGGCGGCCTTTGTTGCCTGTTTTGTTGATTTGGATTAGGCCGTTGCTGATTTTGTCCGCCACGGTTAGGTTGGCCACCGCCTTGTTGCTGCCCACCACGATTTTGTTGATTACCACCACCAGCTTGCTGTGGCCTGTTTCCTTCCTGCCGATTCCCTTGTTGTTGTCTGCCGCCTTGTTGTCTGTTATCTCCCTGCCTGTTGCCCTGTTGCCTGTTATCTCCCTGCTGATTTCTCTCATTATCCCTTCTTTTGCGGCTTGTTTTTTCAAGGCTCTTCAAACTTATTTGCCCCACCACATCTGCATACACCGGTTCAATATCTTTTGGTTTGCTGGTTATTACTTCTACAGGCTCCAAATCTGCCGGCCTTACACCCTGGCGGTTGAGTTCTTTTATTTTTTTAACCCTTTCAATAGTAAGCGGATATTGTTTATTACTATCCGGCATGGTGTACCACATCAGGTTTTTAAAAATATCCTTTTTCACTAAAAAAGCACGGCTTCTTTCCATCTCCAGCATATCTGCATCATCAGGAAAAAATTGCAATGCATCCATATAAGTATCCAGCTCGTAATTTAAACAACATTTCAGGCGGCCGCATTGGCCGCTCAGTTTAGTTTGGTTGATGCTTAAATTCTGGTAACGGGCTGCGTTAGTATTTACACTTTTAAAATCGGTAAGCCAGCTGCTGCAACACAATTCCCGGCCGCAACTGCCAATGCCCCCAACCTTACCAGCTTCCTGCCTGGCACCAATCTGGCGCATTTCTACTTTTACTTTAAACTCGCCGGCGTATAATTTTATGAGCTCTCTAAAATCCACACGGTCATCGGCAATATAAAAGAAAGTGGCTTTGCGGCCATCGGCCTGTATTTCCACTTCTGCCATTTTTAATTCTAAATTTAACTGGCGGGCCATGGCACGGCTGCGAATTAATACCTGTGCTTCCCTTGCTTTGGTTTCTTTCATTTTTGCAATGTCAGTATCGCTGGCACGGCGCAAAACCTTTTTAATGTCGGGGCTTTTTTCATCAACATTTTTTTTCTTCATTTGTAAACGTACCAGCTCACCAGTAATGTTTACCATGCCCACGTCAAAACCGCTGATGCCTTCCACAGCAATCATGTCGCCTTTTTCGTAAAAATGCAGGGTGTTATTTTTAAAGAAATCTTTGCGGCTGCCATTATTAAAACTTACTTCAATAATGCGGCAATTACTTTCGGGGTCGCTGAAAGGTAAATTGGCCAGCCAGTCGTGTACATTCATTCGGTTGCAACCGCCGGTGCTGCAACTGCCGTGGCTTTGGCAACCACCCGGTGCCCCATCTTTTGTGCCGCATCCTCCGCTTCCACATCCCATATCTTAGTAATTGATAATTGGTTAATTGATAATTTAAAATGACTTAACTGCATTTCGTTATTAACGCTGAAGCAGGCAATTCATTTTTAATAAGTAGGAATTTTTTTGAACCCGGCTGAAGAATTACTATGTGGCTTCATTGGCGTCGCACTCTTGTACGATATATCTCTATTGGGCATTAATGAATTGAATAGTGAAATGCCATAAAAAATAAAACGCCTTAATATTGACCAAAGATTATATGCTGAAAACAAAATAATCGTTCTTAGTAATTGTCTGTTCCCCGTTTCAATTTCCTCAGTTCACCAAAATTACTGATTTGTTGCTAATAATGTGGTATAACCTGATAGAAAGGGCATGAAAGAGCATTTTGGCATTGGCATTACGCTCAATATAGTAGCTGGCCTTGTCCAATTCGTTGATAATAGCTTCCTGCTGGCCGATGCTGCAAATCTTGTTCAGGCGTAATGCAAAGTCAGTATCGGCAGTATTTGCCAATTGCTTGTTGCCTGTTGTTTCCATTGCCCTCAGCCTTACGGCTTGTTCCAGCAAATGAATAAAATATTTAAGAAATTGTTTTTGTTTTTCCCGGCCCAGCTTGGCTGTTTCGTCAATCCATTTAACTTGGGCAACTGGTCCGGTTTTTAAAACAGCATTGAGCCAATCTCTCAACATGGCCTGCCAGTCGTCTTCAGCATGTTGCAATAATTGCAGGGCTTCCCGGTAATTGCCTTCGGCAAGCGCAGCAATTTGCCCGGCTTTATTTATATTAACGCCTTCTTTTAATTCCAAAGCAGCCTCTACTTCTAAATTGCTGAGCAAAGGAATTTTTACCAATTGCGTTCTTGATAAAATGGTCGGCAAAATCAAGTCTTCGTTTTCGGCAACAAAAATAAAAAGGGTATTTGGTGGTGGTTCTTCTATCAGTTTTAATAATTTATTGCCTTCTTTGCCTAAAAACTCCGGCTTCCACATAATGAGAATTTTATATTCGCTCTCAAAACTTTTAAGACTCATGGTGCGGTTAATATCGTTGCATTCTGTGGCGGTGATATTGCCTTGTTTGTTTTCGGCACCAATAAATTGCAACCAGTCGTACACGTTACCATAAGGGCTTTGCACTACAAACTCCCGCCACTCTTTTATAAAATCGGCGCTAATAGGTTTTTCGCCAGCCTTTTTTGTAATAACCGGGTAACTGAAATGTATATCGGGATGAATGAGTGCGGTGGCTTTCTTGCATGCCGCACATTCGCCGCAGGAGTCGGAAAAAGTTGTTAGTTGTTGGTTGTTAGTTAGCAGTTGGGGCTCTGCGATAGGTTCAGGTTCTCCGAATAAAGATGGTCCAGCTGTCATCTGTCCACTGTCAACTTTCAACTGCTTTCCATTTACTTTTTCGCAAACAATGTATTGAGCAAACGCCATTGCCAACTGCAAAGCACCGCTGCCTTCTTTACCTAAAAACAATAAAGCATGGCTCAGCCGGTTGTGCTGAATCATTTGAACCAAATGTTCCTCGGTTTCTTTTTGGCCGGTGATAGAATGGAATTGCATGGGTGCAAAGATAAAAGAACAGAGGATTGAAAAGAATTTATCTAACAGGTCCAGAAACGTTTTTGTTTAAAATCAATCCACAGCGGACCTTCGCAGCCGCCAATTATCTTTGTAGATTTTTCTTTTTCATTGTGAATGATTATCCATTTACCCGAAGCATGTTTATATAATGTTCCGCTTTCGTAAAGTTCAC
>NZ_JANMUN010000226.1:0-28205 GCF_031391665.1 Ferruginibacter sp.
TGTAACTGGTGGGATCATTTTCAGAATCGTAATACACTTTTTTTAACTCATTCGTTTGCTCAATTAATGTCGTCCACAACTGGTCGTTGAGTTCATACTTTACTTTGAACTTATCGTCCATTACTTTTGCATTAGCTTCAAAATTTGCCTGTGCTGCATTACCCGTTGCCTTGCCGGGCATATCTACTATTGCAGCATAAGTACCAAAATTTACAATTACCAATGTTATTATAAATGGCCTGAACAATTGCATCACTTCCAATTTTCCTTCTCCCACAATCATTGCATAAGCCCTTACAGAAAGATAGATAAGCGCCAGTACTGCAGCAATTTCTTTTGCAGTACTTACAAAACCATCATTGGGAAGGATGTTTTTAATACCATCAATAAGGCTCATTAAATTAGGATCCCAAAAAGAATTAGTTTGCAAAAAATACATACAGTTAAAATTTATGTGTTTGGAGGATTTTTCTTACAATCTGTGCATCGTTGTTGGGAGGTATTGCCTGATTTCCTACAGCATTAATCTCTTTTTGCTTTGGAAGTGTTGCAATGAAAGTATATTGAGAAATATATTTAGTGATTACATTTTTTTTATACTCCAGTTCCCTCAATATTTCTAAATAAGTAGTTATTCTTTTTCCTTTGTCCAAAAAAGATTGATGGATATTTTCGATGCGGTCTTGCGTTATATCTAAGTATTCTAAAAATTCCTGAAAGTTTTCAGTAACTACCATTTCGTTGAATACTGCAGGATAGTATTGCTGTATAATCGAAAGTTGTTCAGCAATACTATTAAAAATGGAATTAAATTTATCTTTAAAAAAGAGGTCATAAGGAATATCCAAACTGCCCCCTGACATATTCAGGTAAGTAGCAGCGTTAGTTTCCATGATGGCTTGTGTGGTATCGCTTATTTTTTTATCCTGCATTTCCTGCGCAAAGAGCGAAGCATAGTTTTGGAGAAAAGGTCCATCTGCTCTTATTGGCCGGCTGTCTTCTCCTCTCCAATAACTACGATGCAGAATCCGCCAATAAATATATCCAGCCAGATTTTTTGGAATACCTAACCAATTTACATCTGGTGTGGGCTGCCAGTCATTCCACTGAATATATACCATTCTTTTCAATTGCCCGTTATTGGCATTATCAACAACAGGTGTAAGGGATTGCGCCTCTGTTGTTTCAGCAATAAAAAATATTAAAAAGGAAAATAGAACTGCAATAAATTTTTTCATTTGAGTATATTAAAATTTAAAACGAAATAAAATATCCTGAATAATTACCCTGTCAATATTGATATAGGTTTGAAAGGGAACTATTTTATTAACTGCATCCTGAAAATTTGCTGATTCAATTGTTCTGTACATGCTATTGCTCAACTGGTACAACACATTAATTTCATCATACACGGTACGCACAAACCTGTCCCTTGCCGCCTGATCTATTAATATACTCTCGTCGCTTCCTAATACCTGCTGGTTTAAATAATTGGTAAGGTTAGTAAGACGAACAGTAAAAATGGGTATTTGATTACCTACCAATGCCAGTGAGTAAGGTTTGCCCACTGCTGCAACAACCGACTTTTGAAGATTAGTAAATATTAAAGGGATTTTTTTAGAGATATAAAATAAAGCTTTACCATTTTTAATGGCGGCATCAACATTGGATAAACACTGCAATATTTTTTCCTGTACCTGCTGAATTATTCCAAGATAGGATGTTGTTCTCTCCCTGTCCTTTTTAATGGCATCTAATTTTTGTCCGTATAATTCATTCCATGCAATTTTATAGGCACTGTTTTTCGTTTGGGTTGCTATCAAATCGTTGTGTATTACAAATGATTGGGCTTGTGATATTAGCGGTAATAAAAGGAAAAAACAAAAAAACTGTTTTGTCATAATTAGTGTTTAAAATTTTTGAGGATATCATTTACAATCTCTTTATCCTTATTGATAAACTGCCATACCTGTGTTCCTTTGTATATCTCCGCAAATTCAATTTGTTTCAGTTTTTGCACTAAGCTGTATGACTTTGCCTTTAACACATTTATCATCGTATTCATTTCCCTGAACACAGTTTGCCGTGATGACACCTGCATTTTAGAAATGTCGCCGTACGACAGCACAATCAGATAAATAAAACTGTATAATTCAATGGCACTTTTTACTACATCAATTTCACGCTGATAAAAAAGCTGCACAGCAAACGGATACTTTGACAGAAGGATAAAAGCCTGTTCCTGGTAATCCACAATTTCTTTCAATGCGGTAATGGTATTATACAGCGTGGTAACGTCACCGATAATAATAAAGGACTGAGTTAGCCGCTTATCAATTTTATCAACCAATTGTTTGAAATTATCTTTAGCCTTTTTCCAGCTGCTCACCGTGGCGGCAGATACGAGTTGATTATTCCTGGCTTCCTTGTGGTCTGCATAATTCTTTTTGTTATGGCTAATCAAACTTTCGGTTAAGGGTACATCCCATATATTGGGTTGTGCAAAACCAGATTGACTATTAAATATCATAAAACAAAAAACAAAAAAATATTTTTTCATGCTTAGCTATTTTAATGTTTCCAGTTTCTTAAAATATCCTGAACTATTTGAGCATCTTTGTTTACAAAGTTCCCAAAAGGGTTTAGCGTTTTGATAATCCCATCCTGCACTGCCCAATGCACCCGGTAATAACTGGATACGGCATACGCTTCTATTGCCCTTAAATCTTCTAAGATGGTGGTTAATAACAAAGTCCTTTCCCCGGCATCCATCAACAATTTTTCATCATTTTCTTTCAGGATAAATGCTGCGATCTGCCTGTAGTAAGCAATTGCTTTTACTACCATTTCATTCTGAAATTTTACAGCGAATATTAATGCCAGTGGATTTTGCTGTGCTTCTGCAATCATTTTACTTTCGTTTTCATAAATGCTTTTTAAGAGTGTATAGCAATCGTAAATCTGATAAGCATTGTGTACCGTGGAACTGACATACAGCAAACCGTTATACAACTTAGTTTGTATTTTATTGATGGTGCTTGTAAATACCAACGTAGAAGCCTGCAAAGCCTCAATGGCTGTTTGCTTACTTTTTATGGTGGAGTAGGAGCTGTTCTCTAATGCAGAACTGGCAATCGTTACACCGGTCAAAACTGGGTCAACAGTCAATATCTGCGCTTGCAAAAACGCTGAGCAACTAAGGCCGGATACAACAATTAAAACGATAATTAATTTTTGTTTCATACAGCAATGGGTTTTATTGTATAAGTAGTATTTGATTTATTGATGTGCTTAATGAATGTGGGTAGCGGCCAGCCGCTTTCTTTGAAGTCATTTACAAAACTGTCAAGGGCTGATTCATAGTTCTCATAGAATGTTATATAAACTTCCAACGCTTCTTTCTCCGGACGTTCTGTAGTGTAGGTCAAATACTCTTCCAAAGGCACTTCCACTCCATATACTTCCCCAACAGCACCACGCTTGATATACACTTCTTTAAACCTGCTGCGGTTTTCCTTATTATCTAATTTGTTAATCGTAAATATTTTATTTTTCTCCACTTCATTTATTGAAAGTAGTTTTGCTATTTCACTAAAATTATCTTTGAATTTTGACTGGTCTAATAAACAAATAGTATCACTATTAGAAATAATACTGTCTTTCACAATGGCATTACCAATAATATCTCCAAGCTCCTGCGTTACTACAATGGCTTCGCCTAAAAACTTCCTCACTGTTTTATACAAATAGAGAATATACCCCGCCATCATTGGTGAAGCAATGGCTTTCCATGCTTCCTCTATAATCAGTACTTTTTTATTTTTTTTGTATCGCATCTTCTGGATAAAAACATCCATGATGATAAGCGTGGTGATGGGGAATAATAATTTATGTTCTTTTATGCTGTCAATCTCAAATACAATAAATGGTTCGTTGAATAAGGTATCATCAAAATCGTCATTTAATATTTTTTCATAAATACCTCCATTAAAAAATTTCTTTAAAATGAAACGGTACTCATCCAAATCAAAATGAGTTACCCGTTCTTCATCAATTATTTTTTCTATCAACCTGCAGCTGAATTCATAAAAGGTATTAAATTTCAATTCGCTTACAATTCCATCATTACTGAAATAATCCTTATAATAATCTGCCACACATTTACTTAAAATAGAATCTTCCACCTGGTTCAGTTTACCATCAACACCTTTCCATATAAGTCCGACAAGTGAAACGAGTATTTGCCTTTTCTCCTCGTTATTTTCAATTTCCTCAATCTTAAAAGGATTCATCGTAATGGGCTTATCTTCCCGGTAAGTGATATACTTACCATTAAAATACCGGCACAATCCCTGGTAACTGTGTCCAGTATCCACTAAAACTATATCTGCTCCTAACTCCCTGCACTGCTTGGCATAACTGTTGGTAAAAAAACTTTTGCCGCTGCCTGAAGGACCCAGGATAAACCTGTTCCTGTTTGAAATACGGTTCGTTTGCATTGGCAGTTCGGACGTATCTAAGCCGATTGGGATACCCTGCCTGTCTGTGAAGTACAACAGGTAATCAGAGTCTTCGGATTTGGGAAGCGATTCTTTAAAAAAAAAGCAAATAGCAGCTGGACGGCTGGTTAAAAATTTGTCATACTTTTTTAATTCTGAAACGTTGCCGCATATTGATGCCCGGTACAACTCCATTTGATTATACGTATTCTTTCCCGGTATAATGCCAATTGCAAATAAATTGGTATCTACATAGTTGATTGCCTTTTCTATCTTACTGTTATCACCAAATAAAAATATACTGAAGTGAGAATACACTAATAGTTCATTATCCTGTGCAATGGACAAAAACATATCTTCAATATCATCAACCGAAACTTTATTCGCCGGATCAGGCATTGATGAGTGCCTTTTCTTTTTAAGTTCCAGTTCCCGTTTTAATTTAATTTGTTCAGGAATAAAAACCACCTGATTGTACAGCACTGTTTCGCAGTCAGGCACACGGAGTAAAAAAGAAAAATTATCAATGGGAAAATTGTTGCCAATTTCGTTTTTAAGAGCATAGGTAGAAATACTGTTTGGAATATTTAATTCGTCAATATCAATAAGTGAAATAACTTTTAATGATTTTTCACCAAAATAAACCCCATGTTCATCGCAGGATATATTCCCAATAGAAAATTGTTCGTCTGTAAAATTATATGCCTGGAATCTGCTGAATAAATTTTCAATTGCTTTTTTTAATAATACAGTACACGATACTTTTTGATTACTGACGGTATCAGTAATCTTATTGATCTTTAAAACAAAATCTTTAAGTTCTTTAGCATCATAACTAAAGAACCTGTTCTTATTATTTTCTTTTGTTACAGTTAGGTAAGTGGTGAGTTGATTGTATAACCTTCCCTGAAAATGTTCAAAATATTTTTTGCTCAGATAATCCTGGGTTTGATTTTTTTGTATGAACTCTTTCTGTGCAATAATGTCTGTCTTTTGTATAACAAATCCTTCACCTAATATTTTTATTACCTGCCCAAAAAGATTATGGAATTCTTCATAGGTTTCAGGGTTGGCAGCGTATTGTTGTGCCATATTCTGGATTTCAATAACGACTGAATAATTGCCGTCATTACTGTACAATATATCATACCCTTCAAATTCGGAGATACCAATAAAAGGCAATTCAAATACTTTTTTTTGCTTCATACACTGGTTTATATTTTGGTGGCATCATCCCAATAAAATTGTCTTTCGATTTTGTATATAATCCGTTTTTTTGTTGTGATATTGTATAGAACATTAACGGTACTGAGACAACAACCAAGCCTGCAATACCTGCTACAGAAGATATAAATGCACTGATTGCACCGCCCACAATAATCCCTGCTACAATTGAACCCAGCGCCCAATAAATAAATTTTCCCTTGAAGAACTTAAATACAAGAGGCCTTTGAAGCCCCTTGTATAAAGCATAACTTTTCTGCTGCTCCATAATCTGTAATTAAATGCCGTAAAAAAGTTTTAACGTTGTCCCTGCCAGTAACAGAAAAATTGCAGAGCCTCCCCAACCAATCAATTCCTTGTTGATGTCATGGTCGCCGTTATTCCATTTTTGATATACCCGGATACCACCAGCAAGGCCTATAATACCTCCCACCATTAAAATCAAATTCGACACATTCCCAAATATGCCTTTTACCTGATTGGCTGCACCATCAAGCCCTGTCGCTATGGCTTGTGCATGGGTGGACACCACTACACCCACTATTAATGCTGTGCATAGAAATACTGCTTTTTTCATTTGTTGTTTTACCATACTGTTTGTTTTTATTAAAAGAAAAAAATACTTTTAAAACGCAACCTTTACCAATACCTGCACTAATACCAGGAAAATAATCCCACCAATCCACACCATCACTTCCCTGTCAATATCAGGTTGTCCATTACTCCATTTATAATAAATCCTGCAAGCTCCTATAATCGCCAAACAAGCCCCCATTACTAACAGTACCGAAGAGACTTCGCTTACCATAATTATAACAAAACCACTTTGATGAAAAAATTGGCAATAACAAAGAAAATAGCAGCACTGATCCATGCTATTACCTGTGCATCAATCTGGATATGGTGCTTGCCATGGATATTCCATAAACTGTAAATCCTAAGCGCACCAACTAAACCGAATATCCCCGAAAGGGCATAGCATAACATCCTTAAAGAATAATAAACTTCAAAAACTTCATGTCTTATTGATCCCATGTTAATAATTTAGCTTAATAAAATGGCAAGGTTTTCTGCACTGATGTCAATACCATTGGAGAGTATTTCTAAGCCCAGATCCGCTACAACAGTTGAGCTATTTTTTTGAATAACCTTCGTTGCCTGTTCTTTAACAAAATAATTTTCCCGGGTATCCTGTGGTTGGTATTGCTCATCAGTTTTTGTCAGGGCAGCAACATTAACGGGTTGTTGCTTCACCTCAAAACTTACTGCATGCGGTGAATTTCCCGCCGCTCCGGCTATGGCTTTTCCATTATTCCTAAAAAAATCAATTAGAAGAATAATGGAGTAATAAATTCCGTAGAATATTAATATCAGCACTATAAATTGGCTAAAACTCATGAGCTATATGCATTTATTCAATAAATAATAAACTAAATTATTACTTAAAGTATTAAATAGCAAATTTATTTTCAGATTTAATTAATTAAAGTTCTAAAAATGGAGGTTTTGAAAAATTTACTGTGGCTGGTGTTTAGATAGTGAGTTTTATATAAATGGATCTGAGGGGGTCAATTTGCGCTGACGAAAGGGATTGTTTTAAACTATCATAATCGGGTGCTCAAATAAAGTCCCTTTTTTTCCCTTTTCGTTTTTTGCCGCCAACTTGATGCATGTCCTGCTCAACCTGCCTTTGTATCTCTTTTATAATATCATCGATTGCAAAATTCGGGTGTGGGGCATTGTTATTATTGTTATCGGCATTGGTTACATCAGCTGTGGTATAGTTAGCAGTCATTTTTGTTTCATTATCTGACCCGGCTTTATTTTGTTCCGCATATTCTGCAGTTGGAAGGGGATTTATTAACAGCTCCATTTTCATTATTTCGCTTCCCTTATATACTGCTTTATTATTATGGTCTATACAGGTATAACCATAGGGCTTATCCTTTTCTTTACCGGTAAAAAAAACAAACTCTACTCCAAACCTGTTTTTTAAAAAATTGGTTAAGTCGCTTTCAAATTTTCTTTTCTCCGTACTGTAAACAGGCATATTCTTTAATGCCAAAATTGGTGAATACTCTTTTTGGTATTTGTGAATGATAGCTTTAATAAAAGCTGCAGGCAGTTTGGTAAATGAATCAGTTTCAATCTTATTTTGGATTTCGTTTTTATCAATTGCTCCCTGCTCTGTTCCGTGTTTGTAAAAAAATATTTCTGTATCCTTCACTTTAACATCATAACCCAGATTTTCCATTAATAGTGTCATCTGTGCAATGGTGCTGAAATTATATTGTAATACAGATGCTATATGCTTACTGTATTCCTGCTTAGTATCTACACTCAATAATTGATTAATGATTTGATTGGCTCTTTTTCCTTCAAAGTCATGATTGATTTTTTTTCCTTTAGTATCAACCCTGCTTGTTACAATGTGAATATGATTATTGTCAGTATCCTTGTGTGCATAAATCAATAAAGGGTTGACTTCATACCCTAACTGCTTCATAATTCGAAGCCCCTGAACTTTTAATTGTTCGTGTGTGTAGAAATTACCTTTACAACTTAGTATTGCATGGAATTGCGGCTTTTTTACCCGTTCATTTCTTTTAGAATGCTGTTCTAAATATTTTTTGAATTCATCTTTTGAAATTTTTTCCTTTCCCAAATGTAAATGCCCAAAGTTTTCAAAGTGTATTAAACTGGCAGAGCCTTGTTTTTGTTTCTTCTCATTATATTCAACTCCATGAAAGGATGCAGCAGCTTTCATAATTTTAAATACCAAACTCATAATCCATTAGTTTATTTAAAAGCATTTTTATTTCCAGTTCCTGAATCCTGTATTTTTCGATGGATTCAATAAGTTGCCGGTATTCGTCTGCTTCATTTTTTCTACCATGTTTAATCTGGTGTATGGCTATGGTGGCCTGGTTAATATTATTTCCAATTGCATTTATTTCTTTCACCAACCCTCCAATACCATCCAATAATTTTAACCGGGAAATAAAATCCGGCACCGACTTATTTGCTAAACAGGACAGCACTAATTTAGAAAGTGTTAAGCCTCTCTGCTTCGCCAAAGTTTTCAAGCCTGCCTTGTCAGTATTTTTCATTCTTACAATCAAAACAGTGTTCTTTTTATGGTCTTTGGCTTTCATTCACAATTATTACTTAAAATACTAAATAAAGCAAAAATATAAAAAATAGAGTTGCGAATATTTTTCTTTTCCACCCCAAAACGGGTGGCAGGAAACCTTTTGTATATACAAAGGTACATCCTGCAACTTCTCTATGACTTGATAAGTAAATACCCTTAAATACTGTAAAACAATTTGTTACTGTGCATTGCTGTTTATTTCCGTTTTAATTTTTTATATAAACTGTTTATTTATGTTTATCAGTTACCGTAAGTATCCAAATCTTTTTAAGAATGTTTAAATTAATTTCATTTTTATTAATTTAATTAATAAATTTGTACAAATAATCCTAAATGGGAGGGAAAGAAATCAAAGACGAGCCTGATTTTGGGGCAAAAAGGGTATTCGCCGTTACTGCCGCCAGAGATCATTTTATCAATTCAGCATATGGAAAGTTTGATTTAATTCAGGTATTACTGCCCGGTGAAATTCTTCTATATAGTAAACCCAGGATTATCAAAAAACTGATCTGCGAAAAGTTTGGGCTTTTACAAAATGAAATCAACAATGATACCTTCTGGTCATGGTTGCGCAGGATTAGAAAAAGCCAGGAGGGAAGTATATCGCATAATAAAACTACACAACAATACACTGAACAATTCCCGCAAGATGAAAAAATAATCGACTGGAAAAATTTCACTCCTTCAAATCCCTTAATGGAAAGAAACGTTGAACAAGCAATTATAAAATTAGTAACAGAATAATTCAATCACAATAAACCAAAAAAAATGAAAACATTTTATTTCAACATTCAGTCTAAAGGTGGCGCAGGTAAATCTATGCTTACCTATTTGCAAGCCTTAAAAAACGAAAACAATGAAACTGTTGCATTCGTTGATTTAGATTCATCTACACAAACAAGTAAAAGGCAATTAAAATTTCTTAGTGCTAAAAAGCGGTTATTCGAAGTAGATATTTTTGACAATATCCGAAAAATTGAAAGGGAAAAAATGTTCCTTATCATCGAAGCATTGAACAATAATGAATTTTCAGAAATCTATATTGATTTTGGAGCCCCTGAATCTGAGCAGTTGCCCGGGTTGTTCAGTATTGATTTTTCAATTGACGAGTTCAAAGAGTTTGAAACGGGACTCGGATGCAAATTTGTGTTCAATGTAATCGTTGCAGGTGGTACAGCTTACACCAGCAGCATTGAATATCTTAAACGCATTACAGAATTAATAAAAGGCAAGTTTGATGTATATGCTTATGTAAACGAATTCACCTTCCATAATTACGCTCATTTAATTGATGAGGTAAGAGTGTTCGCCAAAGCGACAAAAGGCTTAATCAAAGATGTAAAGCCTTATGGTGCTATTCATATTGACCGAAATTCGGGACAGCTTATTACAGAAAATATTAAAGAAGGTAAGGGCTTCAAAGAATATAACTCATTTGCTGCCAAGACAATTATTAAACGGGAAATTTCAAAGGTTTAAAAATGATGTCCGTAGAAAAGAAAATATTTATGACAGCTAAAAAAAAGTCCATTGCCCATACTTTCTCAGATTGGAAAAGACCTGTAGATTTTGCTTTTATTAAAGAAAAAACAGAACAGGGAAATATATTGTCAATTTCAGGCATGGAATATCATGCCTGGGATTATGACGTTTACATTTACGATGCGATTCATCTTGCAGAAAAATGGCAACCGACTGAAATTACGTTTGCCAGAATAATTCATTTACGAAACTGGCTTAGGGAAAATGTTCAGCATGGCCATGACAAATGCTTTGAACACCTGGCATCAATGCGGTCTGTAAAAAATTGGATTGATGAATTAATAGAGGTTGAATATGGACATGATGAATACTGGACTGAGCAAAAAGGATTTTTTTTAAAAGGAAATGCAGCGTTATTCAAAAAATCAAAAAATGCTTAGAATGTACCTGAGGTTACTTAGGAATGTCACAAACCTCCAATCAGCAAGGCTAAACAATATTATAAGGTGAATTTTACATTTACAAAAGAAGATATTTTTCCAATGAACGATTATCAAAAGGCAGTTGAAGAATTCCGGCATCACTATCATACAAAGTACAATGTAAAATTAGACGATGAAATTCTGTACTTTTTCATCCGTGTTAATGAAATGCAGCTGGATTTAAAAAAAGAAATAAATGCAATTCCAAAATTAACATTCAAATCAGGTTGGGATTATTTTCTCTATGGTCTTGGCAGAATTAGTACCGGGATAATACTTACTGCTGTTATAACCAGTATTATCCTCATCATTTTCCACAGCAGATTGTAGTGTGATGGGTTGGGCATTTTAGTAAACAAAATAAATCATAACTTTAATTATAACATTATGTTTATGGATTGGCGAAAAGACGGTTATAATTATGATAATGAAAACAACAGGGTAGGATACAGTGGCAAACCTGTTCGCCACTCATCCAGTATCGGTTTATTAGCTAAATTATTAATTGTTTGCTTCCTGATATATGGTGGCAAATCCATTTTCGGTACCATGCCCAAAAAATTGGCAGAAGGGTTTGATTTTCTTTTCCAGTTTCTTTTAGGTGTACTAATTTTTATAGTGGCTATAAAAATATTGCGGTGGTTTTTGCAAAGCAGGAAAAGCCGCCGCCACTAAAACTGCTCTGGGAATTCATTCTTCAGAGAGGCAATTACCCACGCAGGAATATTCTCAACAACCTTTTCTTTATTAAACAGTTTTACCCATAAGGAAGTAATCTTCCCGTGTACTTTTACAATGGTTTCTAAATTTGATACCAGCTTCCAAATCTCTTTTGTCTGCAATTCATTAAAATGTAATCCCTTTTTTAAAATATTAATTGCATCCTCCCTCAGTAAAATATGTTTGCTATTTTCTTCAGCATCTTTAAACCTTGTTTTAATAATAAAATTAAATGCGGTGATAGTATTGCCTTTTTTAGTTGCTGTAAATACAAAATAAACATCGCCAATTTCCAAAAGTTCTTTTTGTGCAGGTTTTATAATATCCCGGATCAATAATTTTGTTTCGGGATACTTGTCTTCAATAGCCACCAATTTTCTAAATTCATCAACAGCGATAGAGTAGACGTCTTTACTTTTCCAGTGGCAGATGATTTCATAAATTTTTTGTGTATAAGAGTTATTAGACAAATACATCACTTCTTCTGCAAAGTAGGTTAGGCCGTGTGATACTTTTATCAGTTCCAAAGCTGTTGCCTTATGCATAGTTATTTTTACAGTCCGCTCATGCTTGCGTATTACAGCCCTTTCTATCAAACCGGTTAACACAATCTCCTCATCCCTTGGTTTATTTTTTTTCTCCTTTACTGCCGGGAGAACTATCTCTATATCTATGTTTCTCAATTTCTTTAATGCTTCTTTTACAACTGCATAGTTATTTGAATTTTTCACTAAATCATTTAATAAAAAACCCAGCTCTACAGAATCATTGTTTGTTTTAAATAAATCCAGCTGGCCAATATGTATGCCCCTTTCAAGACTCGTCATTTCACGCTGCAGCTTTGCAATAATTTTAGTTAAAATCCTTTTTTGAATTACTGTGTAATTCCACCGGGCCATAGTAATCCTGTAGGGCTGCCTGATAATTTTATATTTAAGTTCCTTGGTATCGTTCGCAGGGGTGGATTCCATTTATTATATCTGTATCGTTTTCCTAAAAGAACTGGTTATTTCCCATCCTGCAGTATAAAATAAAAGGTTCTGCAGCTCATGTATATACTTAACTTCAAATTTTACCTCATCCACATGAACCAATGCAACATCTATTGCTGAAGAGAGCTCAACCTTAATCAGTTTTTTATTGAAAGAAACAATAAACTGCTGGCTCAACTCTTCAAAATTATTGTTGAGAAGAAATGCCCGGCTTACTGGTAGCCCTACAAGATCCCTTGGGTCATCTGCATCAGGACGGAATGACAGATGAACTAAATCTGCCTGTAAAATTTCAACAGTGTAAGGTTTTAATTCATCTTCATAACAAACCGTTAGTAGATTTCCTATTCTTAAAAATCCGGGTACTATCATATCATTTGATTTTATTTGCACACGCCCATTATTTTATTTTTCTCAAAAAATTTATTGCCTCCAACACCGGTTGATATCATATCAATGCCAATGGTGCCGTTACTGACATAGTTACTTAAAGTTTTGCGGCTGATATTGAGTAACAGGCATACTTCTGCTTCACTCAGCAATTCAGGAATTGCATCTATTCTTTTATTTTCCCTCAGCATCCTCTTAACCTCTTTCAATTCTTTGTATATCGTTTCTAAATCAACTCCCATTCCTAAATAAATTCAGTTATAAATTTTATAATTATGCTGCTGCCGGGCTTTACTTTAATCAGTAAGCAATTCATTAATATCTGCTTTTAATCCTTCGCAAATTTTTAGCAGGTACAAATAAGAAGGATTTATTTTGCCCATTTCCACACGGCTGATTGATTGCGGTTCCTTATCAACTTCATAACTTAATTCTAATAAAGTAAGGCCTCTTGCATTTCTTATGTTTTGAATACGTAACCCTAATTTTTTTAACTTAATTTTCTCTATCTCGTCAATAGCCATTATCAATGTTCGCCATTAAACAGAAAAACCTTAACAACATATACGTTGATAAGATAAAAATTTCGGGTTTGCGTAGTATTTATATGTTACAATAGAAGTGAAAAGAGAAAAATAATATTAACGGCAACGAATAGATGCCATAAATTATCTGCTATTTAAGAATATATTGCATGGAAGAGGGAGTTATAATAATTTGTTGAATTATTTGCTGAATCACAGAATCTTTAAAAAGAGTCAAAGAACCAGGTTGTTGGTATTTAGTAAAGGGTTGATTTTTAACAACGTATAGGCGAATTCGTTAAAGTCTATACCATGATAAAAGCAGAAAAACATACCAGAGTGATAAGATTTAACGAATTCCGCCATAAAATTTTCTATTGCTCTGGTTTTCTTAATCTTTAAAAGGAAAAAACACACTGTAATTTTATTTTCCCTTCCTTTTTTTATTCTTTTCAATACTTTTTTTGTATTGACTATACATTACTATATCTGTTAGAATATATTACAGAAGCCACAGAATGCGGTACTGTAAACGCTTTACATAAAAGCAGGTGATACCATTTACCGAGTAAGGTGATAAGGTTTAACGAATAGGGTGATAGGATTTAACGAATTCAGGTGACCGGATTTAACGAATTGCGAAAGCTGGTTATAAGATTTAATGATTTTCCCGTGGGTAACGAGAATGTTAAGATCCATACTTTCGCTATTTATCTTATATTCATTACTATGCTAATTGGTTGCATCACTAATATTACAAGAGATTTGAGTTTTTAGTTTGTACTAAACGGAATTTAATTCATTTTTTCTAAAATTTCTTTTTTTAACCTGCTATTTGAAATCCGTGCATAAACCTTTGCAACTCTTGTAGAATCACCTAAAAGTTCTGCTACATCATCCATAGAAAGCCCACGATTAATCATCATCATTGCGAAACTATGCCGAGCCGTATGAATTTTAATTTTTCTACTTATGCCAATGAACTGAGCTACCTCTTTTACATACTCTCTTATCTTTTGTTCCGAAAGGTAAAGAGGCTTGTCTTTGATTTCTTCTAAAATTTCATTGAGTTTATTATATATGGGAATTGATACAATACTCCCATTCTTCTTAGCCCTAATAAGAATTGCATCATTTTGAACCATTTCTTTATAATTAAATTTTTTTAAATCGCTTATACGAAATCCAGCATAGCAACTTAGAAGAAAATAATAAACAGCTAGCTGGTGGCCAGGTCTTTTCATATTTTTTGAAAATAAAAACAATTCATTCATTTCGGATTCTGAAATAAATTCCGGTATACTATTCACCAACTTAGGTATTCGATATTTTTCAAAATTTTTCTTTTCAATATAACCTTGCTCTGATGCCCTATTAAGCAGGGTTTTCAAGGTTTTCATTTTTTTATTTATCGTATTAACGTGTAGTTTTTTATTGCCGTTATCAATAGTTGTAGTATTTACAGAAACCTTAGTTCGTAAATATGATTCAAAATAATTGAGCCAGGAAACTGATACATCATTGAAGTGTATAATAGACTTATAAAGATTAATATCTTTTAAAAGCGTATTATAAGTTGCTTTAGTGGCACTACTGATTTTGCCCTCCAATTGTTCAATTATTTTAGGAATAAAATCATTTAATGAAGAAGTAACTTTCTTTTCCCCTTTTAGAATTTCCAAAATATTTTCATTCTCTAAATCAGAACTAATCTTTAAAGCTTCTAACAGCCTATTTTCAATTTCATTAATTTGTTTAGCAAGCAAAAATGAAATATTTTTTGCGTTTGGGTGTTTTACAATCTTACCCTTATCAAATTGCGAAGCAAGTAGTTTAAAACTGGTTGGAATTTTAAAACTTTGTCTTTTATATATTATTCTAATAAATAGCCCACTTAAGCCATTTTTATCTATGTGGGTGTACAGTTCAGGTTTTATTGTATATCTCATAAAATCTTTTTGGGCAACAATTGGGCAACATGTAGGCAACAAATATAGGATAAAATGGGTAAAATCAGGCTTTTTTGGGTAGTTTAAATAGCAAAAGCCACTATAGTAGTGGCTTTCAGTGGAGCTGCAGGGAATCGAACCCTGGTCCAAACATATTCGCCGTAAGCCTTCTACATGTTTATTTAGTTATTAATTGTCGGGAAAAAGCAGGAACCTAACCAACCAACTGAATCCTTAGATGAATGTTCTTAAGCAATGGTCACATCATTCCATTGCAGCAACCTGTTTTTTTGTTGAGTCGGCGGCGGAACATGGTAACTGGTCAACCTGTTCGGCGGCCCTAATGGATGCTAATCTATCGATTAAGCAGCCATGGCATACTGAGTATTGCCATTTAAGTTGTTGAACATTCAGATTAAAGTGCTAATTATCCAACGCACTACATGCTTATACTTACAAAGAGCTATGCTGTCAAAACCGGTCAGCCCCGTTTTTCAATTGGCAATTGGCAAAAAAGCAATCAGCAATTGAACAGCAAATTTACGAAAAGTATTTAGTTATAGTTATAAAAGTACATTTGCAATAAATTTATTTAACAAAACTAAAATGGAGCCTGATATTTTTTATAAGGAAAGAATTGCATTGCTCACCGCTGAGCATCAAAAATTATTACACCGAAAATCGTTATTAGGCTGGTTGCGTTTTGCAGCAGTGATAGCTATTGCAGGGACTATTTATTTTTTATGGCCGGCAGGTTTAGGTATTACTGTTATTGCCACACTGCTTCTTGTAGTAGTATTTGTGCGTTTCATTTTTATGGACTTAAAAAATAAAACTGCCATTAACCATACCCAGCATCTTATACAAATTAATGACAATGAAGTAAAAGCATTAGCGCATAATTATTACCACTTTGATGACGGCTTAAAATTTATGCATGCTGTGCATCCTTATGCAAATGATCTGGATATTTTTGGCAGGGCTTCTTTGTTTCAATATTGCAACCGCACTACATCTGATATGGGTGCCGATACTTTAGCTAACTGGCTTTTACAACCTGCACCAGCAGCAATAATTTTACAAAGGCAAGCCGCAGTAAAAGAATTAACCGCAACACCCCAATGGCAGCAAGAGTTACAGGCTTATGGAAAAGAAGAAAAAATTACCACTGCCACGCAGGAGCGCTTGCAAAGCTGGTTGCAAAGTGAACCTCATTTTATTAATAATATTTTTTGGAAAATATTACAGTTCGCCATACCTGCAATTATTGTAACGGTTATTGCTTTAAATATTGCTGATATAATTAGTAACGAAGTTAGAAATATGTTTTTAGCTGGCTCTGCAGTTATAGCTTTTATTATGGCGAAAAAAATTATGCCATTGCACCAGCAGGTTAGTAACGTTGCAGATGAATTATCAGTATTAGCCAACAGTATAAAGCTAATTGAGCAAACCAATTTTAAGTCGCTGCTTTTACAAACACTGCAGGCAAAATTTGTAATTGAAAACACAACCGCTTCTTTACAATTAAAACAATTAAAAAAGATTGTTGAGAGATTAGACCTGCGGTTGAACCCTGTGGTTTTTATTCCCCTGGCCATAATTTTTCAATGGGATATACAGCAGGCAATGGCTTTGGAAAAATGGAAACAACGCAACCAACAAAACATTAATGAATGGTTTGATGCCATTGGAGATTTTGAAGCATTGAATAGTTTTGCAACCTTATCTTTTAATCACCCGGAATGGTGTACACCTGCATTTAAAGAAAACCATTTTTCTATTGAAGGCAGTAATATAGGCCATCCATTAATTAATGCTGCTAAAAGGGTTAACAATAATATCGATATTAAAAGTAATGAAGAACTGATGCTTATTACCGGAAGCAATATGGCTGGTAAAAGCACTTACCTGAGAAGCATTGGTATTAATACCATTTTAGCAATGGCAGGCGCTAATGTATGCGCTACTTTATTTACTTTATCGCCGGTACAAATTATAAGCAGCATGCGTATTGCCGATAATTTAGAAGAAAGCACCAGCACTTTTTATGCTGAACTGAAAAAACTAAAAGCCATTATTGATAAAGTAAATGCCAATGAAAAAATATTTATTTTATTGGATGAGATTTTAAGAGGTACTAATTCATTAGACCGTCATACCGGTTCAGTAGCATTAGTAAAACAATTAATAAAACATAAAGCGGCCTGCATTATTGCTACGCATGATGTAGAACTGGCAAAGCTTAAAGAAAATTATCCTGCCAATATTTTAAATTACCATTTTGATGTGCAGGTGGCCAATGAAGAATTGTTTTTTGATTATAAATTGAAGGAAGGCATTTGTACCAGTTTAAATGCAAGTATACTGATGAAGAAGATTGGGATTGAGTTGTAAAATTTTAAGTGATAAGTAATAAGTTTTATGTTTTATATAAACACTTTAAGTTTTAAACTTAAAGTGTTTATATAAAAAAAGAAAGCTTAGGAATGAAGCTTTCTTTTTACTTATTACTTAAAACTTTTTACTTATTTCTTCCCCAGCCAAACCAATCGTTACCATTTGCATACAACATAAGGCCAAGCAATAATACCATACCCACTATTTGGGCATATTCTAAAAATTTTTCATTAGGCTTTCGCCCTGTAATCATTTCTCCCAATGTAAATAAAACGTGCCCGCCATCCAGTGCAGGTATTGGTAATAAATTCATAAATGCCAGCACTATCGAAAAAAAGGCGGTAATGCTCCAGAACGAATGCCAATCCCACCTTTGATTGGAAAATATAGAGCCCATAGATTTAAAACCACCAACTCCTTTGTAGGCACCTGTTGAAGGTTTAAAAATAAGTTTAAACTGGTCTACATAATCAGTTAGCGAATTTATTGCCAATGATACTCCCTTTGGAAAAGATTGGAAGAAACCATATTTTGTAACTTCTAATTTATAAAATCCAAGGCTGTCATATTGTTCGTCGTTTAAAAGTGGCAGCCCTAATTTTCCATTATCATTTACAATAGCTGTAAGGTTTATTGCAGAACCATTTCTTAACACGGTTAAATTTACCGGTTGCTTTTTCTTTCCATCTGTATACGCAACAATATCATCCATAAATACTATGGGTATCGAATCTACTTTTACAATTTTATCCATATACTGCAGGCCAGCTTTTTTACCAGCAGCAGTATCTTTATCATCATATCTACCAACAATAGCAGGCAACCTTTCATTCATCAACGGGGTTTTAGAACGCTTTCTTTCTACCAGATCCCCAATTATTTTTATAGGAATATTTACCACAGTATCTTTTTGATTACGGTTAACTTTAATTGCAGTACCACCATTAAAAAGAATTTTTTTAGGTATCTCTTCAAAATACTTTACGTCTTCATTATTTACTGCAATAATTTTATCGCCATTGCGTAACCCAATATCATACATCAATGAATCTGTAATCCAGATACCACTTTTTACACTACTGTTAACTGTTTTTGTTTCGCCCCACACAAACATTATCATGGCGTAAATTACAAAGGCCAGCAAAACATTTACTGTTACACCACCCAGCATAATAATTAAACGCTGCCAGGCTGGCTTGCTTCTAAACTCATGCGGCTGCGGAGGTAGTTTCATTTGTTCTTTATCCATGCTTTCATCTACCATGCCGGATATTTTTACATAACCGCCAAGAGGTAACCAGCCAATACCATATTCGGTATCGCCAATTTTCTTTTTAAATAAAGAGAACCAGGGGTCGAAGAATAAATAAAATTTTTCTACACGGCACTTAAACCATTTGGCAGTTATGTAATGCCCAAACTCGTGAAGTACTACTAATATTGAAAGAGATAATAATAATTGTGCAGCCATTAATCCTACACCCGGCCAATTGATTGCTAATAATGTCATACGTTCTGCTGCAAGTTTAGTTGCTGTTTTTTATGTAAAACTGATTTGTATTTAATAAGTTCAATATTGCTGAAAAAGTTGAAGAGTGCGACGCCAATGAAGCAACATAGCAATGCAAAGGCCCGGCCCAAAAAAAACTTTTACATGTTTATTAATGAAGCGGCAAAATTACGGGCTTCGCCGTCGCTGTCAAAATATTCCTGCATGGTTGGTTTTTCGATGAAGTTGATAGTTTCCATTGTTTTTTCTACCATTGCCGTCATGTCTAAAAAGCCAATACGGTTGCGGAGAAAGGCCCACACGGCAATTTCGTTTGCCGCATTTAATACACAGGGCATGTTGCCGCCTTTGAATAATGCTTCGGTGGCCAATGCTAAATTTCTGAAAGTTTTAACATCGGGTTCTTCAAAGGTGAGGCTGGGATATTTTCTAAAATCCAACCGTGGAAAATCGTTTTTTATCCGCTGCGGAAAGGATAGTGCATATTGAATGGGTAACTTCATATCGGGTAACCCCATTTGTGCTTTTACACTGCCATCTTCAAACTGTACCATGCTGTGAATAATACTTTGCGGATGCACCAGCACCTGTATTTGTTCGGGCTTTAAATTGAACAACCATTTGGCTTCAATCATCTCCAGCCCTTTGTTCATAAGGGTTGCAGAGTCGATAGTGATTTTTGCACCCATTGCCCAATTGGGATGCTGCAATGCATGATCCCGTTTTACATTAACGAGATAATTTGGTTTTTTGCCTAAAAAGGGGCCACCGCTTGCCGTTAGTATTATTTTTTCTATTTTATTTCTTGCTTCACCAACAAGGCATTGAAAAATGGCGGAGTGTTCACTGTCAACCGGGATGATGGGCACTCTTTTTTCTATGGCTTTTTGCATGATGAGATCTCCTGCAACTACCAACGTTTCTTTATTAGCCAGGCCAACGGGCTTGCCTTTTTCTACTGCTTTTATGGTGGGTTTTAAACCGGCAAAACCTACAATGCCGGCCAACATCATGTCGTAACTGTCGAAGTCGGCAGCTTCTTCCAAAGCTTTTTCTCCTGCAAAAACTTTTACTAAGGTTTGCGCCAAAGCATCCTTTACTTTTTGGTATTTGGTTTCGTCGCCAATAACTACGGCGTTGGGTTTAAACTCCAAAGCCTGTTTTATTAAAAGATCGGCGTTGGATTGTGCGGTAAGAATTTCGGTTTCGAACAAATCGGGATTGGCACGGATTACATCCAATGCCTGCGTGCCGATAGAGCCGGTGGAACCGAAGATAGCAATGCGTTTTTTCTGCATTTAATGATAATGAATTGCTGTAAAGATAAGTGAATTTAAAAAAGAGCAAAATAATAATATTACCGAAATTTGGTAAGTTATTAAGATTGGATTATTTTTATGTCAATTATTTAAAGATCTGCCAAAACATGTGCTAATATAAGCTTATGGAAATTAGATTTAATAATGCTTATTTAGAAAATTTATACCGTGGTAAACCTTTAAAAGGCAAACCAATTTATAGTAAAGAAATTATTACTCAATTTAAGAAAACTGTTTTAAGAATTCAGCAAGCAGAGAATAGCAGCCAGCTAAGACAATTCAGAAGCCTGAATTTTGAAGCTTTAAAAGGAGATAAGAAAGGATTTTATTCAGTGAAAGTTAATAAGCAGTACCGGCTTGAATTTAAATTAGAGAACGACAATATTACTTTAATGGAGATTATTTTAATTGAAGAACTATCTAAGCATTACGAATAACAATAACTATGTCAACTTATAAAACGCTTGACAAATCAGGCAAAAGAATTTTTACAGATATTACTTTACATCCGGGTGAAGTATTAGCTGATGAAATAAATGCACGGGAAATTTTACAAAAAGATTTTGCCAAGAAAATTAAATTACTTGCACCGCATTTTAATGATCTGTTAAAAGGTAAAAGACATATCTCTGCAAGAATTGCTTTGAAATTAGAAGCCGCATTAGGCATTGATGCAGATTACTGGCTCAGGTTGCAGATAGCTTATGATTTGGCTATTGCTAAAAAAGAAATGAAGAAAGAATTGCAGGAAGATTAAAACGGCTATTGTAATAATTTTTGCAAAGCAACTTTTACTTTTTCAAAATCAAATTTCTTTATCACATTCTCCATCATTGCAGCAATTTTATCATTTTGCAAATTACCGATAGACCCCTCATGCGTATGATTTACTTCAGTTGAATATTTAAAATTATCTTCTTCAATATCCATCCCTACTTTTTTATAAGCATCTCTGAATGGTACGCCCTGCAATACCAGCTTGTTTACTTCTTCTACACTAAACAAAAATTTATATTTCTCGTTTTGAAGCAAATCTTTTTTTACCTGGATATTACTCAGCATTAAGCCAGCCATTTGCAAACAATTATTTAAATTTTCAAATGCCGGAATAATATGTTCTTTTAATAATTGCAGATCTCTTTGGTAACCTGAGGGCAAATTAGTGGTCATCAGCATTATCTCATTGGGCAATGCCTGTATGCGGTTGCAATGCGAACGTATCAATTCAAATACATCCGGATTTTTTTTGTGCGGCATAATACTGCTACCTGTGGTTAGTTCATCAGGAAAAGAAATAAATGCAAAATTTTGATTGAGGAATAAACAGGCATCCATACCTAATTTAGAAAGCGTGGCTGCAATATTTGCCATTGCTGCTGCTGCTATACGTTCGGTTTTGCCACGGCCCATTTGGGCATACACCACATTATAATTCAAGTCTTCAAAACCTAATAACTGTGTGGTTAAAGTTCTGTTGATGGGGAAAGAACTGCCATAGCCGGCAGCGGAACCTAATGGATTTTTATTAACAACAGTGTAAGCAGCCTGCAAAGTTGTAAGATCATCCACTAAACTTTCGGCATAGGCACCAAACCATAATCCGAATGAGGATGGCATGGCCAATTGTAAATGGGTGTAGCCGGGTAAAAGATCAGTTTTATATTTTTCACTTTGCTGAATCAATAAATCAAAAAGATCTTTTGTATTGAAAACTAATTTTTCAATTTCACTTCTCAAATATAATTTCAAATCAACTAAAACCTGGTCGTTGCGGCTTCTTGCACTGTGAATTTTTTTGCCAACATCGCCAAGTTTTTCGGTAAGCATTAATTCTACTTGTGAATGAATATCTTCTACACCATCATTAAGCTTGAACCCTCCTTTTTGTATTTGCTGATAAATATTTTTTAGTTCAATTTCTATTTTTTGCAATTCTTCTTTTGATAATAAGCCTACAGACTCCAGCATTTTGGTGTGTGCTAACGAACCTAATACATCAAATGGTGCCAGGTGTAAATCCAGTTCATTGTCTTTACCTACAGTAAATTTTTCAACTTCCTGTAATGATGCTTTATCTTTTTGCCAGAGTTTCATTTAAGTTGTAAGTTTTAAGTATTAAGTGGTAAGTCAGTTTCTGACTTTAGCTATTAAAGCTATCAACATTGCTTTAATTTCATTAACAAGTTTTGTAAGTATTTCATAGTTCTCAGAAGTGATATAATTCAAATCCTTTGATAATAAAATAAAATATTCTGCTTCATTAGAGGAGCCAAGAGAAATATTAAGGTAATTAGCAAAATCGAGTTTTGAATTCTTACCACAGCCTTCAGCTATATTTGCTGCAATTGATGAAGCAGCCCGTCTTAATTGGCTTGTAAGGCCGTATGTTTCTGTTTTAGGAAAAGCCGCAGAAACCTGATACACTTCAAGTGTAAATCGATGAGCCTTTTCCCAAACTTTTAAATCTTTATAATTCTGCATTGTAAACTTATTACTTACAACTTATCACTTACTTTTTCTACACAATCTGCTCCACCATCTTAATATAAGTTGCTATACCATCTTTTATTTCATTTAAAAAAATAAATTCATCTGCTGTATGGCTTCTGGCACTATCGCCGGGGCCCATTTTTAAAGTAGGGAAAGGCATTAATGCTTTATCACTTGTGGTGGGTGAACCGTAATATCCTTTGCCTAAACTTATACCTGCTTTTACCAATGGATGATCTAAAGCAATGGCTGTCGATTTCATCCTTGTGGTACGGGGTTTGAAAGCACTTTTTAAATTAGCTTTTAGTGCTTCTAAAATTTCTTCAAAACTGTATAATTCGTTTACCCTTACATCAATTACAAATTTACATTGTGCCGGCACCACATTGTGTTGTTTGTTTTCTGTTTCAATTACAGTAACGGTTAATCTTGATTCGCCTAACAGCTCACTTATTTTTTCAAATTGATAATTTCTTATCCAGTTAATATCATCAACTGCATTGTACAAAGCATTCTCCCCTTCTTTACGTGCCGCATGACCAGCCCGGCCGGGTGCTGTGCAATCAATTACCATTAATCCTCTTTCGGCAACGGCCATTTCTAATTTTGTAGGTTCGCCAACAATACCAAAATCGATATTGCCCAAATAGGGTAATACTAATTCAATGCCGTTTACACCACTTATTTCTTCTTCGGCACTGGCGGCGAATACTACATTGTATTTTGTATTTTCATCATTATAAAAATGTAAAAAAGTGGCTATCAAACTTACCAAACATCCGCCTGCATCATTACTGCCCAGGCCAAATAATTTTTCTTCCTTTATTATTGGAGCAAAAGGATCGAGTGTGTATCCTTTGTTTGGCTTAACAGTATCGTGGTGTGAGTTTAATAAAATGGAAGGCTTGTTTACATCGTAAAATTTATTTTTGGCATAAATATTATTGCCCACTCTTGCATGCTCCACCCCATGCTTTGTAAAAAAAGCCGTAATAATTTCTGCCGTATCATTTTCTTCTTTAGAAAATGAAGGCGTGGAAATTAAATCTTTTAATAGATTGAGCGCTTCGTTATATAATTGTTCTGGTTGCATAATTTTATTTTAGGGGTCAGACGGTTTAGACCCGTCATGACCCCTTAATTAAAGTACCGGTTGTTTGTTGCGTTACGTTTTGTAACAGGTCGTGGGCATGCCCAATCAATACTTCTTTTACACCACTGTCAATAGCTGCAAAAGCATTATCAATTTTTGGTAAGATGCCATCAAATAATTTATTATCGCTTTTTAATTGCTGGTAAATTTCTTTTGTTATCAATGGTATGGCAGAATTTTCATCGTTTACATTTTCTAACACACCTTTCTTTTCAAAACAATAAATTAAACGAACATCATATAATTTTGATAGAGCTGTTGCAATGGTTGAAGCAATTGTATCTGCATTGGTATTTAAAATTTGCCCTTTCCCATCATGTGTTAGGGGTGCAACTACCGGCGTGAATTTATTTTGAAGCAACACCTGCCAACTGTCAACTGCCATCTGTCCACTGTTTACATCTCCAACAAAACCAAAATCAATTCCTTCTTTAGTAACCGGCCTTTTTGTAGCAGGAATAATATTTGCATCGGCTCCTGTTAACCCAATTGCATTACAATGTAATGCCTGCAATTTTGCAACAATTTTTTTATTTACTAATCCACCATACACCATTGTTACTAAATCAATGGTTGCCTCATCTGTAATTCTTCTGCCATCAATATATTTCGATTCAATACCTAATTTGTCTCCAATTTTTGTTGCAATTTTTCCGCCCCCATGAATTAAAATTTTCTTACTCTTAATTGCAGCAAAATTTTTTAAGAATGCTGAAAGATTATTTTCATCATCAATTATATTACCTCCTATTTTTATTACAAATAATGGCTCCATTATTTAGCTTTTAAAATTTCAGCAAGAACAGCTTGTGCTGCCCAAACTCTATTTCCTGCCTGCGTTGTTACTAAACTGTTTGGCCCGTCTAAAATTTCATCACTCAATTCCACATTTCTTCTTACGGGTAAACAATGCATTACTTTTGCATTGTTAGTGTGTATCAATTTTTCTGGTGTCAACATCCACGATGGATCGTTGCAATAAATTCTGCCGTAATCTGTAAAAGTGCTCCAGTTTTTTACATAAATAAAATCGGCATCTTTTAAAGCTTCATCCTGGTTATGCGTAATTGTGGCACCTTTGGTAAATTGCTCATCCAATTCATAATCTTCGGGATGTGTTATTACAAAATCTGCTTCGCCCCAGGCATTTATCCATTGGGCAAAACTGTTGGCAACACATTGCGGTAAAGGTTTTATATGTGGTGCCCAGGTTAATACGATTTTAGGTTTGCCCCCATCCCCTCCCTCCGATGTCGGGATAAATTCCGGGGAGTTATTCATCGACTCTTTAATTGTTATGATGTCTGTTAATGATTGCAGCGGATGTAACGTTGCACTTTCTAAACTTACAATGGGCACACCGGCAAATTGAATAAAGGATTGCATCACCAGTTCGCTGTAATCTTCTGCTTTATTATTTAAAGTCGGAAATGCACGAATGCAAAGTATATCAAAGTACTGCCCTAAAATAGGTGCTGCATCTTTTACATGCTCTACTGTTGTGCCGCTCATGATAGCGCCTTCTTCAAACTCTAAAGCCCAGCCTTCTTTATCTACATTGAAAATTATGGCTTCTAACCCTAAATTTTTTGCAGCCACCTGTGTACTTAATCTTGTACGCAGACTTGGGTTTAAAAATAATAAACCAATTTTTTTATCAGCACCCAAATTCCTGTCGGCAAATGGATTTGATTTGTACGACAATGCTTTTGCAACCAGTGCATTGATATCAGAAACATCTTTTACTGAAATAAAATTTTTCAAATTTTTATTTTTTTATTTTTTTGAACCCAACAATATTTCTTTGTTCAACTTCATTGGCGTCGCACTCTTCAACAGTATTTCTTTACTCATCTCCTTATATTCAAACCTGTATTAGTTATTCGCAACATGGTCAGACGAGGACGTCAGACCATGTTAAATTCCAACGTGGTCGACGAGGGCTTCAGACCATGTTAAGCTCTGCCGCAATCGCTTTTAAAAAAATATCAGCATCTGCTTTTGTAATATTTAAGGCCGGCAACAACCTTATCACATTAGGCTTTGCTTCACCAGTAAATATTTTATGTTTAAAAAGTAAATTCTTTTTTATTGCTGTTAATTCATCAGGCAAAACTATACCAATCATTAAACCTCTTCCTCTTATTTCTTTTATTTTTGGTAATTTCTTTAATTCTTCAATTAAGTAACTGCCAACTGTGGCCGCATTTTTCATTAACGCATCTTCTTCAATAATTTCTAATACCGCCAACGCAGCGGCGCAAGCTAAATGGTTACCGCCAAAAGTGGTACCCAGCATAAAATGTTTGGCCTTTAATTTTGGCGCAATCGAAACTCCTGCAACAGGAAAACCATTGCCCATTCCCTTTGCCATGGTATAAATATCTGCATCTGCTCCACTAAAATCCTGACTGTAAAATTTACCGGTACGTCCGTAACCGCATTGCACAGCGTCGGCAATGTAAACGGCATTGTATTCAATGCACAAACTTCTTATCTTTTGTAAAAAAGAATCCGTTGCAACATTTATTCCACCCACGCCCTGAATACCTTCAATAATTACGGAAGAAATTTCATTACCATTTTCATCAAAATATTTTTGCAGACCATCTTCATCATTAAAAGGAAGAAACACTACATTACCGGTTTGGTTAACCGGCGCCACAATATTGGGATTATCTGTAACCGCAACTGCTAAAGAAGTACGGCCATGAAATGCTTTTGTAAATGCCACGATTTTTTTTCTGCCATTATAGAAAGAAGCCAGCTTTAATGCATTTTCGTTGGCCTCGGCGCCGGAGTTGCATAAAAATAAATGATAGTCTTCTTTACCGGAAACCTCTCCTAATTTTTGCGCCAGTAAATTTTGAATAGGAATTTTTACAGAGTTGGAATAAAATCCAACTTTATGCAATTGCTCTTGTAACCTGTTTACATAATGCGGATGTGTATGGCCAATAGAGATCACCGCATGGCCGCCGTACATGTCTAAATAAATTTGTCCTTTATCATCCCATACATAACTGCCCTGTGCTTTATCAATGATGATGTCGTTAAGTGGATATACGTCGAATAAATTCATGCCCCTGTCCCCAGAAGGGGAACCTGATTTGTTAATGAATAATTTATTTGCAATAATTCTAAAGTCATAATAATGTGCAATCATTTTTTTCCAATCAATAATTGCTGCAACATTTTGAAAGCTCTCAAGTCCCCTTCAGGGGATTTAGGGGCTTTTAAAAGTAGCTTCCTTTTAATTTCAATCCCATCGTCTCCTCCAACCCAAACATTAAATTCATATTTTGTATTGCCTGACCGCTGGCGCCTTTAATTAAATTGTCAATTACAGAATGTACCACTAATTTGTTTCCAACTTTTTCTAACTGAATAATACATTTATTGGTATTAACAACCTGTTTTAAAAAAACTGGCTGGGTTGTTACCGTTGTAAATGGGTGATCATTATAAAAATCACTAAATAACACATTCAATTCCTGTAAACTCAAATCACATTTTAATTGAGAGCTGATGAAAATACCTCTTGTAAAATCGCCACGCCAGGGAACAAAAGAAAATCCCTCGTCCTTTAGTATTGAATTTGATTGCAGCGAATTAATAGATTGTAATATTTCTGCATTATGCTGATGCGTTAAAGTTTTATACGCCTGTATATTATTAACCCGCCAGCTAAAATGTGAGGTGGCTGCTAAACTTTGTCCGGCTCCTGTGCTGCCTGTAATGCCGGTAGTATACACTTCATTCAATAATCCTGCTTTTGCTAAAGGCAATAAACCTAATTGAATGGCTGTTGCAAAACAACCGGGGTTGGCAATATTATTGGCAGTTTTAATTTTTTCTTTTTGCAATTCCGGTAAGCCGTAAACAAATTTTCGCTTGCCGATTTCTGATTTTGTATC
>NZ_JANMUN010000265.1:0-5359 GCF_031391665.1 Ferruginibacter sp.
CCGATAACACTGTGCCCTCTTTCTAATAATTTTTTGGCAAGGTTGGAGCCAATAAAACCGGCAACTCCGGTAATTAAAATCTTCATTGTTGAAGCTGTTTAAGTGGTTAAATGAATGTAGAGAATTATTTCTTATTGGGTATTCAATATTTTAAAATGCATTTTTATCTCCTTTAAAAACCTGGTAAACGGTTAAAAAAAGAATTTGCAGATCAAGCCATAAATTCCAATTTTCTAAATACCATAAATCTTTATTTACCCTCATTTGTATTTGCTCTGGGTTTGTAATTTCGCCCCTGTAGCCATTTACCTGTGCCCATCCCGTAATACCGGGTTTTAAAAATTGCCGAATCATATATTCATCTACATACTGTGAGTAATCATTTGTATGCTTAAGCATGTGCGGCCTTGGGCCAACCAAACTCATGTTACCTTTAAACACATTTAAAAATTGAGGAAACTCATCAAGGCTTGTACGCCTTATAAACCTGCCAATTTTTGTAACCCTGGTATCATTTGCTGTTGCCTGTTTTAAATCTGCATCTTTATTTTTTCTCATACTGCGAAATTTATAGCAGTAAAATGGTTTTTTATTTTTTCCTGTACGCAATTGAGAGAAGAAAACCGGACCTCTTGATTCTAACAAAATCAATAAACCCAACAGAGGCACCAGCCACGAAAGAATAAAAACTATTACTAAAAAACTAACAATAATATCCAATACCCTTTTCTTTATTCTGTTGCCTACATCATCTAATGGTTCGCTGCGTAAAGACAGTATGGGCAGCTCTCCAAAATATTCTATATGCACATCTCTGGTTATAAATACAGAAAGGTTGGGTACAATTTTAAAGCGGATACATTCTTTTTCTGCCTGGTACATTAAATTGTATATATCCTTATTTTGCTCGGGTGTAATGGTGGAGTATATCTCTGCAACATCAAATTCCTTTGCAAATTCCAGCGATTTACTAACCTCTGTAATTATAGGATAGTGGGATAACTCATGTACATTTTCATTATCTTCAATAAATCCTAATAGCTGTGTATTAAGGCCGTCTTCTTCAAAATATGTTGCCAGTTTTTTTGCAGTATCGTTATAACCCAGTATTATTATTTTTTTAATAAGGTAATGGCTGTTTTTAAAATATTTTTTAATGCCAAGATATATAAACCGGTTTACCAAAAGCCCTATCCCAAATACAACCATACTGGAAATAATAAACAATCTTGATATGCGGAACTCACGTGAAAAAAACAGGTAAAACAGCATGCAAATAACCCAGAGTAAATAAACCTGTGTGGTTCGTTTTGTAAAATGTTCAAAAGCAAAAATTACTTTACCAGTATATGTTCCTAAAAAAAATGATAGCAGTAACCATCCTGCAACAGATATTGTCCAGTATTGAAAATAACTGCTCCAATAATCTGCCGGGATGCTTTCAACAAAAAGAACATTACAAAAAAAGTACCCGATAGTTATAATAAACATATCAAGTACCACAAGGGTCATTTGTAAATATCTTTCAAACTGCTTGTTCATCCTAAAATTGTAAATTCACTTTGATTTTTTAATTTCTTAAAAAGCTATTATATAACGAAGATTCTATAATTTAAATATGTTTTTATAAAAATTTATCAGCTTTTGACTCTCAAAATTCCACGAAAGCTCGTTTACAACCCTGTTATACCCAAAATCACCCATTCTTTTTCTCTCTTCAGGGTTATCCAAAAGCCACATTATTTTATTTGCAAAATCTTCTATTGAGGTATTGTCGGCATATAAAGAGGCTTCCAGGGCAGATAACCTGCCTTCTTTGAGATCAAATTGAACGATTGGTTTTTTCAGCGCCATATATTCCATAATCTTATTCATTGTAGAAAGATTATTCATCTCTGTTGGCCTGTCTGGATTTACACATACATCGGCAGTATTTAAAATATCCACCATTGTTTCATCATCTACCCTGCCGTAAAAATCAACATAATCACCTAAATTCATTTGAGTAGCCTGCTGCTTAATTTTTTCTAAATCTGTACCTCCGCCAATAATTGCAAACTGCACATCATTTCTTACTGAGGTAATAAACTTTATTGATTCCAGTAAAAGATCTAACCCCTCCTGCTCCCCGATAACCCCAACATACCCTGCCAGAAATGTACGCCCTTTTTTATACTTTTCATTTCCGCTTCCCAACTTTAACCGGTCAAGCTTTGGACCGCTCCTTACTACCTGTACTTTTTCCTTTGGCATTTTACCCCGGCGAATGGCAATTTCTTTATACGATTCATTTGTGGCAATACTGTAATTAGCTGTAGCAAATGTTAACCGTTCAGTAAGTAGCAAAAATTTATAAAAAAATCCTTTCTTATTATATTTGGCAATGTATAATTCAGGATTAATATCGTGGTGATCAAAAACATATTTAACACCAAATATTTTAAAGAAGAGTGCTACAATAAAAATTAAGTCTGGCGGGTTACACCCCTGTATTACATGAAACCTTTTTTTGAAAAATATTTTTAAACTTAAAAAAAATTCCCAGAATAATGCTATTGAGTACTCTAACAAATATCCTGAAGCACCTTTTGCCTCTAACGGCAAGGAATGCCTGTATATTTCTATGCCATTTATTACTTCATAAGATTTTGTATAGCCCTTCATTTTAGGGCATATTATAGAAACCTTGGCTCCGTTCTCCATTAATGTATTGGCCTCCTGCCAAACCCTTCTGTCGAAAGGAACTGGCAAATTCTCCACAATAATTAAAATGTGCTTTCCGCTAAACATACTTTTTACCAGTTAATTCCTGTATAATTATTTTTGTTTCTAATGGCTTCGGGTAGCCGCACCATATCTACAATCATTGCTGTATCGCCGGCTTTTTCTAATACATCTAAATATTCCTGCTCCCTGTTATTAATTACAATTACATCTACATCTTTTATTAAATCTTCTGCATCTTTTACCATAAGTTTTGAAAGATGCGGTATATGATGATCGATATAAACTTTATTAGTACCGGTTAAGTTGGACAGGTGTATATGCTTATCATAAATTTTAACGGAATACCCTTTACCTAATAAAGTTTCTACAACTGCAACTGCTGGTGAATTACGCAAATCGTCGGTACCGGCTTTAAAACTTAATCCAAGAAAACCAATGCGTTTTTTTTGTGTATGCTGAATAATATCAACAGCACGGGTTATTTGCAATTCATTTGATTTATTGATGCTGTCAATTACAGGAACACTTACATAAAGATCATGTGCCAGTGTTTGAAGGCCTTTTAAATCTTTTGGAAGACATGACCCGCCAAATGCAAAACCCGGTTTAAAATAATAGGGCGATATATTCAATTGCTTATCCTTACAGAATATCTCCATTACTTTATGAGAGTCTATACCCATCTCCGAGCATATATTTCCAATCTCGTTACCAAAAGAAATTTTAAGAGCATGAAAAGTGTTGTTTACATACTTCATAATTTCCGCAATTTTAAGGTCGGTTATTATAACTTCGCCTGGTAACTGACGGTAAAGGCTGGCCACAGTTTCTGCTGCCCCGCTGTTATCGGATCCTATAAGTGTGAGCGGCGGATTGTAATAATCTTCTACTGCTGTTCCTTCTCTTAAAAACTCAGGATTATCCACTATTGCAAAATCTACATTTCTTTTTTTACCCGATGCATCTTCTACAATTGCAGCAAATTTATCGCAGGTACCAGGCATTATAGTAGAGCGTATGGCAATGATGTGAAAATCTTTTTTTTCTTTTATTGCTAACCCGGCAACCTCCGCTACTTTAAAAATATAATTAAGGTTTAGGTGGCCTTTATCACTGCTTGGGGTACCCACAGCAACTATGGTAATATCGGTTTTAAGTATTGCTTCTTTTGAATCTGTAGTGGCTTCAATATTGCCCTTTGCCCTTTGCTCGGCAATAATAATATCAATATCTTTTTCAATAATAGTTGCTTTGCCTGCATTTATCTGGTCAACTTTAATCTGGCTAACATCTACACCAATTACATGGTGGCCGTTTTTTGCCAGGCAACCAATACTTACGCAACCTACATATCCTAATCCGAAAATACTTATGTTCATAATTTATTAATTGATATTATTGTTTCTAACTGCATATTCCCCGAAATTTCGAGGGAACATATTAAAGTGTTACAGGGTTCTTTATGTAAAAAGGAATTTGAATACCATCCGGTTATTTCTGGTTCTAATTGGCCGTTTACTACTACTGTTTTTAATTTGGGATCAGTTTGTAATTGCACACTCCTTCCATTTTTATTTATCAATTCAAAAGAGTGTTCACTAACATTTTTTACGGCTATTACCGGATGTAAATGAAAAGGCATTTCTATATAGCAACCGGCACTTCCGTTTTTAACTTCAATAAAGTCGGTAATATTAATATTTAAAGACTCCTTATTAAAAATTATTTTTCTTGTATGTGTAATGCCATATTTTTCGTAGCCATTATGCTTTGCCTCAATGATATCCATGGTATCATTTGTTTGTGCATTAAGCACAACACATTTATAATGATTAAGCCATAAGGTTGAGCCGGCAAAATTTGCCTGGTTAAGTTTATTAACCCTGATGGTATTGTGGGCCAGTGTACTTACAAAATAATTTCTCCATTCTGGTGCAGTGTGGTAAGTGTAAGTACCAGTATCCACAAAAACTGGCTGGCCATCAACATGTAATAAAAAAGATAAAGCATCGGCATGGCCATGTGCAGCTATGGAAAGAAAACCCAATGCTGCTGCATCAAAATGAAAATATACTTCCTGATTGTTTTCTTTTTTTCTGCAAATAAAATGCCCTTCTGCTGTATAAAATTTTGAACCTTCGGTAATTGCAGTTTCCTTAACTGAATCGTATATTTCTCTGCCTTTTTCCCCAAATAAAAGCTGGTTCTTTAAATCGAAACCGTTTGATTTTGATTTAAGAACAGGATCATTAAAAATGATAGCTCCAGAAGTTAGTATAGATTTAAAATTATTAAAGGTCTCTTCAGGATCAACAATAAAACATTTACCATCATCTTCATCTCCATACTTAGGAAAATTTCCTTTACAATCGAGAAAGCTGCAGATATAATTAAATATTTGATGCAGCTGTTCTTTATATTGTTTTGAAAAAGGGTAGTTTGAATTTTCGCCGGCAATGTATGCCAACAGAAAAAAATCGGTGATAAACTGAATGTATTCTGCTGCCTCTTCTTTATTTACCCCATTTTTAGAATGCTGATTAATAATTTCAGCCTCAAGCCCTTTTTGTGAATAGCTGATCCATTTTTCTGATTCTTTAAAAGACCATTTTACCGAAGCAATAAACAGGCC
>NZ_JANMUN010000074.1:0-1584 GCF_031391665.1 Ferruginibacter sp.
CCCCACGGTTCAGATGGATATGTTTGTTGCGGAGAATGTGGGTTTGTATAAACTGGATATTTTAAGCCAGCGTGGGCTTGGCCATATCAAAGAAAGTTTACGCCTGATAAAAGAAAATCAGGGTGTTGATGTAAACATTCACGATTTTAAGAAATTCAAAAAAGATAAACGAGTAAGTGAACAAATTAAGCAGGTACAAACCATTGGATGTTTTTATATAGAATCTCCTGCCATGCGGCAATTGCTTAAAAAGCTGGAATGTGATGACTATATAACCCTTGTGGCCGCCAGCTCCATCATACGCCCCGGAGTGGCCAGCAGTGGCATGATGAAGGCATACATTGAAAGATACCATGATCCTGAAAATATTGATTACATCCACCCTATAATGAAAGAACTATTGCAGGAAACGTTTGGCGTAATGGTATTTCAGGAAGATGTGATAAAAGTGGCGCATCATTTTGCAGGCCTGGATATGGGTGAGGCAGATATTTTACGCCGGGCCATGAGTGGTAAATACCGTGGCAACCAGGAGATGCTGCGGATTAAAGAGAAATGGTTTTTGAATTGCAAAGAAAGAAATTACCCCGATGCTATTACCGCTGAAGTATGGCGGCAGATTGAAAGTTTTGGAGGTTATAGTTTTTCCAAAGCACACTCAGCTTCCTTTGCGGTGGAGAGCTACCAAAGCTTGTTTTTAAAAACATACTACCCCAAGGAATTTATGGTAGCAGTGATCAATAATTTTGGTGGCTTTTACAGCAGAGAGTTATATTTTTTAGAACTGCGGAAAACAGGTGCTATTGTACATGCGCCTTGTGTAAATAAAAGTGAATATTATACCAGTATCAGGGGCAATGATGTGTACACAGGTTTTATCCATATCAAATCTTTTCAGCAGGATATGGTGGATGTGATACTGGAAGAAAGAAATAAAAATGGTTTGTTTCTTCACTTACAAGACTTTATTGAACGAACCAGTATCACCAAGGAACAATTGAATATGCTGGTAAGCATTGGTGCTTTTCGCTTTACCGGTAAAAAGAAAAAACAACTGTTATGGGAAGCCAATTTTTTGCAAAAGAAAAATGTATCTCATGTTCCGGCTGCAAAGTCAATGTTTGAGGAAGCCCCTATCAATTTTAAACTGCCTGAATTAGTTGATTATCCTTTGGATGATTTGTATGATGAACTGGAAACATTGGACTTTACATTAGGCAACCCGTTTGATCTCGTAAATGATGATCCATATAAATATTTACTGGCTAAAGACCTGGCTGCAAACCTTAATAAAATCGTTACGGTACTGATTTATTTTATTGATTATAAAGTGGTGACAACAGTGAGAAACGACAGGATGAGTTTTGGGACATTCCTTGATGTGAATTTAGACTGGATTGATACCGTTCACTTCCCTGAATCTTTACGCAATTATCCATTAAAAGGCAGAGGATTTTATAAAGTAACAGGGCAAGGTTGTTTCAGATTTTGGGGTGTACAATATTGAAGTTCATAAAATGTATAAAGCGGGTTATAAAGAAAGAAAATATGCAAATCTTTAATAGGGTTAAATATTATTAAAGT
>NZ_JANMUN010000087.1:0-7405 GCF_031391665.1 Ferruginibacter sp.
CGCCTGTTCACTATAAATTTAATTTTATTACGATTGCCATACATCCTTAGCAGTTTTTGCTGTGCCTGCAACTGTATCGTAGGCTTTGCCTGAAATTTTATTCATTTCATTCTTCCCGGTTTCTGCTAAATCCCCTGCTAAAGTATTAGCATTTTCTAAAGTTTTTTTAAGTGTACCGGCTAAATTGTTTATGGCTTCTGCAAGCATTTTTCGTGTTTTTGGAATAAGCATCAGTGCTACTACAGTTCCCACTATAGCCCCTGCAATTATTTTCTTCGATTTCATAATGTTTATTTTTAAAATGGTTATAAATGTTTTTCTACACCCATAAGCATAAAACATTGTGCCAATTATTTTACACTGAAACTTAGTTAGAACGAGTAGGTTTTTCTACAATACATGGGGAATATAATAAGCTTAACCGAATTTGCGCTGCTTATAAAAAGCACAGCCTGCTGTTTCAATTGATAATTAATTCAAAAATATAGATTTTATTTTTTGTTGCCCTGTTTTTAAAAGCAGTGCATTTTGATACAGCTTTGCCAGGGGAAAGTTTATGAAGTCAACGTCGGCATAGTAGAATTGCATATTGCCTATTTGTTACTATTTTTCATTTTCCGAAAAAATAATATTCAAATAGCCAGGTAAGAAACATAAATGCCGCTATTAGCAATGGAACTGAAAATATAATTTCAAAATATAAATGCTGCAAACGGCTGAGTGTTTTAAAAAAAAAGGCCAAAATGGTTACGCCGCTAAAAATATAACACCCTAAAAATAATTTATATCCCCAGGAATATTTTCCGCTTAGTAAAAAAATTAAAACAGCACATGCCGCCAACACACCGCTAACGATATGAAAAAACATAAAACCCTTTTTTAAATTTAAGCCTTGTCCAATCATACTTTTAATATACCAGTTAAGCAAATTAAAACTATTTAAAGTTATTGAAATAAAAGTGGGTATTAAATTATGGGAGTTAAACGTAACAAAAAAATGGTAAGAGTCATTAAAAAAAATTTCTATCGAAAACATTTTTGTTATCGAAGTAACGCCGTTGTTGGTATGCTGGGCTGGCAAAGAAGCAAGGCGTACCAACAACATTGCGGCTAAGGCTTTAACTAATTTGTTATTGAGGTCTTCGGGCAATATGGTTTTTCGCAGCAACAAGCTGTGTTGTTGGTACGCTTACGCACAATTGCAAATGCTGCATATTAACAACGGCATTGCGGCGGACTTCGGGCTACCAATAAAGGCTAAAATTATTTTCTTGTATATTCCGACACTGCACCATCTGAAAGACAATTAGAAGTATTCAGCGTTAAAGTATCCTTTATTACGGCAATGATAAATTCCTGGCTATTGGGTTGTGTAGTGGTAATAAAAGTTTGCAGTGCAGTTCCGTAACAATCTTTTTTTTGGGTGAGTGTATATTTGCCTTCAAATAATAACGTGTCTTGCTTTTTTCTTTTATAGGAATTATTGTTTCCAAACTCGATTATATAACCATTACCCGGAGGGAAATTATTTACAGCACTGTAAGTTGCAGAACTTCTCAGTTCCCACGTACCGGCAATTTCATTTTTAATTGCCGCTAAATTATCTTTTTTGCAGGAGCTCAGCAGAGCGAACATCATTATAATGCCTAAAATATTTTTCATATTAATTTGACAATTAAGCATGCCATAACGTTGCACTACCTAAAATAGTTTTTGTGGGTGTTAAGATAAAGATGGCGGCGAAGAAAAATATCACCCCTCCGGGGTTTTGCCTAAAAATAATTTATCGCTCTATATTAATTTCATCCCTTCGCAACACCAAGCCTGAAAGGCTGGCATTACTATAGCAAAACAAGCATACAAAAATAATAACCCTGAAAGGGTGGCATAAGAAAATTAAAGGCTTCAATAAAAACAAATCATTTATATCTAATTGCATACAGCGCTTTTTTCATCGAAGCAAATACTTCGTTGGTTAAAAACCAAATGACGGCGAAGATTGGAGCGATAACGACTGCGGCGGCCAAAAACTCCGGCTGCAACTGAGACAATGTTACCCCACGTGGGCAGAAAATAAAATACTTCACCTTATACAATTTTCTATAATTGTTACATAATAACTATGAAAAAATTAACTATTCTGCTTTACCCATCCTTTAATATTAAAACGGAATAGTTTTTGAAACTCTGTAAAAAAAGAAGTTATTATGAAAACGATGAATTATTTATGGATTGTTTTAATTGCTGCATTTTCCATTGCTGCATGTTCAACACCTGTGCATGTAGAAAAAGATAATGCTGTTAATTTTAAAAATTACAAAACCTATATGTGGGTTGATACGAGGTATAGTGAAAATGATAGTACGCAAAGGCCTGCAGCTTATGGCGATATTAGTGTAAGAAATGCGGCTAATGCAGAGCTTAAAAAACTGGGCTGGAGTGAAGTTAGCAACAATCCGGATATATTAATGAGCTATGATGTACTGGTAAACAATACCACGGTACGCAAATCGGATCCTGTATACACACAATCCTATACCCGTACTTATTACAACCCACGTATGAGAAGATGGGGAACAATTTATTATCCCTCTCAATTTTTAGGGTATAACAGTTATGCTGTACCACTTAAAGAGGGAACTATAACACTTACATTTACAGATGCAAATACTGATAAAATTGTGTTGCAGGGCTGGACAACCGAAGAGCTTAATTATTCGCTCTTAACACCGGAAGAAATAACGGCCAGCGTAAACAATATTTTCAGTAAACTTGATCTGGCATCAAAATAAGCAGGTGATTAGTTTTTAATTTTACTCAGTATTTGTTATTTAAATCATCTTCATACAATTTCGTGATTATGAAAAAATTAAAACCCCAAAAGGTTTTAATAGAAACAAAACATTTATATCTAATTGTATGTGGGGCCTTTTTATCTTAGCAAATACGTTGTTGGTTAAAAACCGACCGCGGAGAAGTTTGAGTAATACCGCCGACGGGTAGAAGGAAAGTCCTGGTTCGTGGCAAGCTTTTATTTTTCCTTATAATACTTAATACTGGAAAATCTGGTTCGAAATATGCTCAATACTTTTTCCTTGCTTGATAAAGGCTTAAATTCTTTATTTAAAAATTTTACTTTGCATAGCATCATTCCAATTGTTTTATTAAACAGCATCAGAAAAAGAAATCTATATACACCTATCAATAAAATAACAATAGCTGGTATAATAAATGAACTTAAACTTATTAAATTTAGAAATGCTTCCCGGGGGATTAGCATATAGATTAAAAAAATGATCCCCATATCTATTGCAAAATCGATTAGTCTTGTTAAAAACCCCTGAATCATTGTAACTTCTGCTTCATGGTTTTGTATATCTGTAAATATTGTGTCATTGTGATCCATCAATAGTAATTTAGTTGTAAAGTACAGCACCCCGGCTGTTAACGGTTATATATTTCGTCTTGCATAAAAATAAGTTTTATTTACACCTGCTGAGGCAAATATAACTGCAACTGCATGAAACTTATGCAAAGACTGTAGCGATACCGAAGACGGCGTTACGCTCTAAAAATACATAAAACAGGAATATTGCCATTGCCGTTATTTTATGTAAATTTGAATAACAATACATTTATAATGACAGAGATTTTAATTGATAAAAAGAAATACGTTTTAATTCCTGAAAAGAACTACCGGGAATTAATAAAAAAAGCGGCATTAAAAACTAAACCCGAAAAAACATTTTCTGTTGAAGAAGCCCGTACATACAGCAAAAAAATGATTAGAAAATGGGCCGCCGCAAAATAATTGTAAAACAAACTGCTGCTGATAATATTGCTGACATTGCCTGGTTTATAGAATCAAAAGGCATGATTGCAACTGCTGATAAATTTACAGATGATGTGTATGATGCATTCTTAAAACTTGCTGATGAAAGAAAATCATTTTCATTTTGCAGAGAGCCTGCAAGAGCCGATTTAGGATACAAATGTATCCCTTACAAAAAGAAATATACCATTGTACTTATTGAATCTGATAAAGAAGTAATCATTTGTGAATTTATTTCCTCCAAACTTATTTACTGGTAAATGCAGTATGGCTGTGGCGAAATAAAAATATCACCCCTAAGCCGTTGTTGGTATAGAAGCAGGGATAATGAGCCATGGCGTACCAACAACATTATAGCAAAGGATGTAACTAATTTAATTTTTTGTGGCAGTAAGCTGTGTTGTTGGTACGCTTACGCACAATTGCAAATGCTGCATACCAACAACGGCGTTGCGGCGGGCTTCGTTCTACCAACAAAGGCTAAAGTTTGAAAAAGCAATAACCCTGAAAGGGTGGCATTAGAAAATTGAAGGCTTCAATAAAAAATCATTTATATCTATTTGCATGCAGCTCTTTTTTCATCGAAGCAAATACGTCGTTGGTTAAAAACCAAACGACGGCGATGATTAGTGCAATACAATCAATGATTAAGCAATAATTTTTTATCTCTTATTCCAGTCCAACTAAAACAGCAATTATTAAAAGCACGAATGCTGCCAATCCTGCATAGATAAGTTTGATAACTGTTTTCAAGGAGAGCCCGTAAATTTTTCTACCAGGTTGCTCTGCAAGTTTCTTTTTTAATAGAACTAATGCGCAGGTTAAAAGTACAATACCAATCGAGTAATTGATAACTCCCGCTAATTTATGTGTCATCGTTATTATTATAATGGCTAATCTACTAAGAAATTTTTTATTAGGTTCAATAATTTTTTTCGCAAATGTTGGCTTACACCAGCCCTCCTTAGCAATGGAGTTGTTGGTACGCTTACGCACAATTGCAAATGCGGCATACCAACAACGGCGTTGCGGCAGGCTTCGTTCTACCAACAAAGGCTAGAAACTAAATCGAAGTTTTACGTTCACCATTTCTATCAAAAGTAATTATATGATTGCCTTTACTATCAACTATCCAACATTCAACCTTTGAATCATTCTTTATTTTTTGAAGCGAAAATTCTACAGCCTTCTCATAGCCTTCAAACACTTCATACATCTCATTTATATTTTCTCCAGTCTTAAATAATTCACCGTCATTTTTTAAGACATGGCCAGTAGCATATGCTGCTTTACCTACAGCAAATTGATTTTCCTTTAAAACTGGAATGTTCATTATTTATATTTAGAGAAGCATTTTAGAAATGCAATACAAATGTATAGGAATTACAGCTTAAGAATAATACTTCGTTGGTTAAAAACCAAACGACGGCGGAGATGGGAGCGATACCTGCGGCGGCGAAGGTGATATGGTATTAATATTAAAAGAAGTATTGAAACCGACAACGGCAAAAGACGGCGGCGATCGGTGTGTCAATTTCCATAAATGCATTTCATCTTAGATAGCGTTTTAACCATCGCATTTAGCTTACCAACAATTGTAAACCCAGGATTTATAATTACTTTTAAATCATTTTTTTCCTTTGATTTTATTATTGCGCTTTCACTTGGGTATGCTTGAAGCATGCCCACATTCTTAAATACCCACTCACCTTTTGTAGCGTTCTCTTTTATCCTAAAGACCGGGCTTCCGCTGTAACCACCTTGAGAAAATCCATCCATTAAAAATTTTGATGAATCTTCAATATTTTGTGAAATAAATCCACTTCTGGAAATTGGGTAACTTTTTTTACCAACACCTAATGACATTGGATACCCTATATATAAAAGAGTTTCGCCTTCTCTAAGATTATTTGAAGTATCTAAATGACTAAGTGGAATACTATTAATTTTTAGATGGTAATTTTTGTAACTAGAATCAAACTTGATCTCCAGAAGTGCAAAATCGTTTTTTTCATCAAGAAATTTCACTTTAAGTGGTACTGATATAATAGAACCATCAATTAAATTCATGTTAGCAAATATTTTTTCAACGGGTCTTATTGTTTTATTCGTTAGAGAATCCTTAACCGTTACAACATGTTCGCATGTTACAATTATTAAACAAAGGCCAGTAGAATCTAAACTAACAGTAAAACCTGTACCCAAGTGCTTATATTTTTTATTACTATTATCAAAAGATAGTATTGGTAAAATTGCTGGCTTTTTTTTCTCAATCACATAAGAGAATGGTGTAGAAATTTGAGAGATGCAAACATAATTATGTAGAAAACTTGCAAACAAAAGCAATTTTAGTATGTATTTCATTTATTTACTTAGATAGAACTATTAAATAATTCCATAAATATTTTCTGAGTAATGCATATTAGTTTTTAAAATAAGAATGTTAGTCTACTTCTTATTGAAAGGAGGTAATAAAGATATTTTTATATTGTTTTAATAAAAAACCGCAACTCTCGTTGCGGTCCATAAATTTTATTCTTCTTACTTCACCTCCTCAAAAGGCACATCCTCCACTTTACTTTCACTACTTTGTTGTTGCGGCTCTCCTCCACCAGCATCTGGCCCTGGTTGAGCACCTGCATTAGGGTCGCCCTGCGTAGCCTTATACATATCCTCACTCGCTGCTGTCCATGCGGTATTCATTTCTGCACTGGCGGCATCAATTTGTGCAATGTCTTGCGTTTTGTGTGCGGCTTTTAATTTTTCCAGAGCGGCTTCAATAGGTGCTTTTTTATCAGCAGGTATTTTTTCGCCATACTCTTTCAGTTGTTTTTCTGTTTGAAAAATTAAACTGTCGGCACCATTTATTTTTTCTACTTTTTCTTTTTCTAATTTATCGGTTGCTTCATTGGCTTTAGCTTCGTTCTTCATTTTTTCTACCTCTTCTTTACTTAAGCCGCTGCCGCCCTGTATGGTAATTTTTTGTTCCTTACCAGTACCCTTATCCTTAGCCGTTACATGCAAAATACCGTTGGCATCAATATCAAAAATAACTTCTACCTGCGGTACACCACGTGGTGCCGGCGGTATGCCATCTAAATTAAATGTACCCAGACTTTTGTTTTGGTTGCTCATTGGCCTTTCGCCCTGCAGTACATGTATTTGTACACCGGGCTGGTTGTCGCTGGCCGTACTGAATGTTTCCGATTTTTTTGTTGGTATGGTTGTGTTGCTGTCTATCAACCTTGTCATTACGCCACCCATAGTTTCAATACCAAGGCTTAAAGGTGTAACATCCAACAATAACACATCTTTTATTTCACCTGTCATAACACCACCCTGTATTGCTGCACCAACTGCAACTACCTCATCGGGGTTAACACCACGGTTAGGTTTTTTACCAAAGAATTTTTCTACCAGCTCCTGTACTTTAGGAATACGTGTAGAACCACCTACCAGGATTACTTCGTCGATTTGTGAAACGTTCATACCGGCATCCTTGAAAGCCTGCTCACAGGGTTTTAAGCAACGGCTAAACAAAGAGTCAGATAACTGCTCGAATTTGGCTCGCGT
>NZ_JANMUN010000095.1:0-15886 GCF_031391665.1 Ferruginibacter sp.
GCTTCAAGCCCCGTCAGCGGTTAATTGAAGACTCCGGATATAACTGCCGCAACGATTTTCAACCACTTTAAAAATTACTCAACCTCTTAAAATTCTTTCAACGTAATTCCCAATCCTGCCTTATCGTTATAAATTATTTTACCAAAATCAAAGCCCACGCCTTCAGCAATATCTTCACTTAATAACAACGGGCCGTCCATATCCACTTTATCTAAAAGCGGAGCCAGTTGTGCAATAGCTGCAGTACCCACACTGCTTTCATTCATACAACCCACCATTACTTCCATATTTAACTTTCTTGCTTTTGTTATCATTCTTCTTGCAGGTGTAATGCCGCTGCATTTGGTAAGTTTTATATTAATGCCATGAAAATGCTGATAACATTTTTCTACATCCATTTCAAAAACACAGGCTTCATCTGCATATAACGGTAACGCAGACTGTTCATATAAAATTTTCATGTCTTCCCAATTATCTTTTGCTAAAGGTTGCTCCACCATTTCCACACCCAAATCTTTTAACAACGGAATTTTTTGCAGCGCCTGTTCTAATGTCCAGCCGGCATTTGCATCAACTCTAAAAACAGCATCGGTATTTTTTCTTAATGCAGCTACCATTTCAATATCATTCTCTACACCTACTTTTATTTTATAAATCGGCCATGGTTTTTCTTTCATCTTACTCACCATATTCTCGATGGTATCAATACCAATAGTAAAATCTGTAACCGGGCTTTTGGTAATATCCAAATTCCATAACTCATGCAGTGGTTTACGTTTTAATTTACCATACAAATCCCACCCAGCCATATCTAATGCACAAACTAAAAATGAATTGGCAGGAAAAAGATGGTGCAAATAATGCCAGTACCTTTCCGGGTCGCTGAAAGCAAATTTCTCCACAAACATTTTTTTTCTTTCCAGGTCTTCCACCATTTTTTCAACCGGAATATTGTAATAACTTATGGCCGGTGCTTCGCCATAACCTTTAATGCCCATAAACTCCAGTTCCACAATTAATGTAGGCTGGTGTGTTTTTGTTCCTTTACTAATAGTAAACGGATGTTTAAACGGAAGGTTGTATGTTTTGAAGTTTACTTTCATGTCCTGTTCCTCTTAAATTAAAATTTGCTTATGATAAAAACAAAATGATAGTGAAGTTAGTTGAAAAAATAAATGTAAAGAATTAGTTAACATTTACATATTCTTCTGAAACTAAAGTTTGTAACATGTATCTACAAATTCAATGGCATCATCAATCAATTCTTTTTGCAGCAATGCTTTTTACTTTCAGCACTTTTTCCAGCTTACCAAATAGTAACTTACCAAATAGTAACTTACCAAATGGTAAGCTGTAAAAACACAGCCCGTTTGGCAAATTTAAAAGCACTACAACTGAAGGTTTCCACTGCTTACCCCGTTCCCCTTCTTTTAAAACACTGCTATTTTTCTTATCAATTACAGTTTGAAAGATTATCTTTACAAAAAAATCTAATACCCCCTTAAAATGAATAAAAAATTATTACTCCAGGGCACGATAGTATTATCGGCAGCCATTATTATTTTAAGTTGCAATAATACTGATGCAGAAAAAAAAGGCAGGACAGTTGATTCTGCTGCAACAACCACCACCACCGCAACTGCTTCACCGGCATCACCAACAACTTCTATCGATACCGTTTTGTACAACAAAAAAATGATGGAGCTGGCCAATGGTGATACCACCGGTTTATGGCCGCAAAAAATGCCTTACCCGTTAGCCGGCGCCATTTTACCTTATAACCGCATTGTTGCATTTTACGGTAACCTGTACAGTACAAGAATGGGTATACTTGGCGAATTACCTAAGGCAGAGATGCTTAAAAAATTACAGGAAGAAGTTGATAAATGGAAAGTGGCCGACCCGTCAACGCCGGTAATTCAGGCGTTGCATTATATTGCCATGACGGCACAAGGCTCACCCGGTAAAGATGGCAAACACCGCATGCGCATGCCTTTTCACCAGATAGACACCATAATGAAATGGGCCAATGAAAGTAACAGCATTGTATTTTTAGATATACAGGTTGGCGGAAGCACCGTAAAAGAAGAAATAGTTTTACTGGAACCCTATTTAAAATTACCCAACGTTCACTTTGGATTAGACCCGGAATTTTCATTAAAAAATGGCGAAACTCCCGGAACAAAAATTGGTAATTTTAATGCAGATGACATTAATGTTGCTGTTGATTATTTAGCAGAGCTGGTACGAAAAAATAATTTGCCTCCTAAACTTTTAATGGTACACCGTTTTACACAAGGCATGGTAAGCGATTATGCCAGGATAAAAAAACTTCCCGAAGTGCAGGTAATAATGGATATGGACGGATGGGGCGATAAGGTCTTAAAAAAATCCACGTACTTAAGATATATTTATAAAGAACCTGTAATGTTTACCGGCTTTAAAATATTTTACAAAAACGATACCCGTAAAGATAAAAACGGCCTTTTTACTCCTGATGAATTAATGAAATTAATCCCCAGGCCAAGTTATATCCAGTTTCAATAATTACTATTTTATTTTTAATGAAAAATTGCTTTTTAGTTTTAGCACTGATAGGTTTATTAAGTTGCAACAATACCAATGAAAAAACAACAGCGGCTGCAACACCCGATGTAAAACAACAAATTGATACTGCCGCAACCCCCATTGCCGATGCTGCAACTATCTTATCCCGTACGCAGGTGCCGATACTATGTTATCATCATATACAAAACACCAGGATAAGTGAGTACATGGTTTTGCCTGCAAAGTTTACTGAGCAAATGCAGGCTTTTGCAGACAGTGGCTATCAAACTATTTTGCCCGATCAATTGTACAATTATTTGGCTTACGGTAAACCCCTGCCGCCTAAACCTTTCATGATAACTTTTGATGACACCGATGCCGAACAATTTACTATTGGCTATACCGAAATGAAAAAACATAATTTTAAAGGTGTATTTTTTATTATGAACATTTCCATCGGCCGCAAAAGATACATGAGCAAAGAACAATTGAAACAATTATCAGACGAGGGCCATGTAATTGCCGGCCACACCTGGGATCATCACATGGTTACCAAATACAACGACAGCGATTGGAATATACAACTTACCGAAGCCAAACAAAAATTACAAAGTATTACCGGTAAACCCGTTGATTATTTTGCCTACCCTTTTGGTTTATGGAATGCTGCTGCCATCCCGGCGCTGCAGCAACGCAATATAAAAATGGCTTTTCAATTATCTACAAAGCAAGACAGTACCCAACCGCTTTACACAGTACGCCGCATGATTGTACCCGGCACCTGGAGTACACCGGGATTATTTAAAGCAATGAAGAAGACGTTTGGTTTGTGAGTTGATGGTGAGGATAATCCTGAGCAAAGTCGAAAGGTTTTGTTACGCACTTTATTAATCCTGTTGAGCATCGTGGAGTTTATACTGATGAACGAAGTATCACTCACTTTTACAGCATACCTTTATTGAGCACTGAACGAAGTTTATAATTGAGTTTATATAATACCATGGCTATAAAAGTTTTCAAAAAATAAAACTTTCGTGCTTAATATTTATTATGTTAGAATTTGAAAGAAAAAATTTAGCAGGTTTAGAAATTTTGAAAGGAAAATACTTTAGTATATATTTGAGTTAGCGGTCAGTGTAGAATCCCATTGCACAATCAGACAACAAATAAGACAAAAGAATGAGTTTAAATTATTTATTTACACCGACTCAAACCATAGTTGACCCACCAATTGACACTAAAGAACAAGAACTTCCTTTAGAAAAATTATCTTGGGAAGACTTTGAAAAACTGTGTTTAGCTATTGTACAAATCGATTACGCAATAAATGACTGTGAAATATATGGTATAAAAGGACAGGCGCAAGAAGGGATAGATATTTATGCTAGACAAGCTAACGGAAAATATAGTTCTTATCAATGTAAAAGATACCAAAAATTTGATTTAAGTGATATAAAAGATGCTGTTGAATATTTTAAAAGTGAAAAATTTTTTACTAAAAGCGATAAACTACATTTATGTACTTCTTGCGAATGGAATAAAACACAAGTTCAAGACAGATTTGAAGAATTAAAATCTGAACTGGAAAAAGAAAACATAACTCTAGTAAAATGGGATAAAATTCAACTTTCTAGATATTTAAAAACACAACCTCAAATAGTCTTTGATTTTTTTGGTTTAGAATGGGTAAAGAAATTTAATGGAGAACTAGCCTTACAAAAAATTTCGCAATCCAAAAAATTTGACGCAAAACAAATTATAAAATTTAGAAAGGAGTTGTACGAATTTTATTCAACAATTTTCAATATTCAAGACCCTGGCATTCCTACTAAAGAATTAAATAGCCCATACACTTTACAGGACAGATTTATTATTCCTGATATTCTTTCAAATGTAAAAGATGAAAATTTTGAAATCATCAAAGAGAATTCATCTGTTGCTGCTTCAACCGCAAACCAAGACCAATATTATTATGATGATTATTGGTATGGGCAATCTGAAAATAAATTCAGGTATAGAGGTTTGAATAATCATAGCGAAGTAGAAGATAGCAGTATTAATATTCGAATAAAAATAGATGACTCATTGGTAAGTAATAATAGGAATATTATTATTGGCGACCCTGGAGCAGGAAAAAGCACTTTGCTTAGATATCTAGCATTGGATATTCTAAATCCAACCCCTCACCTAGAAAACATTTCTCAAAAATATGGTAAATCATTGCCAGTATGGCTACCTTTTGCATTCATAACGAAACATCTTAGCCAAAATGATTCTTTAAACATTTCGGAAATACTCAACCTTTGGTTTAATAGTAATGGCAAAAAACATCTATTTGAAATTGCAAAAGACGCATTGGAAGATGAGCGCCTTTTTTTAATCATTGATGGGATTGATGAATGGAGCAGTATTTCTGCTGCACAACAGGCAATAACACGAATTGAAACAATAAGAGAACTTTATGATTGTAAAGTTCTATACTCTAGCAGACCTTACGGGTTTAGAATATTGAAAGACTTTTTTACAAATCTAAATGTATTAAATCTTGCTGGTTTTTCAAAAACACAACAAAAAGCCTTTGTAGAAAAGTGGTATAGCAAGTGGACATCATTACAAAAAGAAAATAATGACCAGAGTTTTTCAAAAACGCAGACCGATAATTTTATAAAAGAATTAGAGCAAGCCGGAGATTTAAATAAGTTAGCCGAAACACCCTTGCTATTAAGCATTTTAGTGGTACAAAAAATGCAAGATTCAGTATTGCCAAAAAGCAGACTCGAAGCTCTCAAAGAAATAACTCAATATTTAATCAAAAAACACCCAGTAAAGCGTGTATCTGACGCAGGAATTGTTCAAGAGAATATGATTGACATAGACTTTAAGGATATTTTCTGTGAACTTGCAATTTACATTCAAAAGGAGAGTAATGATGGTGTTATTTTGAAAAATGATGCACAAAAAATAATTGAAGAGTATCTAATTACTTATGCAGAATATGACAAGGCAAAAGCTAGGGTTCGGAGTAAAGAATTGATAGAGGTTGGGGCAAATAATTTTGGGATTATTATTGAAAAATCAAATGATGAAATTTCTTTTGGTCATAAGCAATTTCAAGAATTTTTAGCCGCACAATATTTGTATGAGTCTGATGAACAGTACGTGAATGAATTTATAAAACAATACGCAGCAAATCCATCTTTTCATCAAGTAATCATAAGCTTATTTGGGTTAATGCAATTAAAGCAGGTGAAAAAATATAAGCACCATTTTGTTGTATTAAAAGAAGCTGTTCGTGAAAAATATCAAGAGGAATACCTTAAATTAATCTCTTTTGAAATTGCTATTAACTTAGATAATGCACCGAGTGAAATTATGAATGATGCTTTTGATGCTATTATTTATGATTTCGAATATGAAACTGACCCAACATACAAAGAAGCTTTGCTTAAAAGAATTCTTAATGCTCTTCAAAATGGAAGATTGAAGGAGAAAGTTCAGAATTTTCTAATAGAATATTTCCCAAATCAAAACAAATATAGAGATTATCGAATTAACGCTTTGCAACATTCTAATCATTTAAACGAACTGCAATTAGAATTTTTAAAAAAAGCATTTATCAATGGGACACTGGAAATAAGATATGATGCTTCTTACGCATTCAAGAAACACATAAAAAACGAAGAAGTTTTTAAATTTATTAAAGCGATAATTTTAAACTGCTCAAACCCTGATATTTTAGCCTTTGCAATAAATAGTATAATTACAAAAGACTTAACGGAGCAAGAAAGAGATAACCTAATAAAAGCTATTGAAGTTGATGTTCCAATCGTTCAGTTTTACTTATTGAAAAATAAAGTTTTTACAAAAAAACATACTTACGATGATATAGAACTGATATTGCCACTTGTAAACCAAATGCCATATCAACTAAATCAAGAAGTTATTGACCTGCTCATTGATGGGTTTAATAAAAATAATGTTCTTAAAGAAATACTAATTAAATCCGCGGATAGAAAGAATTTTTATGGTGATCGCAAAAACATAATAGATAATGGAATTTCTTGGAAAGTTCTTTTTCATTGTTTTAATAAGGAGGCAGATGTAATTAATCTGATTAAGTTTCAATTTGAAAATGAAGAATTTCCTTTTCTCTCTACCGATAAAAACGAAATGTTTCAACATTTAATTCATTATTTCAAAGGAAATAACGAATTAATTCCTTCTGTTGAGAATTGGTTGGACAAACGATTGAAAAAGTATAGCCATATAGATCCCGAAGTTGCATTTGCAAGTGTTTTTGTTCATTCCGAAAATGTAAAAAATATACTTCTAGAAGATTTACCAAATACCGGCATTTCTCATTGGAATGTTATGGCTTTATTGGAAGGTTGGCCAAATGATTTAGAAATCAAAGAGAAACTCAAAAAATATTTCAGAACTATTGAGACATCAAAAACATCTGCTTCTGCTCACTATGTTTCTAAGGTCTTTGATAATCACGAAAAAAAAGAAGCGATAAAAATACTAGAAGGAATTTTATTCGATAAAAAAATAATATTCAGAGAAAGGACTATTTCTGCACTAATTGAACTTGATAAGGAATATTTTGAAAACAATATATTACAGGCACTAATTGAGGAACTTGACTCCTTCCCTAAAGACTTTTGGGGGCAATATTATTCTGCTCTTGATGTAATTGTAAAGAATTTTCACTCAAACAGAATAGTACAGATTTATGTATCTGATCGGATAGAGAGTGACAATAGTTTATACAGCTTGTCTATTCAATATTTTCCAGAATTAATTAAAAGGGAAGAAAATCTATTAAAAAAATCAATTCCTTTGTCAAAAGAATTTAGGTTGTTGATTATAGAATCTTTTGCTAATTTATCAATACTACCTAAAAATATTGAAGTGGTTTTAAGTAATTTCGAAACAGAGGCAGAAGAAGAAACAATGGGTGATATGGCAATTTGTTTATTCAACCATATTAAAGAAACTAATGCAAGTAAAATCATAGAATTAATTAAACCTTTAGTTTTTGCAAGAGGATTTGGCTATGAAGTAAAGAGGAGTATTGCATTTACAGGATTTTTAATTTCGAAGAATTTAGATGAATATTTTTCAATAGAAGATATTGAAAACAACAGTAAAAATAAATCAAGACTGCTGGACATTTTTAATGAACACACTTATAGAAAATCTTCTAGCGGGATAATGATTAAATCTATAATTGATAATTTTGATTACCTTATTTCTTATGCTGGAAAAGATTTCAATTCTGTTGTGGAGAATCTAAAATTTAGTAAATATGTTGAAGGCATTTGGGGATTCTTTGCAAGGCATTCTGCAAAGTCCTCACCAACATACAATCATATAATGGAATTTATATCGAACCATTCTACAACAATTAAAAACAATTCCATAATTAGTTTTCTAAACAGAACATCACCTAGAAGTCCTATTTTAAAGGATATTTTGTTACGACTTATTACTGATGCTGACTGGGGCAATGGAATTCTTGCGGGTAGACTGTTGGGTACTAATTTTAAAAATGATAATCAAGTATATAAAGAAGTGATAAAGGTGCAACATTTTGATGATGCTGGTAGAATTATCGCTTTGTGTAACGGTTGGTCGCAAGAACCTATACTAAAGGAAATATTTGATAACTTAGTTAAAAATCAACATCAAATAGATAATTATGTAGGCTACAATCTCAAATTTTTATTTAGAGATGTAGATAATTTAACCGAGTACTTAAAAAATATATTTACAAATTTTGGCGACATTAAACATCAGCATAAGTATTTTTTTATTCCAATGATAGAAAGATTGAAAAGAGATAAGGATTTTAGTTTAGCTATCAAGAGACTTTTGTTATCTACTGATTCAATAAATGAAAAAATATCTTACTACAATTTACTATCGCAAGCCAATATGGTAGACGAAGATGTAACTTTATGGAAAAATAAAATAACCAATTTTAAAAATGATTATGGCTACGACATTGTTTCAAATAAGACCGTTCGCCTGAAAGACGTTTTCCACGACTATTATTATTGAGAAAATAAACAGCCGACAAGAAAATGAGGTTAAAAAAAAGATTACCATCCGGTTCAAAAACTACCTCCCACTCGCCACAACATATCCCTTCACTTCTTCATTAAACGCATCTTCTTTCAGCAAATCTTCCAATGTAAAATGCATGCGGTAGCGCCAGTAATGATTGGGGTTGGCGGGTATATTTATTCTTTCGTCATCCGGGTTGGCACGGCGTAAAGTTTCATTTATGCCTAACAAATCCTGCAATTGAAAAATGCTCCACATGGCGGGAGAATAAAAATGCTGCAATACAATTTCTTTATTTATCCAGGCTTCGCAAAAATAAGGCGCTTCGCCATAGCGGCCCATAACGGTGTTGTAAAAGCGCTGTGTTTTTGCGGCGTCTTCCTGCCACCAGCCACGTATGGTACTCATGTCGTGGGTGCTGGGTGTAACCACACTCATGTACGGTGCATCGTTAGGGTGAAAAAATTCGGCATTGCTTTGCTTGGGCATACGTTGAATTTCCAAACTTAAAATACCCAGCTGCTGCATTACATCGGGTACACAATGCGGTACCATACCCAAATCTTCGCCGCAAATAAGCATGTTGGTACTGCGTTTTAAGCCGGGCAGTTTATTCATGGCTTCCGTTTTCCAAAACTCATCCTGCCTGCGGAAAAAATAATTTACGGCCAGTTCTTTTAATGCATTTTGAGAATGTATATCCAGGTTTTGAAAAGACAATGTTTGCTCCATACCAATACGGAAATGAAATTGCTGCCCCTGCGATGCTTCTTCTTCAAATAAAATTACATTGCTTATTAAATTAAATAAGCCATATTTTATTTTGTTCTCACTGTCATTTTTTTCGGCAAAATAATTTTCTACTTTGCGCTGCGTATTAAATGCTTCCTTTAATTCGTTATCGTTTAAAAAATAATTTTTTACATAACTTATTTCTTCGCCAAATAATTGCAACAGCACCTCGTCAGTAATAAATGGCTTGGTATAGCGGTACCAGTCGTAACTAATATTTCTTTCAAAAAGTTCGTTGATGTGTACGGGAATAGCGGGAACAAACCTGCCCATAATGCCTTCTACAGCATGCAAAGGAATACTCCATATGCGGAAGAACCCTAAAATATGATCAATTCTAAAAGCATCAAAATATTCACTCATTTGCTCAAAGCGCTGGCGCCACCAGGTAAAATCATCCAGCTGCATGGCTCTCCAGTTGTAAGTGGGAAAACCCCAGTTTTGTCCCTTTACTGCAAAATCATCTGGCGGTGCGCCGGCCTGTGCATCCATGTTATATAATTCCGGTGCCATCCATGCGTCTACACTGTTACGGTAAATACCAATGGGGATATCGCCTTTTACCACAATGCCATTTTTGTGAGCGTATGCGGTGGCTTCTTTTAATTGCAAATGCAAATGATACTGTGTAAAATAATGCACTGCAATATCATCGTAATGTTTTTGCGATGGACTTACTAAACGCTGCATGGCATTTTCATCGTAACTGCTGTTGCTTTTCCACTTGCTGAATTCTGATGTATTGTATTTATCTCTTAAAAAACAAAAGGCGGCATAAGGTACCAGCCAATGGCGGTTCAGCTCAAAAAAATCGAAGTAAGCGGTATCGTTTCTAAAAATATCTTTTTGATGAGTATAAATTTCTTTTATGGCAGATAGCTTAAATTTTATTACGTTATCATAATCCACATCGGGCAGTGCATTTAATTGCTGCTGTTTTTTCTTAAGCGGTTTTATAATTGCTGCCGATATTGCGCCTGCAGTTTTTTCTAAATTTAAAAATAATGGATGCAATGCAAAAGCAGAAATGGCGGAGTAAGGATAAGAATCCTTCCAGGTATGAGTAGCCGTAGTATCGTTAAGCGGCAAAACCTGTATCAATTTTAATCCTGTTTTTTTTGCCCAGTCAACCAGTAATTTTAAATCGGTAAATTCTCCGGTGCCAAAACTGTTTTTACTGCGTAAACTAAATACCGGTATAGCAACACCTGCGCCTTTCCAGGGTTTATAAGTGGTGTTTATAAAACCATCGTGGCTGATGGTGATTTTTTTCTTTGCTGCATCGCCGTTTAAAGTCCTGTTATTACCGGCTTCAAAGGCAACAAATTTTTTATCATTTATATTATATACACCATATTTATACGCAAGCGGAAATGTTTCTTTTGCAAGATTTAATTTTACCTTCCACCAGGTTTTATTTTTTTTAAGCAGTACCGGTTTTTCGGTGCTCCAATTATTTAAATCTGCTGCTGCACCTGTAATGCATACCGCTTCATTGTCGTTTAGTATGGGGGCTTTTACCCTAAACTCATGAGTATAATTTTTAGGAGGCTTTGCAGCAACTTTAGTAACAGCCGCTGGCGTTTTTAATAATACATCCTGAAAGGCCTGCGTAAAATAAGCATTCTCGGTTTCGCCGGAGTAATTCCAGGTATCAATAAGATTGATCTCCTCTGCAGCAAGAGTATCCAGTGCTACAATTCTGTCATCACCAAATTCAACCGTATCTTCTACCCCATTTTCTTTTAAAATGTATTTATACTTAAGGTTGTTAATGTCTTTTACGGTATCAATTTTAATAGATCCACGCCATAACTGGTCATTAAGATATTCGATAGCAAAAGCCTGGCTTAAATCATCATTACCCAGCACATCTGTATTACCACTTACAAAAATTGTTTGGCCAAAATGGGTTGTAAACCGTAAATAAAAATGGATAGTCATTAGCAAAACCGTGTATTAAGGGACAGCAATATAAAACCTTTATTTCAAAATGTAAAAAATACACATTAAAAAATGGGTAAATACCCAATATATGTTTATAAAGTACCAATATTTTTATTGGAAAATGTAACAGTATAAATTCTTCTGCCCTATATTTGCAAAAAAAAATTACAAATGAGTACAACTAAAAAGAACACATTGCTTTACTGGATATTGTTTCTACTTTCTGTAGCAGGTTTTTTTATAGTATATTTTTCACCTATTGGCTCTTACTGTTCGATGGTACTGCCTTTTAATGTAACTTTTTTTGCCAAGGCTTTAGATTTGATGTAAATATTAACTTTAAGATATTTAAACATCTGCAGATTTGCAGGTGTTTTTTTATGCCTGCAATTTAATTGGCTAACACAAAATCGGGGCGCTTAATAAAAGTACTGTTGTATTTAAAGCGAATGTTAGTATTTAATTCTATTTTCCAAACATTCATATCGCCATTGGTACGGGGGAAATAATAGGCTTTTAACTCCATGGTGCCAAACACCAGGTTTTCGTTACGTGTACGTACACCGCCGCCAACAGCGCCAAACCCTTCACTCTTATTAAAATTTGCTTTAGTGGGTTTAAGTAAACTAAAGTCGGAAAATATAAATGGTGCAAACCTAAAACCCAATACCTTTTTTACATTGTAAAACACCGATTCTACTTTTATGGTTGATCTTAAATCGGAATTAATATTTTCCGGATTAAAATAAGGCAAACCATAAATGCTGTTTAAAAATAAGGGTGCATTAAAAACCGGGTTTACCTGTGCGGCTATCCCTGTTGTAATAAAAGTTCGTTGGTACCACCTGCTGCCTAACTTTTTTAAGGAGGTAAAATGTTCTACGTTAAATAACAGGTCCATATCTTCAAACCGTTTTTTATTAAAATAGCTTCCTGCCCTTAAAGTAAAATTGCTGTGAAAGCCACGTTTTTTAAAATTGGCTAAATTAAAATCCAATCCTGCATAAGGTCTTTTTATATTTTGCTTAATAAAAAAACCGGCACTTTTTTGTACAACAAATCCTCCGGTAAATACTGCCGAAAATCCTTCAGGCACATCCTCGTTACGGCCAAAGCCATAAATAAAATTGGTTTTGTAAAAACTTTGTTTAAAAACATTTATTGATGCAAGTATGCCGGTGGAATTGGTAAACCTGTAATCGAATGTATCTTTAGATTTAGCAGGCGAATTTAAAAAATGCAGGTTGAAAGATCTTAATGCTACAAATTTATGTATCCTTATTTCTTTGTTGGCATAAATGGCACGTTTACTGTCTAAGCTGTACCCCAGCCAACCGTCAATATTGTAGTAGGCATATCTAAAATCGGTTTTGTAAAGCGAATCGGAAATATATTGATTATTAGTTTGATTAAAATAAGCTTCGATAGCGCCGGTGCTGGGTATGTAAGGTGTTACCAAAGGTTTTTCCAATCGTGTGTACAGCGTAGTTACCTCTCTTTGCCCACTGCTGAAAGATTGTGCAAAGTTGGAGAACCCGGCTGTCCAGTCAACAAACGAGCCTTTAATATTCCGTTTGGTTATCTCTGCGCTGTAGCCGGTTTTTGAATGCCTCGGTTCATCATAAAATCCGCTGAGAAAAATTTTAGTTGCACTGCCGCCAATATTTTCATCTTCCACTTCTATCCTGCCTTTGGTACGGCTGTCTATTTTAAGTTTCCCCCCTAATGAAAACACATCTTTAGTTAACACAAATATATCAACTGAGTCTGTACTTCGTTGGGCAAATTCAATTATAATTCTTGCATCCTGTATGTAAGATAAGTCACGTAAATACCTTTCGTTGTCGGCAATTAAATAGGGGTAAACTCTTCCACCTTCTTCAAAAAAAAGATTATTGCGTATTACTTTTTCTCTTGAATTTTTATGGAATGCGTTGGCAAGCCTTATCCCTAAATTATCATTCACTTCGCAGGTATCATAAATACTGCATTCAAAACCTAAACGCACCAGTTCTATTTTTCTAATAATTTTCCCTTTATATTTTAAAAACGGGTTCACTACTTTTTGTGGCACTTCATCCGGCGCAAAAGTAGATATGCTTTTACCCAGCCTGCCCAGTAAACCCTTTTTCTTTGCTAAAAAAAAAGTATCCTGACTGTTATCAATTTGCTGAGCAACTGTTTGCTTTTGCATTGCAAAGAGAGAAAAAATAAATAAACACGTAAATGGTACGCTTTTATACATGCAGCAATAGCTATTTTAAAATTTATTAGTAGGATAAAGGTATTGATTTGAAAAGGAAAGTAAATAAAAGCAGCGTTATCAAATTTAAATTATATGAAAGATGTAAATTTTAATTGAAAAGATTATAGTATTAAAAATACATTACAAAAAGACTTACTGTTATACCTGATGATATTTTAATGCAGTCCGGGTAAAAATAAAAAAAGGGCCAGGATAGAAATCCAGCCCCGTTTAAATCCAATATCCTATGAAAAACCATTGGTTAGACGCAGAAAGGCTGCGAAATGTTGCAAATGAATTGTTAACAGTGGTATTTATTTTTTGGTCTTTTCTTAAATGAAAGAATAAAAAAAGGAATGGTATTGTACTCGATATACAAAACCATTCCCAGTATTTTAAAATGAGCTGTTATAATCCAAACAAGCCCTCATTCAGCAATTGTAAAGTTTGATCTTTATAATTTCGTGCAATTAATAAAGATACATTGTGCTTGCTGCCACCATAACTTACCATACGCACCGGTATAGGTTCAATTGCATCAAATAATTTTTTCATCACATCTTTTGTTTCGGCAATTTCATTACCCACAATAGAAACTATGGTATGATTGGTATCAATTTCCACCGTGCCAAATGGCTCCAACTCTTTAATAATATCGGGCAGGTTTACATCATTATCAATCGTAACCGAAACGGCAACTTCCGATGTAGTGATCATATCAATTGAAGTGCGGTATTTTTCAAACACTTCAAAAACTTTACGCAAAAAACCATAGGCTAAAAGCATGCGGCTGCTCTTAACCCGTATTGCCGTAATACCATCTTTTGCCGCAACAGCTTTTACACCTACACTGCCAGCTTTTTCTGCTATCAATGTTCCCTTTGCAGCTGGATCCATTGTGTTTAATAATTTAACCGGTACATTATAATATTGTGCCGGCCATATACTGGCAGGGTGCAAAATTTTTGCACCGAAATAAGCCAGCTCTGCAGCTTCTTCAAAACTTAATTGCTCAATGGCAAAAGTTTTATTTACAATGCGGGGGTCGTTGTTATGCATGCCGTCAATATCCGTCCATATTTCGCAAACGCTGGCATTAATAGCTGCAGCAATTAACGATGCACTGTAATCGCTGCCACCTCTTTTTAAATTATCCACTTCTCCTTTTGCATTGCGGCAAATATATCCCTGTGTGATAAATATTTTTTTATCTGCGTTTTGTTTTATTTGCTGGGCCAGTTTTACTTTAATGGCCCCAATCTGCGGTTCGTCATTCGCATCAATAGTCATAAACTCCAGTGCCGGTAAAAACGCATGGTCAACTTTTTGCTCTGTTAAATAGATAGAAAATAATTTTGTACTCAGCAATTCGCCCTGTGCCAAAATATCTTTGTTTAATGCTTCGCTGAAAGAGATTCTTAAAATGATGTATAAAAATTCAAAATGCTCCTGCAATACTTTTGATGCACCATTAAGGCACTCATCCGTTTTTAATAGTTGCTGTATAAAATCTTTATAATGATTTTCTAATTTTTCTATCAGCAATTTTGCTTCGGCTTTATTATTGCCAGCCATAGCATTGCTGATTTCTACTAAATTGTTGGTAGTACCGCTTAATGCAGATAACACCACAATTTTACTTTCTTCATCTGCAGTTATCAGTTGCATTACCTGTTGCATTCTTTCGGGCTTACCAACACTGGTACCGCCAAATTTCATTATTTTCATAATCCCCCCCGTTTGCCGCGGCTGCGGCATTTTTTTAGTGAATAATTTTTTTGCAAAAGTATTTTATGTACAGGGCTATTCCAAATGCATTTAAGCAAACGGTAAAGAAAACTTTTCTCCCAGCACTTTCAAATCCTCTACCACCGCATTTACCAGCGGAATTCCGTCTTTCATTCTTACTGCTTCCATTTCTCTTTCCGGATCTCCTGGTATTATAACTTTCGCTTCGCCTGCAATAGTTTTTGCATTTCTAAAACGGGTTATCCAGTTATCCATGTGTTGTTTAAATTCATCAGCAGTTCTAAAAGCATCAATACGCATGGCACCAAAAAAATGTCCAATGCCTTCGCCAGGCAAATTTTCGGGCATGGGCACATAAGCCGGAAAAGGTGGTACCCACGGCCCATAATTGGCACCGCTTAATACAGCAGAAAAAATATCTACAATGGCACCTAATGCATAACCTTTATGGCTGCTGTGCTCCCTGTCGCCACCTAACGGTAATAAAGAGCCGCCATTTTTTAATTCGTTGGCATCTGTGCTTTGTTCACCATC
>NZ_JANMUN010000218.1:0-30657 GCF_031391665.1 Ferruginibacter sp.
CCAAGGCTGAATTTATCGTGAGCGTCGCCGATGCGAACAATTTCGCCCATGCCGCCGGACGTTTTCATGATCACCGCGGCCAGGCAGACGAGAGTGCCGAGGATGAGCACTCCGCTCTGCAGCACGCCTACCCACACAACGGCCTTAATGCCGCCGGCGAGAGTGTAAACGGTCATGAGGACGCCGGTCGCCAGAATCGTCGTGACGACCGACCAACCGGTCAACTTCGTCAAAGAGCTTTGGACAAATTGGTGCAGGCCAACCTTCGTTTTGTGGTATCTGTAGCTAAGCAGTACCAGCATCAGGGCCTTTCTCTTAGCGATTTAATTAACGAGGGCAACCTCGGCTTAATCAAAGCGGCACAACGTTTTGACGAAACTAAAGGTTTCAAATTTATTTCTTACGCTGTGTGGTGGATTCGCCAATCTATACTGCAGGCGTTGGCAGAGCAGGGCAGATTAGTCCGCTTGCCACAAAACAAAATTGGCACGTACAATAAAGCTAATAAAGCTTACATGGCTTTTGAACAGGAACATGAGCGGGAGCCAAGTACAGAAGAATTAGCAGAATTACTGGAGATGAGTGAAACAGAGATCAACAACATTTTTCAAAGCAACACCCGTCATACTTCCCTTGATGCACCCGTGCATGAAGCCGAAGATGTAGCCATGGGTGATTTATTGAAAGGTGGCGATGAAACTGACGAAGATGTAATGCATGATTCATTGAAAAATGAGATCCGCAGGGTATTAAAATCATTAAGTCCAAGGGAAGCAGAAATTGTAAATGCCTACTTTGGTTTGGATGGAGAAAATGGTGTAACCATTGAGCAAATTGGTCAAAAGTATGACTTGACCAAAGAGCGCATTCGCCAGATTAAGGAAAGAGCTATTAAACGTTTGCAAAAAGCCCGTTACAGCGGTGCATTAAAAGCCTATTTAGGTTAATAATATTTTGATGGGTTATTCAAAAAAGATCCTTCTGCCAAAAGCAGGAGGATTTTTGTTTGAACTATTTTACCGGCAATTTTGTTTATTAAGATTAACACAATAATCATTTAAATAAAGTTTTGTAGTTGTAATTTTGTAACAATATGAAAAATATTTTTCTAGTTTTCCTTACAATATTTTTTCTTTCCTCCTGCGAAAAAAATATTGATTTTAATTTAAAAAACGCAGATGATGTTTTAGTGGTGGATGCACAGATAGAAAACGATGTTGCACCAAGTGTTGTGCTTACTAAAAGCTTTGATTATTTCAGTACTATCAGTCCACAAATTTTAGCCAGTTCATTTGTGCATAATGCCGATGTTACTATATCCAACGGTACACTTACACATAAATTGAAAGAATATACTATTCCTTTGGGTGGTGGATATGCCTTTTATTATTACAGCATTGATTCTGCCAATCTTGCTACAGCATTTTTGGGACAGTTTAATAAAAAATATTCATTAGTTATTAAAGCAGAGGGCAAAGATTATACTGCTACAACAAATATTCCTTTATTAACAAAAGTTCCCGATTCGTTATGGTTTAAAAGAGCACCGCAAAACCCTGATACCAATAAAAGGGTTTTAGTTACACGTGCTACCGACCCGCCGGGATTAGGAAACTACATTCGGTATTTTACAAAAAAGAACAGGGGTAATTTTTTACCGGGAGAAAATTCTGTTTTTGATGATGCAGTAATTGACGGCACTACTTATGAAATACAGGTAGAACCGGGTGTTGACAGAAATAACAGAATATCTTCCGACAGTAATTTTTTTAGAAGAGGCGATACTGTTTCCGTAAAATTGTGCAATATTGATAAAGCCACTTACACTTTCTGGAATACCTGGGAGTTTTCTCAACAAAGTATTGGCAACCCATTTGCACAACCTAATAAAGTAATTGGCAACATAAATAATGGTGCATTAGGTGCTTTTTGCGGCTATGCCGCATGGTACAAAACGCTCATTGTAAAATAACCGTACATTATTATCAGGATCTAAAAATATCCTTCCTTATTTTTTGGAAAGCATATAGCACAATAAAATAATCCTGTAAATTCGTGGAGTAGCATTTTAATAAAATTTATGGATACAGAAAAAGTACATTGTTTAATTATTGGATCGGGGCCGGCAGGTTATACTGCAGCAATTTATGCATCAAGAGCAGGATTAAACCCGGTTTTATACCAGGGCATACAGCCAGGAGGGCAGTTAACTATTACAACAGAAGTGGAGAATTATCCCGGTTATCCCGATGGCATTCAGGGACCTGATATGATGGTGCATTTTGAGAATCAGGCCAAGCGTATGGGAGCAGATATTCGTTATGGCTTAGCAACTAAAGTTGATTTTAATGTACATCCTTTTAAAGTGGAAGTAGATGAAGAAAAATGGATTGAAGCGGATTCGGTAATTATATCAACCGGTGCCAGCGCAAAATGGCTGGGACTGGAAAGTGAACAGCGGTTAAATGGATATGGCGTTAGTGCCTGTGCAGTTTGTGATGGCTTTTTCTTTAAAGGAAAAGAAGTGGCGATTGTTGGTGCTGGTGATACAGCGGCAGAAGAAGCTTTATATCTTTCTAAAATTTGTTCGGTAGTGCACATGATTGTACGAAAAGGAGAAATGAGGGCAAGTAAAATAATGCAGGAAAGAGTTATAAAAACAGCTAACATAAAAATGTACTGGCATAGTGAAACTGATGAAATTTTAGGCGATAAAAAGGTAGAAGCAGTAAGAATAAAAAATAATCAAACAGGAGAGAAGACTGAAATTCCGGTGAGTGCATTTTTTGTTGCTATCGGTCATCAACCCAACAGCGATATTTTTAAAGGTTTTTTAGATATGGATGATGCAGGTTATTTAAAAACTATACCCGGGACTTCTAAAACAAATATTGAAGGTGTGTTTGCAAGCGGCGATGTACAGGATAAAATTTACAGGCAGGCAGTAACAGCTGCAGGCAGTGGCTGTATGGCGGCACTGGATGCAGAAAGATATTTGAGTGAGAAAGGACTATGATAATGGATAATTAGTTAATTAATAATGTATAATGTTTTAATCAGTTAACTTTTTTTCAATTATCCAAAATTTTTCAAGTTGAAAAATTATTAATTATTTATTTTTCATTATTCATTAATGTTCACCATACATCTTCATAATCTAAAATTCTTTTCTTTTCATGGTTTGCATGAGGAAGAAAAAGTTTTAGGCAAAGAGTACGATGTAAATGCAGATGTAACTTTTGAAGAATATGGTTTGGTAAACAGGTTAAACCAAACAATCGACTATGTAAAAATTTATGATATCATTAAGCAGCGTATGAATGTACCAACTCATCTTTTAGAAACTGTGGCACAGGATTTGGCACAATCGATCTACAAAGCAGATAGCAGAATTACCTCAATCCATATCAGTATAAAAAAATTACATCCGCCCATCGCAGCATTTGAAGGTAGTGTGGGGGTTAGTTACAAAAAAGATTTTTAGAATGAAGTTGTTTTTAATATTTATCATTTCAATCCTTACTTTTTTAAAACCTGCAGCGCAGGATATTAATTCTATTGTTAAAGAAGCCGAAAGACTGGAAAATTTGCCAGACGAAAAAGCTGCATTGGTAAAATTTAAAGAAGCCTTAAAAATAAAACCTACTCACATCCATGCGTTAAGCAAAAGCAGTGAACTATGCAGCCGTATAGCACAGCGGCAAACAAATACCAAACTCCGGGATGATTATTATGCCGCTGCAAAAATTTATGCACAAACTGCATTAAAAATAGATTCAACCAGCTCGGAAGCTAATACTTCAATGGCGATTATGCTTGGCCGAAGCACTATGACTAAATCGGGTAAAGAAAAAGTTGCATCGGCAAAAGATTTAAAAAAGTATGTGGAAGCTGCATTAAAAAGTGATCCTAATAATTTTTTAGCCTGGCATGTACTGGGCCGCTGGCATTACGAAATAAGTAATTTAAATTTTGTTGAAAGATCGGCCGTTAAAGTTTTTTACGGAGGTTTTCCTGCATCATCATTAAAAACCGGCATTGCTGCATTTGAAAAAGTAAAAGCCTTAACACCGGGTTTTATTTTAAATTATTTAGAACTGGCAAAAGCATACCACCGCAACAACCAAAAGGATAAAGCCAAGGCATTGCTTGCCGAAATGATGAAAGTCCCCAATCATACAGAAGACGATCCTACCATTAAAGAAACAGGAAAAAAATTATTAAAAGAGTGGAATTAAGCAGGTGATGTAAGTTTAAATACATTTTCAATCAGCACTAATTTTTTGAAGAAAATATTTGGGTTTATTGTTTATTCTCTTGTCGCTAAATAATTATAATCCTCCAGCAATTTTTCCAAAAACTGGTCAGGATATAAATCAGATTGTATTTTTAAGACATCTTTTACCTTCATGGCAACACGGTTACACATTTCGTAATTACCATTTTTGCCAGCCTGCGTTACTACTCCTTTAATGGTGTTTATATCCCTGTCGCTAAGCCGCATTACAGTAGGGAAAGTTACTTTATAATCGTTACTGTTTATCTCTTTAAAAATGGTATCATCAATAGTAAGGTTTGTTTTGGTATTAACCACAACGGTGCCGGCTGCCAAATCGCCAAGGCGCTGATTTTTTGGCGTAACTGCAATTATTATAACCACTGCAATTCCAAAAAGGCCCGTAAAAAATGTATAGGCAAATAGCGCTCCCGAAGAGTAAAAAATATACCCAAATAAAAAAGGCCACTCAAAAAATTTGGTTATCCATCTTAAAATGTACTGGCCAAATGTTGGCTCGCCACCTTCGAGGCTGATAACCCGTATGCCCATTATTTTTTTTCCAATGGTTTGGCCATTCATCCATAGCTCGGTAAGTAAGGAGTATAATAGTAAGGGAAGAGAAATGAGTAAAATATCCATACCCATATTAGTTTCAAAATCGAGCCTGAACCCATAATACATGAGCGATTTCATACTCCACATATAAATTACCATTAAAATATAGTCAATAATGTAAGCCAGCAGCCGTTTATGAAATTCGGCTATATCAAACTCCAAATCTATATTAAATGCAGTATTTACTTGAATTATGGACATGTGTATGCAAAATACAAATTGCTTTTAACAGATAAGCTTAAACATCAATTTTTTTATTTATAAAAAATTCATCAACTTGTAGGTCGAAAAAAGTTGATTTAAAGGTATATTGTCTTTTTAATTTTATAAAGATTGAATAAATTATAATTTTTAATTTAAAAAGTGCTGTTCCCCTTTAGGGGATAGGGGCTAATTTTAAGGAATGAGAGAAGCAATGTTTATTAAAAAGAATGCCGATAAATGGAAGGAGTACCAGCATTCACCCACCGATAACCCTGATGAAACGGCTGAACGTTTTATTACACTTATCGACGACCTCTCTTATGCCAAAACTTTTTATCCAAAAAGTAAAGTTACCCGTTGGATAAATGGAATAGCTGCCGGTATTTACCAAAGCATTTATCAAAATAAAAAAGAAAAATACAGCCGCATTTTCCAGTTCTGGAAATTTGAATTACCGCTGCTGTTCAAAAAATACCACCGCATATTTTTGTTTACCACATTTATTTTTTTACTCTTTACAGCAATAGGTGTTTTTTCATCTATGTACAACGAAGAATTTGTAAGAGGGGTTTTAGGCAACAAATATGTAAACATGACAGAAGAAAACATTGCAAAAGGCGACCCTTTTGGCGTATATAAAGATGATAACCCATTTTCGATGTTTGTACGAATTGGGTTTAATAATATAAGGGTGGCTTTTCTTAGTTTTATCTTTGGTTTTACATTAGGCATTTTAACGGTTTGGGTAATGTGGCAAAATGGAATTATGCTGGGGTGTTTTCAATACATGTTTTTTTCAAAAGGCCTCGGTATAAAATCGATTATGGTAATTTGGATACACGGCACGTTAGAAATTTCTGCTATCGTAATTGCTTCTACCGCAGGGTTTATTTTAGCCAGTGGCATTTTGTTTCCCGGCACTTATTCAAGAATGAATTCTTTTAAACACGGGATAAAAGATGCAGCCAAAGTGCTGATATGTTTAATACCCATTTTTATTTTAGCTGCTTTTTTTGAAAGCTATGTTACGCATTTAATGAGCCAGACATTCGATAAAGAAGCTAACCCCGGCTTGCCGGTTTGGGCAAGCGTTACTATATTGGCCTGTTCATTATCTTTTATTGTTTGGTATTTTGTTATCCTCCCCATCCGCTTACATAAAAAAGGTTATTATATTCAACCCGATGGTATCATCAACCGGTTGAAGCAAGACAATGCGTAAAATTATTTTCATATCAATTTGTACCATCTTTTTTTATGCTGTACCAAAAGCACAGGATAAAAAATATGTTTACGAAGATTCAACATTAAATCAGTCAGAAGATTCTTACGACAATGCTTCTGATGAAGAAACTGTAACCGTTGTGGAGCAAGTGGCCGATACATTATTTGTTGACACCACAGTATATTACAACAGGCTTACCATTTCTCCCGATACGGTTGAAGCATGGAAAAATTTAAAAGCTTTTGCTTATGTAAAACATTTAGACAGTTTATTAAAAGCAGAAAAGGAAAAAGGAAAAGAAAAAAAAGAAGAAAAGACTTATACCCCATCTGGTCCAAGTGCCTTAGAGAAGTTTTTGTCATCCGGCGGACTGCAGATTTTTTTATGGATGCTGGCAGCATTTTTTGTACTGTTTATTTTGTATAAATTATTTTTAACAGAAGGGGCTTTTCGAAAAAGAACTACTTCGTTAAAAAACACATCCCCCCAAGTTGAAGAAGAAGTAATAACCAGCGAAAGTGATTTTGAAAGATTGATTCGCCTGGCAATACAAAGCGGTAATTACAGGCTTGCCGTGCGCTACCAGTATTTACAAACATTGCATAAACTTGCTGCCAAAAATTTAATAGAGCTGGCAGCAGATAAAACCAATAACAATTACGTAAGAGAAATAACTAATAAAAATTATCAGAACGATTTTGCAGCACTTACTTTAAATTACGAGTATGTGTGGTACGGAGAGTTTGCTATAGAAGAAAATATTTACCGCCGTTTAGAAACCGGCTTTTCACAATTTAACAGTAAGCTGTAATTTTTAAGTTGAACAAAAAATATCTACATATCTTTTTATTGTTGCTGCTTGCAGTATCAATTGCATCTTGTAACGATCAGAGCCAAAAAACCCTGCCTTCATTAACTGAAACGTTTTCCAAATTGGATAAAAGACCTTTTGGTGCCTATATAGCTTATGACCAAATGGAAAATATGTTCAGCCGCAATACTATCAGGGATAAAAAGCAGGCATTTACCAAAACATGGAACGAAATTTCTGACACTGCTTCTTTATACGTTTGCATTGCACCTGCATTATATGTTAATGATGAAGAAGTGAAAGCCATGATGAATTATGTGTATGCAGGCAACAGTCTTTTTATTGCAGCCAATTATATTGATGATGCATTGCTGAAAGAAATTAAATGTAAAGAAGATTATAAACCTATTCCGGAATACTATAATTTTTTTGATTCGATAAGAAATACCAATACTAAATTCAGCGATTCTTCTTTTTCATACTATTATCATCCTTATAAAAATTCTTTTTATAATTACGATAATGTATTTACAAAAGTGCTGGGTGTAAATGAAAATAAAAAACCCAACTACATTGTATTTTTTCATGGCAAAGGAAAATTGTTTTTGCATTGCGACCCTAAAGCTTTCAGCAATTATTTTTTATTGAAAAATGAAAATTACCGGTATATGGAAAATGTTTTTTCCTATACGGCAAATAATCCCGATCATTTGTATTGGGATGATTATTATTTAAAACTCCGGTCTAAAAGAAGCGTCGATAATGATAATGACAAAAGCGGTAAAGGCTTTTCTTCTTTAAGTGTAATTCTCTCACACAATGCTTTAGCCTGGGCATTTTGGTTAAGCCTGTTATTGCTTTTACTGTACATTTTATTTAGTATAAAACGCAGACAGCGTATTATCGAAAAAAGAAAGTTTAACGAAAACACTACCGTAACTTTTACCGAAACCATTGGTCGTTTATACTTGCAGAAAAAAGACAATAAAAATATAGCAGAAAAAATGAGTACATATTTTAATGAGTATGTAAGAAATAATTATTTTTTAAACACCAGTAATATAAACGCCGATTTTATTACTACACTCAGCAGAAAAAGTGGCGTGGCCAGAGAAAAAGTAGAAGCTTTGTACAGGGCAATTCATCATGCACAAACTAATGAAGCAGTAGATGATTATCAATTATTATCTTTAAACGAACAAATACAAAAATTTTATAAAAAACAGTAATTAAAAAATAATGGAAGAAAATCTTTTTCAGCAACGGATCGATTTGGGAGGCCTTAACAAAGCCGTATATGAAATACGAAACGAAATAAGCCGTGTAATAGTAGGCCAGTATAAAATGGTTGATCTGCTCATGATTGGTTTGCTTTGCGACGGTCATATATTAATTGAAGGGGTACCCGGCGTTGCAAAAACTTTAACCGCAAAACTAATTGCAAAAATTATTGATGTTGATTTCTCACGTTTGCAGTTTACACCCGATTTAATGCCGAGTGATGTAGTAGGTACATCGGTATTTAATCCTAAAGAAGGAGAGTTCCGTTTTAAATCGGGACCCATCTTCAGCAACATTATTTTAATTGATGAAATTAACAGGGCACCTGCAAAAACACAGGCCGCATTGTTTGAAGTAATGGAAGAGCGCCAGGTTACTGTAGATGGCTATACACACATGATGCGTATGCCGTTTATAGTTTTAGCAACGCAAAACCCCATTGAGCAGGAAGGCACTTACCGTTTGCCCGAAGCACAGTTAGACCGTTTTCTTTTTAAAATAGAAGTGAAATATCCATCGCTTGCCGAAGAAATAAATATATTAACTAACCAGCAGGGTAAATCGCAGAGCCAGATGCTGGAAGATGTAAAAAAGATTTTATCGCCGGCAGATATTCAACATTTCCGCAGTCAGATACAATCGGTAATTGTAGAACCCAAGCTGATTGAATTTATTGCCCGGATTGTAAACGAAACCCGTAACAATCCTGCTTTGTATCTTGGTGCATCGCCAAGGGCATCGCTGGCAATTTTAAAATCGGCCAAGGCCAATGCCGCCATTAAAGGAAGAGATTTTGTAACCCCGGAAGATATTGTAGAAATGGCGCCGCATGTATTGCGCCACCGCATTATACTTACCGCCGAAAAAGAAATGGAAGGTATTACAGCAGATGATTTAATTGATAATATTTTAAAAGCGATTGAAGTGCCTAGGTAAAAAGCCCCCTCCGCCTCCTGAAGGGGGAACTATGGAGGAGATCAAAAAGAAGATGATGTTGTTTTTTTGGGGGCCAGACATAAGTAATTCTATTTTGCTTCATTGGCGTCGCACTCTTCAGCAATATCTCTTTATTGAGCATTACTGAATTTTATATGAATAATTTTAAAAGAACTTTAAATAATCTTACTCTAAGTTCCCTCATAAAGAATTTAGAGGGCATTTTATGAATCCTGTAAAAAAATATATCGGCAACTTATACCTTACCACAAGATTTTATCTTGCCATAGGCTTGTGCATTGTATTATTTATTGTTTCTTTTTTTTATACGCCTTTAATGCAATTGCCTAAAACACTTTTAGCGGTTGCTACTGTTTTAATTTTAATCGATTACCTGTTTTTGTTTATAGTTAGCAAAAGCCCAACTGCTAAGCGCTTAACGGCCGACCGCTTAAGTAACGGTTATGAAAATAAAATAGAACTGCAGGTAATTAACCGTATGCCCTTTACCGTAACCATGGAAATTATTGATGAGCTGCCGGTACAATTTCAAAAACGTGACTGGAAATTACATTACCGCTTTGCTGCAAACGAACAAAAAAATATAATTTACAAACTAAGGCCGGTAGAAAGGGGCGAATATAATTTTGGCAATATTATTTTGTATGTAAAATCTTTACTGGGTTTACTCATGCGCCGCCACGATATTGAAGCAACAGAAACTATTCCGGTTTATCCTTCTTTTTTACAATTGCGTAAATACGAATTACTTTCTCAAACTACCATACAAACAGAACACGGCAACAAGCGCATGCGTAAAATTGGCCACAGCATGGAGTTTGAGCAAATAAAAGAATATGTACGTGGCGATGATATGAGAACCATAAACTGGAAGGCAACAGCACGTAAAGGCAGTTTAATGGTAAACAATTATACCGACGAAAAATCGCAGCAGGTATATTGCATAATTGACAAAGGCAGATTAATGAAAATGCCTTTTAACGAATTAACGCTTTTAGATTATGCTATTAACAGCACATTGGTTTTATGTAATGTTTGCCTGCAAAAACAAGACAGGGTAGGAGTGATGACTTTTGCAAATAAAATGGGTTCGTTAATTGCTGCCGATAAAAAACCAATACAAAGAGAAAACATTTTACAGTTACTTTACAATCAGGATACCGCTTTTTTAGAAAGCGATTACGAAATGCTGTACATGCAAATACGCAACCGTATAAAACACCGCAGCTTATTAATTTTATACACCAACTTCGAATCTTTATCAGGTCTGCGCCGCCAGTTAAATTATTTACGCAGCATTGCACGGCATCATTTACTAATGGTAGTGTTTTTCGAAAATACAGAATTGCACCAGCTATCTCATTTAAGTGCCACAAACATTGAAGAAGTGTATATAAAAACTATTGCAGAAAAATTTGAGTTTGAAAAAAGATTAATTGTAAAAGAATTACAAAAGCATGGCATACTTGCTGTACTCACCACTCCCGAAATGCTCACTGTTAACGCAGTAAATAAATATTTAGAATTAAAAGCCAGGCAGGCGATTTAAGTACGGTTGATAGTTTATAGTTAATAGCTTTGCAATTAAATTATGGCACGAAAACAAACATACCGCTTACGATACACCAATCAATTAATTGAAGCAGGTGGCGATGTACCAGTAAAAAAAGAAAGGGAGAAACGGCCACCCATCAATCCGGAAATACAACAAACTTATTTAGAAGGGAAAGCAATATCAATTGACAAGCCACTACACTGGACATCGTTTGATGTAGTGAGAAAAATGCGGCACATCTTACAAATAAAAAAAATTGGACATGCCGGCACACTTGACCCATTGGCCACAGGTTTGTTAATTGTTTGTACCGGAAAATTCACCAAAAAAATAAACGAATACATGGCTGCCGAAAAAGAATACACCGGCACAATAACACTCGGCGCTGTAACACCAACTTACGATTTAGAAAGTACACCCGAACAGCAAAAAGATTATTCATTTGTAACGAAAGAATTATTGCACGAAAAAACAAAACAATTTATTGGTGATATTCAACAGTTTCCGCCCATTTATTCTGCCATAAAAAAAGATGGCGTGGCTTTATACGAACTGGCAAGGCGGGGAGTGGAAGTAGAATTAAAATTAAGGAACATCAATATTAAATTGTTTGAATTAACAGCAGTGGAATTACCTGTTGTACATTTTAAAGTAATCTGCAGCACCGGTACATACATCCGCAGCCTTGCCAACGATTATGGCGCAGCATTAGGTTGCGGCGGATACTTAAGCAGCCTCCGCCGCACCAAAATTGGCGAATTTAAAGTGGATGCTGCTGCTACTATGGAAGATTTTGAAAGCTTGATAATCTAATAAATCAGTTTATACTTTCGCTATAAATTTAGCTTAATGTTTCTTCAATTTATCTTTAAAAACTTTCTCAAATTTTTCTAACTTAGGCCTTATAACAAACTGGCAATAACCCTGGCTGGTATTGTTGTTATAATAATTTTGATGATATGCTTCTGCAGGATAAAAAACTGTCATAGGTTCCAGTGTGGTAACAATTGGGTTATCCCATGCGCCACTTTTATCCAGTTCCGCTTTGTATTTTTCTGCCAAAGCTTTTTCTGCTTCGTTTTTATAAAAAATTACGCTGCGGTATTGCGGCCCTGCATCGGCACCCTGGCGATTAAGCGTTGTAGGATCATGCACTTCCCAAAAAACTTTAAGCAATTCATCGTAACTTATTTTTGCAGGGTCATAAAAAACCTGCAAACATTCGGCATGGCCGGTGGTTTTACTGCAAACCTCTTCGTAAGTGGGATTTACAACATGTCCGCCGCTGTAGCCACTAACAACTTTTTCCACACCTTCCAGTTGCTGAAAAATGGCTTCTGTACACCAAAAACAACCGGTGCCAAAAGTAGCTGTATCTAATTTTGCATTTGAAGTAGTCATAATTTTATTGTCGCTTTTTATTTTTACCGCATTATCTTTTTGTGCACAGGAAGTTAAACCTGCAAAACTAATAACCGATAAAAGGATTGATTTAAGCATTTTTAATTTTTAATCTATTTACGCAAAGTTATTTTAGTTAGTTTGCAAAACAATTTTTGTTTAAGTAAGTTTAACAAATTACTCTTATCAATGTTTAAAAAAAATATTGTCATTTGGTTTTGTAAAAATTTATAGCCAGTTTCATCAGTATTCTCCGAAGTTCCCCCTTCAGGGGGCGGAGGGGGCTTTTATTACTCATTGCATTATCTTCATGTCAGCATAAAGATAAATCACCAATGGAAAATATAAAAGCCCATGCCTTTCGTTTAAAGCCGGGGCAGGATCTAAAGCAGGAAATACAAAAATTAGTAACCGAAAAGCAAATTAAAGCCGGGTGGATCAGCACTTGTGTCGGCAGTATTACCAATTATACCATCCGTTTTGCAAACCAGTCCAATGGCAGCAGCGATAGCGGCTATTTTGAAATAGTGAGTTTAACGGGTACAGTTTCGGTAAATGGTTCTCACATTCATATCAGCATTAGCGACAGTACAGGCAAAACTATTGGCGGACATTTAATGGATGGTTGTAAAATTTATACTACTGCAGAAATGGTTATTCTTACCAGCAACGATTTTATTTTTAAAAGAGAAAAAGATGGTACAACACCGTGGGAGGAATTGCAGGTGGAAGAAATAAAAAAACAAAATGACTGAAGCTTTTAAACTATTTTTAAAAAGCATAAAACCAACTAACAAAGGAACACTTGCTGTTCTTTTAGTTATAATCTTAATTCCAATATTGGCAGATGTATTTCTTGTTTTTATAAGTATTCGTAATAGGGATTTAATGCTGGTAACCCCATTTATTTTTATGGGTTGTATAAAATATTCTCCTTTACTTTTATTGTACCTGCTTATTTATTTTTTTATTGATTACTGGTATAAAAAAATATTCAACAACAAAGAATGAAAAAAATATTTTTACAAATAGAGAACTGGTTGTTGATAATTCCCATTATTTTAATCATTATTGAGAAAATATTTTTTGGTACATCCTCTTTTGATATACATCTGCATGATACCTATTTTGTACTGGCAAATATTTATTTGGGTATCTTAATACTTATTATAGTTTGTATTCCTTACTTGTGTCATTTATTACTGGGTACAAAAAAAACAGGAAACAGAAGGATACTTTTGGCACATGTACTGATAACTGTTTTACTGATTTTGTTTTTTTATTTTTCTGGATTTTTCATCAACAGTTCAACAAATCAATTAATGCCCCGGCGTTATTATGATTTTTCAGATTGCGAATCTTCTGAACAGCTTGGCGGACTTAATAATTATTTATCAATAGCAGTTTTAATATTTATCGTTCTTCAATTATTGTTTATTGTTTACACAATAGTTTTGTTATTAGCACGAAAAGGGAAAGTAGCCTGAAATTTTAAATTTCCAAAACCGCTTCAATAAAAGTTCAATAAAGATTTACAGTTGAAGAGTGCGACGCCACTGAAGTTGATTTTTGTACCTTTGCCCGGAACAAAAAAGAATCCCATTTTTTAAAAATGAAATTTTTTCCCGAATCCGCTTTAGTGCAGTTAGAATTTGAAAAGGTAAAAACCTTTCTGGCATTGCATTGCCGCACCGAATTTGCCAAAACTAAAGCAAATACTCTCCGCATACATACCAAAAAAGAATTTATACAAACCGAACTGCAGCAGAGCAACGAGTTTAAATCAATTTCGCAAACAGGTTTGTATTTTCCCAATGAGTTTGTACTGAATTTACAAAAAGAATTAAAACTGCTCGGCATCCCGGGTGCAGTATTAACCGGAGAACATTTTTTGCATATAAAAAAACTGGCAGTAAATACTGCTGATATTTTCAGATGGTTTGATAATGAAAAAAGAATTGGCTATTCTGCATTAGCAAAAGTTATTGAGCATACTTATTATGAGAAAACGATAATAGCACTGATTGATGAAATATTAGATGAAACCGGAAGTGTAAAAGATACTGCCAGCGAAGATCTGGAAAAAATAAGAATGAATTTGTACCGCAAGCGTAACGAACTGCGGCGCCTGTTTGATAAAATTGTAAGCAAACTAAACAAGAGCGGTTACCTGGCAGATATTGAAGAAAGCTTTATGAATGGCCGCAGGGTGCTGGCCGTTTTTGCCGAACAAAAACGCATGATAAAAGGTGTAATGCATGGGGAAAGCGACAGCCGCAAAACTACTTTTATTGAGCCCGAAGAAACTACACAACTCAATAACGATATATTTTCTTTAGAGCATGACGAGAGCAGGGAAGTGTACAGGATTTTAAGGATGCTTACACAAAAACTAAGTGCGTATGCAAGCCTTTTAAAAATTTATCATGATGTTGCAGGCGAATATGATTTTATAAGGGCAAAAGCAAAATTTGCAATGGAGTATGGTGGCAATTACCCGATGGTGAATGATAAAGCGCATCTGCATTTTATAAATGCTTATCATCCGTTGTTGCTTTTGTACAATGCAAAAAATAATAAGCCCACTATTCCTGTTAATCTTACACTTAACGATAAGCAACGCATTTTAGTTATCAGCGGCCCTAACGCCGGCGGTAAAACGGTTACCTTAAAAACGGTTGGCCTATTGCAACTGATGATGCAAAGTGGTTTGCTGGTGCCCATGCATCCTGATAGCGAGATGGGTATTTTTAAACAACTGATGATTCATATTGGTGATACACAGAGTTTAGAATTTGAGCTCAGTACTTACTCTTCTCATTTAAAAAACATGAAGCATTTTATGGAAAATGCCAATGGTAAAACACTTTTTTTTATTGATGAACTGGGTAGTGGGAGCGACCCTAATTTGGGTGGCGCTTTTGCAGAAGTAATAATGGAAGAACTGGCGCATAAACATAGTTTTGGTATTGTTACTACCCATTATCTTAATTTAAAAGTAATGGCCAATAAAGTGCCAGGCATTATTAATGGTGCCATGCAGTTTGATGAGAAAAATTTGCTGCCGATGTATAAATTAATTGTGGGCAAGCCCGGGAGCTCTTACACATTTTCTATTGCAGAAAGAATTGGTTTGGAAAAAAGATTGATCGAAAAAGCAAGGACACTTGTGGACGAAGATCATTTTACTTTAGATAAATTACTCAACCGCACCGAACAGGACCTGCAAAAAATTGATATTGAAAAAATAGAATTGCAAAAACTACTGAAAGAAAATGAACGCCTGAAAAAAGAAATGAACCAGGTTTTGCATAAAGAAAAGCACCAGCAGGAAGTGGAAAGATTAATGCACCAGAATAAAATATCGGAAGAAAAATTTGCTTATTTAAAAGATATGGAGCGCCGGTTAAAAGCTATGGTGATTGAATGGCGCAAAGCGGAAAATAAAGATAAAGTGGTAAAGATGATACATGCCTTGCTGTTTAACCAAAAAGAAAAATTTACAGTAGAAAAGCAGCAAAAAAAAATAAACGAAAAGTTTGAAGAAATTGGCGGCGATATTGTAATTGGCGCTAAAGTAAAGATGAAACAGAACCGCCAGGTAGGTATTGTAAAAGAAATAAGAGGAAAAAAAGCGGTGTTACAAGTGGGTGTAATGCCCATCACTGTTGATTTAAAAGACCTTGTGGTAGTAAAAGATAAAACGCCAACAGAAATAGTTTAGTAAAACTTTTGGGTTGAACTATTTCAAACCGTATTTTTGCCGCGGAGAGATGGCAGAGCGGTCTAATGCGGCGGTCTTGAAAACCGTTGACTGTTACAGGTCCAGGGGTTCGAATCCCTTTCTCTCCGCTGAATATAAACAGCCTCTTTTTTAGAGGCTGTATTATTTTAATATATAATTTTTCCACAAGGCTAATACTCTCCTATAAAAAAGGTTGCCATTTTTGGGCAACCTTTTTATCAATTTAAAATATTTTACGATAATATAATAACTCTCATTACTAATTGCCCATTCCCTGTTGTGCATTTTGCATATTATCCATTTCGCCTCTCATATTTTTACGCTTTAATAAGTTTACATCAAATTTTCCAAAGCGCCAGTTAAAGCTTAAACGGGCAACCTGCGGATCTCTGCGGCGCTGGGTATCATAAATTAAAAAAGAACTTTCTGCATGAGTGGCGTTTAGTTTAGTTCTAAACACATCATTCATTTGCAGGGTTAATGATGCGGCATTATTTTTTAAGAAATCTTTTCTTATAGCGATTTCTATTCCGTAGTTTGGCTTAATATAACCCTGTGCCCCTGGCTGGCTTTGGCCAAAACCGCCACCGCCACCAAACATTCCGCCTCCGCCGCCACGTCCTCCACCGCCCCCACCGCTGCTGCTAGCAGGCTGTAAAGTTTTTGCCTGGTAATCGCCGCTTAATTGAATAGAATAATTTTTAGGCAGTTTAAAACTGTTATTAATTTTCGCAAACCAGCTTACCAGCGATTGATTAATACTGCCCGGAATATTACCTGCTTTTAAATCGGTTTTATACAAATTAAAATTGGTTGACAGATCCCACCAGCTGATAAATTTATCTCTTACAGTTAACTCCAAACCATAAGTAAAACTGCTGTTGGCATTGGCATAAGTGTTAAATGTTGCACTGTCAGAAATGGAAGTGTTGGGGTTTACATCACGGTATTGATAACGTGTAATTAAATCGTTGGTATTACGAAAGTACACCGTAGTAAAAAACGAATGCTTATTATTAAATTGATTTTGATAAGACAATTCTGCAAGATTGGTAAACTCCGGTATCAGATCAGGATTGCCTTTAGAAATGTTTAAAGGATCGCTTACATCAATAAATGGTATCAGTTGAAAAAAGTTAGGCCTGTTTATCTTTCTTGAATAATTTAACTGCATATCCTGCTTCTCTGTTAATTTGTAAGTAAGAAAAGCACTGGGGAATAAACTAAAAGGATAACTGTTGCTGAACAATTGATTTTTTGTAATAAGGTTACCATCATACTTACTGCTTTCTAACCTTAATCCAAGTTGGTAAGTAAAATTTTTAAGCTGTTGTGAGAAAGTAGTGTAGCCTGCATACACTGCATCGGTAAATTTATAATCGGTAATAATTTTATTGCCAAAAAAAGTTTGTCCGTTGTAATCTTTATTAATGTTTGTAATTGTATTAAAACTCCTGAAATCTCTGAAGGCAGCTCTAGCACCAAATTCAATTTTCATTTTTGCGGTAATGGGGTTGCTGTAATCCGTTTGTACAGTATAAAATTTTGTAGTGCCACCACCGGCGGTGTTTTGAAAAAGATTGAATCCTTTTGGAGTGCTGTTACTGCTAAATTGTTTTTGATCGTTATCCGATTCGTTATCGTTTTTACTGTAATTAAAATTTACATCAGCAGTAAGTTCTTTACCGGCCTTTGCATAGTTATGTTTGTAACTTAATGTGCTGCCGTAATTTCTAAAATTACCAATGCTGTTTGATGTACGTGTGGCCATTTCGCTTATAGCCGTAGAAGTGTAACTGGTATCATTATAACTTGTAAGAAAATCTTTAGTTTTAAACTGCCCCCTTACAATATTACCACCAATAGAAAATGTATTTCTGTTGTTTAAAAAATAGTCCATTCCCATACGTCCAAAGCTGAAAAAACCTGTGTTAACGGGGTTATTATTTTGTACAGAGTGGGCTACACTGTTGGTAAAAAAATCTGTACGTTCTGTTGTCACTTCGCTTTTAGATTTGCGTATGCCCAACATACCAGCCGCAAAGAAATTCACCTTCTGTTGTTTAATGTTTATATCGCCGCCAAAGCCCGGCCTTCCACGGCTGTCGATACTGGCCCTAACGTTACCGTTATATCCGGCTTTACGGTTTTTCTTCAGTACAATATTTAAAATACCGGCACCGCCACCACTGGCATCGTATTTTGCGCTGGGGTTGGTAATTAATTCTACAGTTGCAATTGCATCGGCAGGTATCTGGTCTAATGTCATTGTAGTTGGCCTTCCATCAACAAAAATTTGTGGCGCAGCATTACGCATGGTAACGTTACCGTCAATATCTACACTAAGGCTCGGTACATTTTTCATTACATCTACGGCGGTACCACCAACGCTGGTAAGATTTCTTTCTACATTAAAAATTTTACGATCAATACCCATGGTAAGTAATGGAGTGTTGGCAATTACTGTTACACCTGCCAGTTGCTGTGCATCTACAGTAAGTTTTATGTTGCCCAGATCTTTATCCACGGCACTAAGCATACCGCTCATGTCGCCGGGTTTCATTCCCGACATATTTAATTCAAAGGCAACTTTTCTTTCAATGGGTTTGTAGCCAATAGCAGTTATTTTTAATTTATACTGCGCCATTATGGCTAAGTTCTCTAAACTGAATTCTCCTTTTTTTGTGGTAAGCATACCGCTAACTACCACGTCTTTTCTTTTTTTGGTAATTGTGTCTAATTTATTTTGAATAAGCTGCACCGAAGCGGCTTCAACAGGTTTGTTGGTTATACTGTCAACAAGTTTACCATAAAAATGGCCGAGGTTCATATTTTGGCCGCCACCCATTTGCCCACGGCCTCCGCCAGGCATTTGTGCATTTAAAGTAACTGAAACAGAGAGAAAAAGAATGCTGAAGAAAATTCTAAAAAAATTCATACTGTATTTTTAATGTTAGTTTTATGGTTAGACGTTTTTTTGCAGAAAAACTGTCGTATTTAAAAAAATAATAACCAAAGGTGGCTTCAAAAGTTCAATTGTGTGATGGTTACATGATGAGTGGTAGCATAACTTGTAGAGAAGCGGCTTGCTATCTTTTCTATCAAACTTCAAGTATTGCAGCTTCCAGAATGCTGGATATTTCCTTAGCCTGCGTAACTACTATTAAATGCCCGCCGCCTTTTATTAAATAATCGGGCTTAAACTTAATCATCGGCAACACCCTGTCTTTATTACCGTGTATGCGAATTAAGTTTGAAGGTGTAACGGTTCTTTTCCAGTTTAAAATTTCGTTTACTGCCCATCTGGAAAATTCCGAGTTGGAAGCTGCAAGAATTTCGCTTAAAAGCAATTTATCTTTTGGTGCAGAAATGCCAAACACCCAGTTGGTTAAAAAATTTATTTTATTGGTTGATTTTAGGGGAATGATTTTGTTAAGCTTAAAAAATCCGGCCATCCGGTAATAAAAAGGAAGCTCCTGCCGCCGTGTAACGCTTGATAAAAGAATAGTTTTTTGTGGCGTAATAAATTCTAAAATTTCTGTGGCAAGTATGCCGCCAAACGAAAGCCCAACTAATATAAATGGTTTTGAATGATCAATTTTTTCGGCAATCCTTTTTGCATAACTGCGGAGCGGTTCGTTTTTTTCGGGTATCAGCCAGTCGATAAATACAATCTCTGTATTTACCGGAAAGGTTAAATATTTAAATGCCCTGCTATCGGCACCCAAGCCACTAAGAAAATAGATCGTCACTTTTGTGTTTTATTTTTCTGTTATCCAATGTTCCGGGCTGTTTTATTTATTCCACGATCTCTTTCTTTCTATATAGTACCAGGGAATATTAAATAGCCCTTTTTTAAGGTCAATATTTATTTTATCTCCAATATTTAATTCTGCAAATTGAGTGGCCGAAACACTAATTCTCTCTTTGTCATAATGATGTCCCCATGGTGCAACTTCTACATAATAAGTTGTACTGCGTCTACTACGACTAATAGTTTTTTCAAGCACTTCTGACTCATAGATTGTCGGTTCGGAATAGTCGTAAGTGCAATTAGCAGCATATGTTCCGGCATAACTATAAAGACTCACATTAAATATTAAAGAAGTGTAAATCCACCATTTATTTCTTGTTGTCTTTGCTATTAATTTGTGTGTCAAAAAAAGAATTGTCAAGATAATTAAACAAGTTATTGTACCCGGGATAATCAGGCTGTAAAAACTTTCAAACTCAAAGTCCAGCAAAACTCTAATTAGTATTACCCAGGTAGCAACGTCAATAAAATCAGCTACATCATATTTATCCTCTCCATTTTTGTCGGCACTAATTTCTACAAGAGTTGCCATACTTGGCTTATGTAAACCATTTAATAAAAGTCCAATTACAGGAATTGCTAATAAAATTCCTAATAAAATATTATATGGTCTTGGGTAAATAAAAAACCAAATTGCCAATCCTATAGTGATCCATTCAAGCCAATCTAATTTATGAAGTGTTAGCTTGCTAAAAGTTACAGCATTAGATTTTTTCTCTCGAGAATTTTTAATGATTTTTCTTTTTTGGCCTTTTCTCATTTAGTTTAGTGTATCTAAAAATAGCGTACAACCCTTACCTTGTAGAAGGCTGTGTTTTTTGAAAGCCTCTTTTTAATCAACCCGCCTTCGACAAACTCTGGCTGACAACTTTTATAACATGCATTTTATTTAATTGCTCATAACCTGTATTAGTACCTGCACCAACCCAATCAGCAAGCCAAAAAAACCACCAATTATTTCTAAAAATTTAAACTCTTTTTTGGTTATCTGGTTTAAAATATCTTCCAATTTTTCTGATGAAAAACTGGCTACTTTTTCAGTTACAATTTTTTCCAGGTCAAGGTCTTTTTCCAATTTGGTCATATAACTTTTCATCAGGATAGGGAAGAGGCTTTCCAGCTCCATTAAAAAAGCAGCTTTTAACTGGTTAATAGTTTTATCCCCAATAAACATCGACAGCATCGGAAAAAGATCAGTCAGTTTTTCCCGTAAAAATTTATCAATATGCTTTTCAATTTCAGGTTTCAGCATTTGCAAATTATCGGGGTTGGTAACTTTGGCTTCAATTTCGGCAAACGATAAAAACTCTTTACTAACCACCTGACCCAATTTTTGAGCAATTAATTGTTGATTTTTTGGAAAGATCCCCTGCAGCTTAAATCCAAAAATATTTACCGGGTTACGGGGATGGAATAACATTTTTATCGCTATCCATGTAGTTACCCAGCCGGTAAAGGTTGATAACAAAACAGGAATTATATAATTTGTCCAGTGCATTACGTTCAATTTTCGATTGCAAAGAAAACGTATTATACTCCTTACTCAAAATGTAATTTTGAAGGAGAAAAGTTTTTCTTTACTTTTGCAGCATAATCAAAAACGGTAGTCGTAGCTCAGTTGGTTAGAGTCCCGTAAGTACGGGATGATTCTGAGTTTAATTAAAATAAAACGGTAGTCGTAGCTCAGTTGGTTAGAGCATCAGATTGTGATTCTGAGGGTCGGGGGTTCGAGCCCCCTCGATTACCCCAAACAAAAAATGCTGCATTAAAAGCAGCATTTTTTGTTTTAAAGACAATTGATGATTGCATCGGCCATTTATCAGCATATTTTTCCACAAAAAGCCTTTAACAAAACATTATTCGTATAACTGCGTTAAACTGTAAATAAAAACAACGCTTTTACGTTAATTTTACATCATGCAAAAAATTGCAAACTTTATGATGAGTAAAAAATTTATTCCGGTTATACTGGTGCTTACCGGGGCAAGCCTTTTTGTTGCGTTTCAATCGCAGGGAAAAAACGAGAATGATGATAATCCAAAATCGAAGTACACTAAAGTATTACGTAATGTGGGTATTTTGCTGGAAGAAGGACATTACAGCCCTAAAAAGATAGATGATAATTTTTCTAAAGAAGTCTTGAAAAAATTTACTGAAGAGTTAGATAATGAAAAAAGTGTATTTCTTCAAAGTGATATAGAGTCGTTTAAAAAATTTGATGCCAGGATAGATGATGAGATACACGGCAGCGACCTGCAATCTTTTTTTGCCATTAACGAAGTATATATGAAAAGGCGTGACGAAAGTTTTTTATTGATAAGTGAAGTTTTGGCAAAGCCTTTTGATTTTACAAAAGATGAAACCATACAAATGGACAGGGATAAATTAAGTTTTCCTAAATCGGAAGCAGAGCGTAAAGAAGTGTGGAGAAAATCGCTTAAATATATTGTGCTGGGCAAATTTGTAGAACTGCAGGAAGACAGAGAAAAAAATAAAGGTAAAAAAGATTTTGTACAAAAGGCAGACAGTACATTAGAAAGAGAAGCACGGGATTATGTAAAAAAGAGAATGGACAGATCGATGACAACCAAAAAAACGCATGAAACAACAGATGAAAATTTCAGCACTTTTGTAAATGCTATTTCTCAGAGTATGGATCCCCACACCGATTATTTTCCACCAATCGACAAACGTTCATTTGACGAAAGTATGAGCGGAGGATTTTATGGTATTGGTGCCCAGCTAAAAGAAGAAGATGGCAAAATTAAAATTGCCAGCCTTATTGCAGGTATGCCCGCTGAAAGAAATGGGGATATTAAAATTGATGATGAGATAATTAAAATTGCACAGGGCAATGCGGAGCCTGTTGATGTAACAGGATATTCGGTAACTGATGCCGTTAAATTAATTAGAGGAGCAGAGAAAGGATCGGAAGTAAAATTGACTTTTAAAAAAGCAGACGGTACTATAAAAGTAGTTTCGTTATTAAGAGATAAAATAAAATTAGAAGACACGTTTGCCAAAAGTGCTGTAATAAATGGCGAACATAAAGTAGGGTATATTTATTTGCCTGAGTTTTACCAGGATTTTCAGGATCCTAACGGCCCAAGATGTTCTAACGATGTGGCTAAAGAAGTAACCAAGTTAAAAGCAGAAAATGTGGAAGGTATTATTATTGACTTAAGAGGCAATGGCGGCGGATCGTTATCTGAGGTGGTAAAAATGGCCGGTTTGTTTATTGAAGACGGCCCAATTGTGCAGGTTAAAGGCAGAGATGAAAAAGCAACAGTTTTAAGAGACAGGGATAAAAATATTTTATACACCGGTCCACTTACTGTAATGGTAGATGAGTTTAGTGCATCAGCCTCCGAAATTTTTGCTGCTGCCATACAGGATTATAAACGTGGAATTATAATTGGCAGCACTTCTACTTATGGTAAAGGAACTGTGCAGCGCAACATTCCATTATCGCCAGAAAGTGAAAACCCTTTATTTGCCAATAAAAATACCGAAGATTTAGGTGCATTAAAATTAACCCTGCAAAAGTTTTACCGCATTAATGGTGGTGCTACCCAATTAAAAGGTGTAACCCCCGACGTGGTTTTGGCGGACAGGTACGAGCATTTAAAATTCCGTGAAAAAGATAATACCTCATCACTTTCGTGGGATGAAATTGCAAAAGCAGATTACCAGCCCTGGACAACCTCAACCACTAACGATGCAGTTGTAAATATTACTTACGATAAAATTAATAAGGGTTCTGTTTTCAGTAAGATAAAAAGCAACATCAACTGGTTAAGCACCAACAGCGAAAAAGAAAGTTCGTTAAATATTGTAAAATATAAAGAAGAACAAAAGCAGGTTAAAGCAGCTTACAAAGAACTGGATACTTTGTTCAAACTTCCAAAAGAGCTGGTAGTTAAAAATGTTGCATCCGATACCGTAAATATTAATGCAGCAAAAGACAGGGTAGAAAGAAACAAGCAATGGCTTAAAAGATTAAGCGGCGATATTTATATTGATGAAACATTAAAAGTAGTAAACACTATGATAATGCAAAAAGCAACCGCTAAAAATAATTAATCAAAAAATACTTCATAAAAAAAATCCCGTTTTGCATATTGCTTAACGGGATTTTTCTTGTGGCTTACAAATATCTTTCTTTTAAAACATTAATGTGATGGTACACATGCCCTATGGCAGTAAAGCCCATGCTGGCCGCCGTTGCAGGATTGTTATTGGCGGAACCGCTGTTGCTTAAAGCCGCTTCGGTAAAACTGTTGAATAATATTTCAGTAGATTTTCTTACAAATAAAAATTCATCTGCCAGCTCTTTCCAGGTGCGTTCGTTGGCATTACTGGCTGCTGCATAATCATTTTCATCAAAGCCGGGCAGGTTGTTTTTTTCTTTACGGGCAAAGCATAAACTGCGGTAAGCAAAAATGCGTTCGGTATCCGTCATGTGCTGCAGCAATTCTTTGATAGTCCATTTACCAGGCGCATAAGCATAAGCAGATTTGTCTTCATTAATGCTGTGTAAAAAATTAGACAAAATAGGGTATTGCTTTTGAAATGCTGTGGTTAAATCTTCCTCCGGTACAAGATCAATATATTTTTGAAAATAAGTAGAATGGCTTGTTGCTGATGGTTTTGGCATAATGAAAATATTTAAGCGAAAATTTTGTAAGGTATAAAAATAAGAATTATTGGTTGTATTTGGAAACGGCTTTTTATTTTTTAGGGAGTTGGTGGAATGTATTTTATTTCAAACACCGCTTATACAACTGCACCGCATTCTCCAATCCTAAATAAATAGCATCGCATATTAATGCATGGCCAATTGAAACTTCCAAAAGGCCGGGAATATTTTCGACAAAATATTTTAAGTTGTTTAGATCTAAATCGTGGCCGGCATTAATGCCCAGCCCCAGCTCGTTTGCTTTCAAAGCTGCGGTTATGTAAGGTTGTATTCCCAATTCCTTATTCCCAATAGCAAATTCCCTTGCATACGATTCGGTGTATAATTCAATGCGGTCTGTGCCGGTGGTTTTAGCGCCCTCTACCATTTCAATAACAGGGTCAACAAAAATAGAAACACGGATGCCGGCATTTTTAAAAACAGCAATGATGCCGGTTAAATACTCTTTATGTACAATCGTATTCCAGCCATGGTTGCTGGTTAATTGATTTTTACTGTCGGGCACTAATGTTACCTGTGTGGGTTTGTTGGCTAAAACTAAGTCCACAAAACTTTGTTCGGTGCAATTGCCTTCAATATTAAATTCGGTGGTAACTATTTTTTTTAAGTCGTACACATCTGCGTAGCGTATATGTCTTTCATCCGGCCTCGGGTGTACGGTAATACCATCGGCGCCAAAGCGCTCCATATCTTTTGCACTTTTAATTAAATCTGGATTATTACCACCACGGCTGTTACGCAATGTGGCCAGTTTATTTATGTTTACAGAAAGTTTGGTCATGATTGTTTTGTTCTTTGGCAAATTTACAATTCTAGCAGCACTCAGCCTGAGCTTTGGTTCTTGAAGACACAAATCTTGGCAGGAGGCATTTGGTGTTTAATTATCCATGGTAATAATTACGTTACCAATTTTCTGTCCTGCTGCCACATATTCAAATGCTGCAGCTATATCTTCAATAGGATATTTTCTATCTATAACTGGTTGAAAGTTTCCGTTTTCTATCAGGGTTTTAATAAAAGCAAGACAAGCCTTAAAATTTTTGGGCGGAGCAAATATTTCTTTTTTCCCCGCTGAAAAAGGTGCCATAAGTAGCTGCAAAAAATTAGGCCCGCCGGAGGAATTATAAAAGCCATTGCTGTTTAAAATTTTTTTGCATTTGCTGAAGGAACTTTTGCCCACCGCATCAAAAACAAAATCGTACTGCTCTTTATCTTTTGTAAAATCATCCGTTTTATAATCAATAATTTTATCAGCCCCTAACGATTTTACCAATGCACTGTATTCGTTACTGCATACTGCTGTAACAGATGTACCGGAAAATTTAAAAAATTGAACCATAGCAGATCCAATTGCTCCTGTTGCACCATTTACCAATGCTTTTTGACCAGCTTTGGGATTCATTTTTTTAAAAACGCTGCATGCGTAAAACGCTCCTTCAATACTTGCCGCAGCCTGTTCGTAACTTTGGTTTTCGGGCATGGTGATAAGGTCTTTATTTTCGGGTAATACCAGGTAATTAGCATGAGATCGTAATCCAAAAAATTCAAAGCCCATTACTTTATCACTGGTTTTAAAAGTGGTTACATTTTTACCTGTTGCTTCAATTTGGCCGGCAAAATCTGTTCCGGTAATACTTAGCCTTGGTTTTAATAATCCTGTAAACAACCGCATAAAAAATGGCAAGCCCGACAGTACATGGCAATCGGTTCTGCTTACAGTAGTGGCATATACTCTTACTAATACTTCATTGTGTTTAGGAACAGGTATTGCAACTTCTTTTATTGATAACAGTTTTGGCAAGCCATATTTTAAACGAACTGCAGCTTTCATTTTACTATTTTAATTTTGTGTAATGATCTTCCTCTGAAAATTTAATATACAATTGAAAGTGTAAAAGAATATTGCAAAGCCATTGCTTTAGTCAACTAAAATAATCTTAAACCACCCAATGCAAAAATATTTTTCAGCCCTGGTTCGTGTCTTCACGAACCAATCGCTAAAGTCCTGGTCTTTTCAATATCAGCTTAGTGGTTATTACTTCATTAATTTTTGTTTTACGTAACTTTTTAAAACTTATAATCCAGAGGATTACAGCGAAGTGTTCGTGTGATACGAACCTTGGCGACGAGACGCTGTGAGCTTACAACCGTTTCATAAAATAAAAATTCATTGAGCGGCTAACGGTAAAGCCGAGCCTTTTATAAAGCGCTATTGCTCTTTCATTATCTTCTCTTACATGTAAAAATGGCTGCTGCCCCAGTAGCAGTATAAGTTGTAACTGATGTTGCATTAAAGTATTAGCATAGCCTTTGCCAGTATGATCTGGATGTGTACATACCGCACTTATCTCTGTATAGTTTTGTACATGCAGGCGCTGTCCGGTCATGGCTACCAGTTTATCGTTTTCAAAAATGCCATGGTAGTGCCCGAAATTAATGGTGCCTTTTCCAAATGGTCCGGGTTTAGTGAGTGCTGCCAGGTGTACCATCTCGTCTATATGCGTTTCGCCTAACGGCTTCACCTCATCGAATTCTTTTTTGATATCACCATTGCCTTCATAAACAAATTGTAATCCCGGAATATCATGCTGTACCTGCCAGCCGTTGGGTGAAGTGATTGGAGATGGAATGGCGTACAAAATTCTGCGGCCCAATGGTAGCAATTCATACAAGTCGGCAAAACCTTTGGTATAACTTTCTTTAAAACCTACAAATGGAGAAACCGATTCATCAAAATATTTCACCGCATCAGTACCCAAACTGACGTGTTTATCGCCTGAGCTCAACGCATTAAAAACGGGATTGTGCAATACATGTATCACTTTACAAAAGTATTGGTTTTGTAAATCTGTTTTATAAATCGCTTGATGACAATACATTTTCTCCGTTACTATTTTATATTTAAACAGTAATTAGGCGAAGAGCTCAACGCATTAAAAACAAAATTATGCAGCAGATAACTCATTCTATTTACCAAACGATTCCTTACCCAAATCAGAAGCACCAATATAAGCCCAGTTTATATTTTTTGCATAAGCATTTAAAACCTGCCGCATCTCTTCAGCATTTACGGTACTCATTCTGGAGGCAAGATTTTCTGCAAGTTTCCAATCACCCATTATTTCTGCTTCACCTAATTGGTTAGCGATCTCCGACATTATTTCCTGTCGTTTTGCATAAGAAAGCAAATGAGATTTTCGTACATTCTCCATTGTTTTTTCAGAATACGTTTTGTTTTTCATAAAAGATAATATTAAACGCATGGCTTTTACTGTTTCTGCAGGCTGTGTAGTGCTTGCATACAGCGTAACATAAGAAATTTTACCTTCTGACATTGATGCCGAAGGTGCATAAGAAAGCTGTTTGTTTAAACGAATGTAATCGAACATAGCGCCATTTAAAAGCGTAACAGCCAAACGAAAAGCCGGATAATTGGGGTCATTTAAAACAGGGGCATTAATAATGCCGGCAATATAGTTGGTTGCAATGCTTCTGTTTTCTATTTTATAAAGCTCTTCTGTAAAATTTGCATTTACAACATTTGCAGCGGTGTATGTTTTAGCCGGAATAGTGGCAAAAGCTTCCTGTATTTTTTTCTCCAGATCTTCCCTGGAAATATTACCGGCAACCACCAGGAACATGCGGTTTTTGTTGAGCAACGTATTGAAATAATAATCTTTTACAGCATCCCTGTTTAATAATTGCAAACCTGCAACTGTACCAAAGGGATTAATGGCATAGGGTGTACCGAAAAATGCAAACTCCTGTGCAAACCACTTTAAACGGCTGTCAGGATTTGACTGCTCGCCTTTAAGATCATTTATTTTCTGTTCTTTTAAAAGACTGAATTTTTGTGTTTCAAAAACTGGAGATGTAATGGCTGAGGAAAACAATTTCCATGCTTCGTTGGTATATCTTGAGATGCAACTCAATTTTACTACACCATAATCATTATCGGCAATACCAGCAATGTGTAATCCATATTCATCTATCTGATCATTAAAATCATTAGCCGGATATTTGGAAGTGCCGCATTCTATTAAACCCGACAAAGCCAACGATTCAATGCCTGTATTGGCAGCGGAATAATTGGAAGTACCTCCCCTGAAATACATGTTCATTACCAGTGTTTCCTTTTGGGTTTGCCGCAATATAACTTTAAGCCCGGCGGTGGTAAACTCAACAGTATTGCTTTGTGCAAAGCCTGTAGCCGTAATTAATAACAGCATACATAAAATGCCAATGCCATAAAATTTTAAAATAATAGTTTTCATTATAAATTATTTAGAGAAATAAAAATTTGGATCGGTGGAAAGGTTTGAACCTTTTGGTATAATAAGGCCCGTGCAGGAAAATCTGCCTTTTATATATTTTCTTACATAATTTTTTATATCAACAGGAGTTACTTTGTCCATGTTCTCCCGGTAAAAAGTATAATAATCTGTAGATGCACAGGCCCACCAGAAGGAAATTAAATGTACATACCGCTCTACTTCTTCCCGTTCTTCTACCTGTGTGATGTACAGTATTTTTTTTGCCCGTTCTAATTGTTTATCCGAAATATAATTATCATCATCCCACTGTTCTATTTCCTTTTGCATGGCCTGGTAACATTCTTTTATTTTAGATGGATTGGGAGAAACAGAAAATGTAATGGGCCCTACATATTTTTGAGAATAATAGTTGATCTGAATATCATTTGCCAAACCAGTTTCCTGCAATGCCTGCGTTAATTTAGATCGGCGCTGGTTAAGTATGTACGAAAAAACATCCGCAGTATAAGTGCCCTGTATATCGTTCCTCATATCGGGGCCCTGCCAGCGTATAATCAGCAGGGGAGACTCCGCCAAGGCAGATTCAATAACAACATGGCTGTTCTTTTTTAAGGGTTCTATTTCGGGTATGGGAAATTCTTTTAAAGGATCAAAAGTTGAACTTTTCCAGGAACCATAAATCTTTTCAACCTTAGAAAAAATTTCGTTATGCTCAACATCACCTGCAACAATCAGCAGGCAATTATTAGGATAATAGAATTTGTTTTTTATGGTTTCCATTTTTTCAGGCGTAGCCGAAAGGATAACATTGTGGTTGCCTATTATATTTTTACGGCTGTAGTTATTTCCCCAAAGCAGGTGATTGATGGTATCTATCAGTATAAAATACGGACTCGATTCGTGCCTTTGAAATTCTGCATCTACTATTGGGTTTTCTGCAGTCATGTCGGCTTTTTTAAACTTTGGATAACGAATTGCAGCGTTCATAAACTCCAGGCCTTTTATGGTATTTTGTTTTGGAAGAGTAAAGTAATAAGTAACATTTTCTTCCAGGGTTTGCCCGTTGTAACTCATATCAAGCTTATCTACGGCCTTTAAAAAATCTTCCTGGCTTTTATATTCTTTGTTCGATTTAAAAAACATGTGTTCGTATAAATGACTAAGGCCATTATACTCATTATCCTCGGTAAAGGAACCGTTTTTACAGGCAATTTGAATTGTAGAAAAGGGAATAGTGTGATCTTCCAGCACCATTACTTCTAAACCATTTTCAAGTTTTTGATAAAAAACATGATCCGGAACTTTGGGCTGCGAAAAGGATTTTAAAAAAAGTGAGAAGACAAAAGCGGGTAGCAATATTTTTTTGTAATGCATAAGGATTGATAGAGATTAGCTGTATAATAAAATTAAATATAGTTAAATAAATTAAATTTTAATAATGAAGATTGCAGTGCAGTTGAGCTTGTACTTTGTTTTTGGTATGACTGCACATCGCCATACTTCATACCAACAATATTGGCCAGTAATTTTAGTAACTAATAAGAATATCTATAAATGAACCTATCTCCTGCAAGCGATGTACTTATCCTAACCCATATCTCTGCTGGATAAGATGGCCGTACACTCCAGGGAGTTATCTCAACAGGAAAAGCAGCACCTCCCTGGCCGACCACCTGGTGCAGACTGTTATAACCGGTGATATAAAATAAATTAGGGATTACAGGAGAAACAAAATCAAGGTAATTTGCAGAGCCGTTTGAGTTGAATACAATCGGATGAGTATTGTTACCCAGTAAT
>NZ_JANMUN010000267.1:0-12062 GCF_031391665.1 Ferruginibacter sp.
ATTACTGATAGTGCAGTAAGAAGATTGTTGTTTGATGCAGGTGAAGATTTTGATGCACTAATGACTTTGTGTGCAGCCGACATCACCAGTAAAAACAAACAAAAAGTGCAGCGGTTTTTGAATAATTTCCACATGGTGCGAAAGCGTTGTGCTGAAGTGGAAGAAAGTGATCACCTGCGCAACTGGCAACCACCCATAACCGGCGAAATAATAATGCAGGCTTTTAATTTACCTCCCGATAGAAAAGTTGGTATTATAAAAAATGCTATTAGAGATGCTATTTTAGATGGAGAAATTCCTAATGAATATAATGCTGCATACGCTTTTATGATGACAAAAGCAAAGGAGTTGGGCATTAATTAATTTCAAATCCTAAATCCAAAATTCTGTTTATTATTCTTATTTTTACGCCATGGCTATTTTACGTTTCAGAATTTATTGGGAAGATGACGACAGCATTTACAGAGATATTGCTATCCGTCATACACAAAGTTTTTTTGATTTGCATACCTGCATTTTAAAAAGTTATGAGTTCGACTCTAAACATAAAGCAACTTTTTACCGCAGTAACGATAACTGGTTAAAGGGAAGGGAAATTTCTTTAGAGAAATATGATAAAGAGTATAAGGCCGAACCATTTATTATGGCCGATACACCCATAAGTTCCGAAATAAGTAACCCCAACCAAAAATTTGTTTACGAATACGATTTTAATAAATTCTGGCATTTTATGGTAGAGCTTATTAATGTTGATAAGGAAGAAAACAAAAAACTAACCTATCCCTGTTGTATAAGAACAGAAGGTATTGCGCCATCGCAATATGGTACAAAGGGTTTGGTGGACAGTCGCCTTGCCGAAATGGAAGAAAAATACGATTTACAACCCGAAGCTTTAAGAGAAGGTTATAGTGAGGAAGGAGAAGATGCAGAAGGCGGAAGTGAAGAGGAAGAAGAAGCAGCAACAGATGATGGAAAAGATGGTAACGATGGGTTTTAAGTTAATGGATAATTGGGTATTGAATAATGTATAATTTTTTCAATTTAACATTACCATATTATACTTCATCTTATTTTAAATCATTTTTTAGGGCATCTATTTTTAAAGAAATAATACCCTTATAATTTTAAGGCCTCAATCATTACTCATTCATCAAATTAGAGTTCTTTACAAACTCAATAAAATGAAAAAAAATGATCATCCAAATTTTACCCCTTCAGGGGATAGAGGTAAAGCCTGCATTATTATTGCCGGACCCACAGCGGTTGGAAAAACAACTTTCGCCATTCAGCTAGCACAACATTTAAGCACACAAATAATTTCTGCCGACAGTCGCCAGTGTTTTAAAGAATTAAATATTGGGGTAGCAAAACCTTCAGCAGCAGAATTTCAAACTGTTCCGCATTATTTTATAAATTCTCATTCAATAACCGAAGAGGTAAATGCGGCAGTGTTTGAAGAATATGCTTTGCAAAAAGTAAACGAAATTTTTACACAGCATGATACCGCTGTAATGGTGGGTGGCACCGGGTTGTACATAAAAGCATTTTGCGAAGGTATTGATGCATTACCCGATATTGATTTAGCTGTAAGAGAAAAAATTATTACGGGCTATCATCAGCATGGTTTGCAATGGCTGCAAAAAGAAATAGAAATAAATGATCCTGTTTATTTTACCAAAGGCGAAATAAAAAACCCCCAGCGTTTAATGAGGGCATTAGAAGTAAAATTATCCAGTGGTGAATCTATTACGCATTTTCAAACACAGCAAAAAAAGCAAAGAGATTTTAAAATTATAAAAATAGGGCTGGAGTTACCAAGAGAGCAACTTATAAAAAATATTAACCAACGTGTGGATGCTATGATGGAACAGGGCTTGTTAGATGAAGTAAAGCAACTGCATCAGTATAAAAACCTTAACGCATTGCAAACGGTAGGCTATAAAGAAATTTTCGATTATTTAGATGGTGCTGCAACACTGGAAAATGCAGTGGAGCAAATTAAAATAAACACCCGTCAGTATGCCAAGCGGCAAATGACCTGGTTTAAAAAAGATTCGGAATTTAAATGGATCAGTCCTCAATTTCCACTGTCAGCATTGCAGGCAGATTTTTTATCGGGAAAGTAGATTTATACATCTGCACAGGCTCAACGGTGCCGCTAATTTCTTTTTCTTCTTTAGTTCCATCTATTGAAATGTTCTGCACATCAAACTTTATTCCTGTAATTTTTTTTGCATCATTTCTTATAAAAGCAATGGTGCCGCTATTTGCAGGCATGTAAAATTTGTCCTCAGCAGTTTTTTCTAAAGAGGAATTACCCATTGAGGAATTTAATTGCAGTACACCGTTCTCAAAAACAACATTTACTTCACTAATGGCGCTTCCCTGTGGAAATTTATATTTAGCGGCGTATTGTTGTAAGGTTTCTTCAGCCCTTAACGATAAGCTGGCAATAACTATTAACGAAAGCAGGATGGTAACTTTTTTCATGGCTGGTAGTTTAATACTATAAAAATACGCTATACTTTAGAAAAAAGTTACACCTGATGATAAAATATTTTTCTAATATTATAAACTTACTTTAAAATTTAAACCCAACAGTCGCAACTACATTCCCACGTTGCTGTTTCAAGCTTGCGTAAGTGTTGGCCCTGTCTTCTAAGCGGTAGGGTATGTCTAAATCTTTTGCAATAGCATGTACATAGGTAAGGTCTATAAACACTCCTTTGTTTCTGTAACCCAGGCCACCACTCAGTAACATTCTGTTTACTTTTTCCGGAGCGTCCTTGTATGGGTTTCCATAATAGGCAAAACCTAATCTGCCCATAATGGTGTTAAACTTCAATTCTCCTCCAACTTTAAAATTAAAATTGCCTTTGTATTCGTTTTTAACAACTTCCCCAAGTTGTTTGTAATATGCCTTTTCATCTTCAGTTGGTGTTTCATTATTGCTGCCAAACCTGCTGCCATTATGATTAACATACTCAACATCTGCAGTAATAAAAGCCCTTTGCTTTTTTACGTTGGATACTTCTCTAAAAACATACGATGCACTTAAAATAGCTTTAAACGGAGTGGTTTGTGTGTATTTGCTTTCGCCGGGTTGATTGTTGGTAAAAGTGGTAGATTTTTCAGAAAAATTGGCAACCGGATTTTCCAATTGAGTAGATAAAGTAGTGGTACGCTTATCAGTTAAACTCATAAATGTAGGGGTATGAATAGCTAGTCCCAAACGGATATAATCCTGTGGTCTGTATATAACCCCAAGCTTAAGGTTTGCTCCAATACCTTTTGTTGTAAAATCATCTTTATATTCAAATTGCTTAAAATGATTGGTTGAATTATTTGAAGTATCAAATTCTTTAAAATTTGTAACACTGTTATAATTTATAATAGGAATACCAATTGTGGCACCTAAAAACCATTTGTCTTCATGGTTGTGGGCAAAAGCAAAGGCTACTTCGGTAATACCGCCTTTTGTTGTGCGGTTCATTTCCTGGCGTATAGCCTGGCCTGCATCTAAAATAAATTCAGGTGCAGCTTTTACAATGGTATCTCTTCCTCCGCTGCCATTAACAAAAGAAAAAGTATCTATTAAATAAGTATTTAAAGCAACTGCTGCTCCATAAGGCAAAGGAGAATTTACATTTAATACCTGGTTAATAGAATAGCCACTTTTAGCAAATTCCTCAGCAAATTGCTCACTGAACGAACTGAAATTATTTAACCCTTTGTATTGAGTACTATTATTAAAATTAGCCGTTTGCGTTACCGCTAAACTAATAGCGTTGCTCACTTTTGGTTTATAACGGCTGCCAAAACCCCAAACCCATCCGCTGGTACCAAAACCAAAGTTGTTGCTATTGTTTTTATTTGATGTGCCCCTGAAATTGGCTTTATTGTTATTAAATAAAAATGCAGGAGTTAAAATAAATTCTCCGGTTTTATAAAAGCCCAAACCTGCAGGGTTAACATAAGCAGCATTAATATCGCCACCTAAACTGCCCATGGCACCACCAATGGCTAAATTACGTGCCGTACCATTTTGAGGATAAAAAGAATACCGTAAAGCATCTTCGGGAGTTTGGGCAAAAGCTGCGGTGCAAATAATACAATTTATAAAGAGTAAATATTTTTTCATGGCATATAAGTTTTACAGTCCAATAGTTTTATTTGGAAAATCAGGTATTAAAATAATTCTTCGAATAGTTCTTCTCCATTTCCTCCCCCTTTGGGGGAGATAGAGGGGGCCAGGCTTATCCGCCACGGCCCGGCCTTGAAACACTGCCGCCTGAACTGCTGCCACCAGATGAAGAACCACTGCTGCTTGGAGTGCTGTTGTTGTTTGAAGGTGAATACGTTCTTGTATTATTATTTGAAGATGAATTGGTATTGTTGTTATTTGTCGGAGTAGAGCTTGGTGAAAGCACTTCTCTTATGATGTTGCCAACCCTGCTGCCGCCGTTGTTGTTGTTATACTGCCTTGTTGGTTTGCTCCAGGTTGTAACGGCTCCTGTTTTTTGGTTGGTAGTTACCGCAGTGCTGTAATTTTTATAAGTGTTTAAGTTTACTGTTCTTGGGGTACTGTTTATTGGTGCAGCAGCTATATATTTTGTGCTGTAAACAGGCCTTGAATAATAATAAGGGTTGTAATAATAACCATAACTGTTGCAGGTGCAGGTGCAATAATTGTAAGGACTGTTATTGTAACTGTAATCGTATTCATTATTCAAATCCCTCCACCTGTAATCACGTATTTGCATTCTTATCCTGGCATCATCGGCGGTGGTTTCTGTACGTCTTACTTCATCTCTTTTATTATCGTTGCGGCTTTCATCTACAACTCTAACCGGGCTATAATAAACATCATCGGGTGTTTGACCACTTTTGTAAGCGGTGCTGCAACTGCTAAAAGCTGCTGCAGATAAGGCGATAAGTAAAATTTTAGCATTCATGGTGTTTAGTTTTAAAGATTTAAAATTGAAGTTACTACTTTTGTGCAAGTTTTAAAAGCACTTATATATAAAAGTATCAAAACATTTGCCATAAGACGCTTAAGTTTAATACTTTGTTGTTAAAGATGTGCTAAATGGTTTTGAAAGTCAATATTTTGTAACAAGCTGAAGAATTTAGCCCAACATTGTTGTGTCTCTCAATTGTACAAAGAAATCTTTATTGAGCACTGAGCGAAGTCGAAGTGTTATTGGAGCGTTTAATGAAGCGGATTTTTCTAATGTCACCCCTTTAGGGTTTGCATTAAATTTGAAACCTTTTTTATAGTAATAGCAGCCTTTCAGGCTTAAAATAAAAGAAGTAAAATATAAATATGTATTCAATCCTAAAGGGCAATGTCGTTAAGTTAAGAGTATAAAATTATAAAACTCCCCATTCCAGTTTCCTCTCTTTTGGAGAGGGGTTAGGGGTGAGGTCAAAATAAAAAATGAACAAAGCTGCCCAATGGTATGCCGTACAAGAGTGCGATGCAACGATGCAGAACAATGAAATATAGCTGGAAACAAAATTTTTAACACAACACAATCAATTCCCATTTAGGGGATGGGGGCAACATGGCAAAAGAACTAACAACAAGAGCAGCAGATTATTCGCAATGGTACAACGACCTGGTAATTAAAGGCGGGCTGGCCGATCATTCGGCTGTACGTGGCTGTATGGTTATAAAACCTTACGGTTTTGCATTATGGGAAAACATGCAAAGGCAATTGGATAAAATGTTTAAAGATACCGGGCATGAGAATGCGTATTTCCCTTTATTTGTTCCTAAAAGTTTATTTGAAGCTGAAGAAAAAAATGCAGAAGGTTTTGCAAAGGAGTGCGCTATTGTTACCCACTACCGTTTAAAGAACGACCCTGCTAATCCCGGTAAATTAATGGTGGATCCTGAGGCAAAGCTGGAAGAAGAATTAATTATTCGCCCCACCAGCGAAGCCATCATCTGGAACACTTATAAAGGCTGGATACAATCGTACCGTGATCTGCCTTTGCTGATAAACCAATGGGCCAACGTAGTGCGTTGGGAAATGCGTACCCGTTTATTTTTACGCACTGCCGAATTTTTATGGCAGGAAGGTCACACCGCACATGCCACCAAAGAAGAAGCTGTGGAAGAAACCACAAAAATGCTGGATGTATATGCAACATTTGTGGAAGAATACATGGCCGTACCGGTTATTAAAGGTGTAAAAACTGCCAACGAACGTTTTGCCGGTGCCGAAGATACGTATTGCATTGAAGCTTTAATGCAGGATGGGAAAGCATTGCAGGCGGGCACTTCGCACTTTTTAGGACAAAATTTTGCCAAAGCATTTGATGTAAAATTCAGCGATAAAAATAATACTTTAGATTACGTGTGGGCCACATCGTGGGGTGTATCTACAAGATTAATTGGTGCATTAATTATGGCGCACAGTGACGACCAGGGATTGATAATGCCACCAAAAATTGCACCCATACAAGTAGTGATTGTACCTGTTTATAAAGGTGAAGAAAGCAAACCTGCTATTGATGGTAAAGCCGCTGAAATTGTTAAGCAATTAAAAGCTTTGGGTGTTTCGGTTAAGTACGATAACAACGATAACAGCCGCCCCGGATGGAAATTTGCCGAGTACGAACTGAAAGGCGTACCCGTAAGAATTGCATTGGGCTTACGGGATATTGAAAATAATGTGGTAGAAGTAGCAAGACGTGATACGAAAGAAAAAAATACACTCAGCATTGATGGACTTGCACCTGCTGTTGTACAATTGCTGCATGATATTCAGCAAAATATTTACAACAGGGCACTTGCGTTTAGAAACGAACGTATTACCAATGCCGATAGCTGGGATGATTTTGTAAAACTGCTGGATGAAAAAGGCGGTTTTATTGCTGCACATTGGGATGGTACTGGTGAAACAGAAGATAAAATTAAAGAACAATCAAAAGCTACCATCCGCTGTATTCCTTTAAACAATAAGCAAGAGGCCGGCGTTTGTATATTAACAGGCAAACCAAGTAAGGAGAGGGTGTTGTTTGCAAGAGCTTATTAAGTGTCAGACGGTTTAAAACCGTCATGACACTTATCACATTTTAAAAGCCGTTGAAATTTCAGCGGCTTTTCTTTTGCCGTGTCAGTAAAGTTTTACATATTCGCTCTATCATTTAACCAAAAAAACTATTATGGACAATTTACAGCATGACCAGTTGGGTAATATGGGTTTAGAAATTGATAACGATGTAAGGATACAATTTAATGAAGCCGCTAAATGGACAAAGTTTATTTCTATTGTTATGTTTGTTGCCTGCGGCTTATTACTGATAGTTGGCCTACTTGGTGGTGCAGCACTTGTATCGGCTTTAAAAACTTTAGGATCTACTTACGAAGTATTTGGAGAATTTAACGGGGCAATATTAATTATCATAATTGTAATAGTCGTTGGCGTTTTAGCCTTAGTCTATTATTTCTTATTTAATTTTTCTAAAAAAATAAAAATGGCATTGCTGAGCGAAAACACTGCAGACTTGAATGCAGGTTTAAAATCGCTTAAAATCTTTTTTATTGTTACTACAGTTTTTGCTATACTTTCTTTAGTAAGCAATATTTATAATTTGTTTTTTTAAATTCTAAAAAAAAATATTATGGAGAATATTCAGGATAACACCATATTCGATCTTGCAATTGATGAAGAAGGGAAATCGCATATTTCTTCAATTGCTCAATGGGCAAATATTAGTGCAATAGTGGGTTTTGCAGGTATTGGTATTTCTATTATTGGAGTTGTAATTGGTTTAATGAGAGTAAGCGAAAACAGCGCTGCAGCTGCCGGATCTGGTGTTTTTGGACTGTTTATAAGTACAGCAATTGCATTACTGCTTAATATCACACTGATTAATGCTGCAATAAATTTAAAGAAAGGAATAGATCAAACTGATCAGGGGCATTTTAGCCTTGGGCTTACCAAGCTGGCAATGTATTTTAAAATACTTGGAATTATAACTATCATAGTTTTAGTTATTGTTACATTGATTTTATTAGTAGTTGCACTTGTTGGGGCAGGGCGAAGCACTTTTTGATTTTAAAATTTAACCAGATACGACTAAAAAATATTTTTTAGTCGTATCTCTTTCCCTCCGTTAAAAAATATCAGATACTTAGTAAGTTCTGCAGTCAGTTGCTCTAATCAACTGAAATATAATATTGTAGAATTAAAGCCACATATATTTACAGCAAATATTACCCTGCTTCTTTTAATTCCCTTTAATTTTAGCGGTATATTAAATCCCATGCCCGGCAATGAAAAACATCCTACCGTTTTTAATTTTATTATTATGCAGCTGCAAAAAAACATTGCCAGCAGAAGCACCTGTAATAGTTAGTGTTGCACCCACTGTTGCTGAAAGCAGTTATGTAAAATATACCATCAGCGCCGGTGCACATTTTTCTGATAAAAGTGTTTTAAAGGAAATAACATTAACCGAAATGAATTTTAAAGTAAAATTTGACAGCTCTGCAATTTATAAAACAATTACCCACCTAATCAGTACGATATTAATAAACTCTATGGCTTTTCGGATGGTAATGATCATCATATAAACAGTGCAAGAATTGGCTGGTCATGGAATGACAGTGCATTAAGGTTATATGCTTACACTTATTATAATGGTGTAATAAATTCAAAAGAAATAACTACAGTAAATATTGGCGCTGAAGTTGTTTGTGCAATAAAAATTTCTGCTATGGAATATATTTTTAAATCAGGTAACATAACAGTTACTATGCCACGCTATGTTACCAGTGCCGAGGTTAAGGGCTACCAGTTATATCCCTATTTTGGTGGCGACGAAACGGCACCTGCCGAAATTTATATCTTAATTAAGGAGCTTCCATAATTTATAGCAGGTAAATTTTATGCCTGAAAAATAATTATTGCCTTCCAAAATTAATTATAACCCTGTACCTGCATAAAAACATAAGGGTTAACCGACAACTCTTTTTCGCTTGTTTCTATAAAATTGCAAAATACAAGGTCAATAAATGCAGCAGCATCATTAATTTCCCAAAGCGTCATTGATTTATCGTTAGGAGTTTCAAAAAATTCAGGCAGTATTTCCTGCACCAGACCGTTCCAGCAGGCATCTATTAATTTTTCTTTTTGTGTAAAATGTTTATCTGCCTCAGCTTCATTTCTTTTTACCCAGTTTCTTGAAAAAAAACTGGCGTTTACCACAAGTAAGATTTCTTTTTGATGAGTATAAGTATGCATAAAGTATTGTTTATAATTAGACTGTTTTGAGGTGTAAAAAACACAAACCAGAATTATAAAGAATAGTTAAAGGTGGGAGTGCAGCAGGGCATTTGGCTGCTAAATAAGTAAGTAACTTATTAATTGATTAAAACTGCTTCTTGAATTATATCGGTTGAAATTTTTTTATTTGCCATCTTTTTTTAAAAACAATTTTGCTTTTTCCATCTCGGGCCTGTTTGCATTGGGCGAATTTGCAATAGCAAGTAACTGTTTATAATAATAACCTGCTTTATCAGTATTATTTATTTTTTCGCAGGCAACAGCTGCTCCGTACAAACCATTAAACCGGTTGGGGTGTTTTTGTAAATCAGCTTCATAAGCAACCAATGCATCGGCAGGCTTATTTAATTGCAGTAACATATCTCCCAATAATTCTTTTGCCGGTATTACTTCTCCAGGTGTTACCGCATTTTTCTCTGTTTTATCTTCCATGGCAGCAGCAACAGCCATCTGTTTTATGGCTTCATTAGCTTTCCCTTCCTTTAGCAGTATCCAGGCTTCGGCAGTTTTTATTTGGATGGATACCTGGTTGGCTTTATAACTATCTTTTTGTACAATGAGTGTATCATAAAGTCTGTATAAAATTTTTACTTCTCTGCCTGCCAAACCCATATTTCCAATATTTGCAGCACCCAATGCCCGTGTAAAATGCAGAATAGCATTTTGCCATGGGTAACTGTCCCAGGCAAAATTTTCGGTATGATCTTTTATGCCGGCAGCTTCTTCCCATAATTTATTTTCCAGTACATAACGGGATGGAATAGCAGCAAATGCATAAGCAACTTTAAAATTAACAGGCGATACTTCGGTTATCGTTTTTAAATAATCCCATTCTTTTTTGGCAAGTATATTATCTCCTTTTTGCAGGTACGCATAAACAAGATAATCCAGTGCATGGAGTTCCTCATCCCAATGGCCCTTAATTCCTGCTGCTTCTGCATAACATTTTGCAGATGCAGCAGCAGCAGTGTTTGAGGTAATGCATTCATCCCAAAGCCCCAGCCTTGTAAAAATGTGTGAGGGCATATGCTGTGCATGTGCCGAAGAAGGAGCAATAGCCGCATACTTTCTTGCTGCCGGTAATGCCAGAGCAGCAAGTTCAGGGTAATCGTAGCTGTGAATGGTATAGTGTACAATACCGGGATGATCAGGTTCGTTTGGATATAATGCAGTTAAAATAGTGTAAGCCTTTTTTTGATTGGCAAAAGATTTATCAGCAGGATCCGCCGCCGCAGCAAGTGCTAAAGCATAAAATATGGCAGCCTCTTTCTCTGCAGGGTTTTCTTTATAAATTTTTTCCATGGCTTTTTCAAAACTCACCGCACGGGTGCGGTGGTTTACTTTACTCCAGTCTTTATAAAACAATTCCATTGCATCAATATAATCTGCTTCCCTTCCCGTTTGTTGTATTAGCGACTTTGCTATGGCAATTGCTGCAGCACCTTTTTGCAGTTCGGGTGGCGTGGGTGGAGCCCAAAGCGGGTGATAGTTGCTCATTGCAACTCCCCAATAAGCCATAGCACATGCCGGTTCTGCATCAATAATTTTTGCAAAAACTTTTTCTGCTTCGTCATATTCAAAGGAATGCAGCAAAGCCATGGCAACATTAAAATCTTTTTTTGTTTGGGGAGAACAGGAAGTGATAAATTCAACTGTCCCTAATTGCTGTTCGGCCGGGCCACAGGAAACTATATTTCCTTTTTTAAGATTAATTGCATTTATGGTTTCAACGGAAGGAACTTTATTTTTATTATTACAGGAGATAAGAACGCACAGTAAAACATTGAAAAAAAATAGAAGTGCATGTGATATTATTTTTTTCATAACAACCCGATTTTAATATTAAAAAGAAATGCGGTGATTCACTTTATACAGCAATCAAAATTCCATTCATCAGTTAATTAAGGTTAAGAAAGTTAAAAAAATATATTGATATATCAAAGAAGGAGTGAGTTAAACGAAAGAGACCTGATAAAATAATTATTTCATTAGAGAACATAAGGAATGGCTTAATCGAATATAAACGATTCTTCTATTTAAAAATCAACATCAAATGCAGCTTGCTAAAAGCAAAATTTTACGTTGCCTTTTAAATCTATCTTTGCACAATAATTTTAGAAAAATGTTATTTAGCGATTTAAATTTAAACACACCACTGCAATCCGTGTTGAACGATTTGGGCTTCACTGTTCCTACAACCATACAACACAGGGTTTTTCCGGTAGTAATGAGTGGCAGAGATGTTTGTGGCATTGCACAAACCGGAACAGGTAAAACATTTGCATACTTATTGCCTTTGTTGCGCCAATGGAAATTTAATAAAGAAAAAACACCGCAAATTTTAGTTTTAGTACCTACAAGAGAATTGGTTGCGCAAGTTGTACAGGCAGTAAAAGATTTAACGCCTTACATGAGTGTACTTGCTGTAGGTGTTTACGGCGGTGTAAATATAAAAACACAAATGGCGGAATTATACAATGGTGCTGATGTGGTAGTGGCAACGCCTGGCAGACTGTATGATCTTGCGATGAATGGCGCATTTAAAAGCAAAGCGGTAAAAAAATTAGTGATTGATGAGGTAGATGAAATGCTGAATCTTGGTTTTAGAACGCAATTAAAAAATATCCTGGATCTGTTACCTGCAAAACGACAAAATCTTTTATTTTCTGCAACCATTACCGAAGACGTAGAAGCTTTAATTGATACTTATTTTAACGAACCGGAAAGGGTGGAAGCAGCACCAACGGGAACGCCATTGGA
>NZ_JANMUN010000104.1:0-7620 GCF_031391665.1 Ferruginibacter sp.
ATTCAAACTTCAACCTTCAACCTTCAACCTTCAACCTTCAACCTTCAACCTTCAACCTTCAACCTTCAACCTTCAACCTTCACCTTCAACCTTTATCTCAATAAAGTTATATCTCCTGTTTTTCTCAACTTCTGCCCATCAGTAAATTCTACATCTAAAGTATATGTGTACACATCCATGGGTTGTAAAACGCCTTTAAATGTTCCGTCCCAACCTTGCCGTACACTTGATGATGCAAATACTAACTGCCCCCATCGGTTATAAACTTTCCAATTCATCTTACCAATACCAAAACCTTCTACTTTAACTATACCATTGTTATAACTGTTGCCCGAAAATCTTCCCGGAGTAAATGCATTGGGCACATCAAGCAGCGGCTTTATTAGTATGGGTACCGGTTGCTGAATTGTATCCACACAATCAGCATCATTAAAAGCTAAAAGCATTACATTAAACGTATCTGTTCTGTTAAACTGGTGAATGGGATTTACTTCTGTAGAAGTTTCTCCATCACCAAAATCCCATAAATATCTTGTAGCCCCAACAGAAAGATTGCTAAAAACAGTTTTAGTATTTTCTACTGGAGGATTAGGGCTCCAGGTAAAATTTGCAGTAGGAATTGGATATACAGTAATTGTAAAATAGGCAGATGTATCAACTTTATTACAAGTTGATGTATCCATTGCTATTAAACGTACGTTGTACGAACCAACAAGATTATAAACATGGATAGGTTCAAAATCAGTTGAAGTAGTACCATCCCCCAGCTCCCAAATCCAATCGGTACCACCTAAAGAATTATTTTTAAACACCGGTGTATAGGGCACACAGCCTCTTGTGCTGGTACTAAAAATTGCTTTTACATTGGGATTTATCCTCACCTGCTTTTCAACAGAATCAGGCGAATTACAAAAAACAGAATCATCAACAATTAGTCTTACTTTATAAGAACCTGTAGAAGGAAAAGTATGTATTTGAGAAACAAAACCACTCCTTATTCTTGGTGAACCATCTCCAAAATCCCATATAAATGTTTGATTGGTATAAATGGGTAATGGTGCAGTAGTAAGATTATCGAAACGGTATCTTAAGCTTGCACAACTGTCTAATTTAATAAAAGAAAAATTAGGTACAACCTCATTGTTCCCAACTTTTACGGTGGTATAAGCAGTATCCGAAATATTGCATGTGGCAGAATCAATTGAAATTAATGTCAGCCTGTAACTGCCTACATTATTGTAAGTATGCGAAGTAGAATTATTGGGTGCAAACGTGGTATCTTTTTTAGTATTTGAAGGATCGCCATAATCCCAAATATACATTTTACCTTTCGCCAGTGTATCCGTAAACTTTATGGTTAAAGGTACACAACCAATAGTATCAACAACACCATCAATAGTTGCCTGTACACTTGCACCAACACCGGCAAAATTCATTTCTATTTTTACCGCCGCCTCATTACAATTAGATGAACGGTTATTAATAGACCATACACCAGCGGTAGTTGGAAAAACTGCACGACCTCCGCAATTAGCGCAAATAGCCTGGTAAATTATTCCATTAGCATCAAAACGGCTGGTACCACCATCAACATGATCCCCCAAGCCACCATTTTGTCCATAAAAAGAACCAAACAACTGACTGGCAGCATTTTTTTCCAGAACGAAAAAATAAAAATCTGCCCCATCTGGCGGAGGTAGCCCAGGTAACTGGTCTTTTAAAGGCAAGCCGTTAGTACCTGCCGAGGGATAACCTTGATCTACATTTATTCCACCGCCCCAGCCGGAAACATAAACATTCTGGCAACGGTCAACTAAAAAGGCAATGGGAGATAAATTAGGCACCTGCGAATTAGTACCAAATACAGTAGAATATACATAAGCTGATAAATCGGGCTGCAATTTGCTGATGAATTGTTTTGCATGGTTGCCATTAGGAAAAACACCATCTCTATATCCTGCATTAGCCGTTACCACCCAATTACCGGTAGTAGTACCCATTATATAAGGAAAGCCGAGTTTATCAAACTTGAGGCCATAAATTAAATCATTTCCTACCGTACCCTGGTAAGTAGTTTTAATAATTGCAGAACCGTTATTCGTTATTTCAGTAACAAAGCCATCGGTTTCGCCAAGTTGATAAGTAGTGGTTATAACGCCTGATTTATCACCGGGTAAATCATTACTCGATGTTCCCCCTGCCACATATAAATTGCCTGTTACAGGGTTTTGTGATATTACAAAACAAGCATCATCTCCATTGCCACCAAAATAACTACTAAATAAAACCGAAGTAAGGTTTGCATTAAATTTAAGGATTACTCCATCCTGCCTGCCGCCGGCAAAACTATTTTGAAATGCCCCAACAAGAGGAAAATTATCTGATTGAGAAGATGATGCAAGCCAAATATTACCGGCACCATCTAATATAACTTCGCTTCTTGCATCATCCCCATAATTTCTTCTTGTAACATCTGTACCAAAAGGAGCACTAGATTTAGACCTTATATTAACACCATCATCTAAAGAACCGCCTATTCTTACTGAAGCCAGCAGTGCGGTACCTGTTGCATTTAATTTAGAAACTACTATATCCGATCCACCACCATTACCGATTAAAGGAACAGTAACCGGGTAATTTGCAGATTTAGTTCTGCCGGCAATTATTAAATTACCCTGAGCATCAGCAATCATACTATGAGGCTGCTCATTATGATTACCTCCAATATAAGTTGCATATAACCGCTGGGTGCCGTTTGCAGAAAATTTAAAAATACCAATATCGAAAGCCCCTCCATTAGTATCTTCATTTACACCTCCACCAAAAGCATTTTGAAATGCCCCCGGTGATACAGGGTAACCTGCGCCGAAAACAATACCACCTGCAAAAAAACTGCCATCGGGGCCGGGTGTTGCAGTATAGCCCCAATTGTCTGCAGTGCTTCCGGTAAAGGATGCAAAAATTAAGGAAGGGTCTATTACTAATGTTTCTTTAGAAGAATAATTCTGTACTTTAAAACGCACCACATTATCTGTAACCACATATTTACAATCTACTGTTTGCCTTTTGCCCATTGTGGGTTGGTAACTGTAGGGATATAATTCTTTTATACTGCCTACCGATGTACCAATAAGTAACTCTTTGTTTTTAACAGCTAATTTAACACCGCCTTCGTAACGCATGGCAATAGCATTGGGGTTGCCACCGGGATGTACAATTAAATCGTATTTTAAATTACCCAATTCGGTATAATAACGAACATCAATATTGGGATAAATATTTTTGTAGGTTACAGCTTCGTATATTTTACAATTAGATGCCCATTTGTTAGGATCATTTCCTGTAAAGTAATTATTATAAGTGGATAAAACTTTATCTGGCACTGCCTGAACGTTATTGCTGCTGCCTAAAAAATCTACTTTATATGCATGTGAATGTACTGTAATGGGAGCCAAATCTTTTGGTGAAGGTATTTTAGATGAAGCTGCAGAGGAAATACTGTCGCCAACACTGTTGTGCGAATGCCCGTGCATCCTTTCAGAAAGTTTTTGTAAATCCTCAGGCTTATGCAGCATTACAGTAAAGCCCCGGTTTTCTAAAAAGAAGGAGCCTGTTGTAAAATCGCCACGAAAATTTACTTTATTATCCCACTGGCCTTTGTTCTCAATAAATTCCATTTGGGCATTAACAGATAATGCAACAAAAAATGTTGAGACAATCGTTAAAAAAAGCTTGGTTATCTTATTCAAAACAATCAACTATATTTTTTACAATGTACAGAAATTATATGATACCGTCAATCAGATTTATCCTCTTTAACAACTGTTTCTCAACCAATAAAATTTTATAAAAAGAATTACGATATTTTACTCCAAGCCGTTTTGCCTTTTTGCTGATTAAGGTAAATTTTAACAGGCAAATTCTCTGCCACATTCATATCGGGGTCGTTTTCTAAAATATTTTGTGCCACTTCTCTTGCAGCCTCCAGTATAACTTTATCATGGACTATGTTTGCCAGCTTAAAGTTTAAAAGACCGCTTTGCTGTGTGCCTTCAATATCGCCGGGGCCACGAATCTCCAAATCTTTCTCTGCAATTTTAAAACCGTCGTTGGTGGCTACCATTATCTTTAAACGTTCCCTGGCATCATTCGATATTTTTGACCCAGTTAATAATATGCAAAAACTTTTTTCAGCCCCTCTTCCTACCCTTCCTCTTAACTGGTGCAATTGCGATAACCCAAATTTTTCTGCACTTTCTATTACCATTACTGTAGCATTAGGCACATTCACCCCTACTTCTATAACGGTGGTGCTTACCATAATTTGCGTTTCCTTATTTACAAAACGCTGCATGTTGGTTTCCTTTTGCACCGCATCCATCTTTCCATGCACCATACTTATCCAGTATTTGGGTTCCGGAAAAAATGATTTTACTTCTTCATAACCCTTCATAAGGTTTTCGTAATCCATCTTACTGCTTTCTTCTATTAAAGGATAGATGACAAAAGCCTGCCGACCGTTGGCTATCTCTTCTTTAATAAAATCCATTACCTGCGGCCGTTTGTTTTCAAAACGGTGTACAGTGTTGATAGGTTGCCTTCCCGGTGGCAACTCATCCATTACACTGTAATCCAAATCGCCGTAAGCAGTTAGTGCCAGTGTACGGGGTATTGGTGTTGCTGTCATAACGAGTACATGCGGCGGTATAGTATTTTTTTTCCATAACTGCGACCGCTGCGCCACACCAAATTTGTGCTGTTCATCAATTATGGCAAACCCCAGGTTTTTGAAAATCACTTTATCTTCAATTACCGCATGCGTACCAATCAAAATATTCAATGAGCCATCTTCGCAAAGTTTAAGCACTTCTCTCCGCTGTTTTGTTTTAGATGAGCCGGAAAGCATTTTTACACAAACCGGCATATCTTTTAATAATTCGGTAATGCTGTTATAATGCTGCTGGGCTAAAATTTCTGTTGGCGCCATCAGCACACTTTGAAAACCATTGTCGGCTGCAATCAGCATCATCATTAATGCAACAATGGTTTTGCCACTGCCCACATCCCCCTGTAAGAGGCGGCTCATTTGTTTACCGCTGCCTGCATCTTTTCTAATCTCTTTCAACACTCTTTTTTGTGCACCGGTTAATTCAAAGGGAAGATATTTTGTATAAAATGTATTGAACAACTCACCCACTTTATCAAACACCCAGCCTTTGCTGAAGCGATGCCGTGCACTTTTAATTAAACCCAAACGCAGTTGTGCAAAAAATAATTCTTCAAACTTTAAGCGGCGTACGGCATGTTGAAAGTGTTTTTCCGTTGCCGGAAAATGTATGTGGCGATAAGCATCAAAGCGGCTAATGAATTTGTATTTGATAATAATAGATTCTGGTAAATTTTCTGGCAGATCTTTTTCGGTAATTAATTGCAGCAGCGCATAAGTAAATTTGCCCATCACCCTTCCATTCAAACCTCTTGCTTTTAATTTTTCTGTTGAAGAATAAATGGGTTCTAAAAAATTTTTACCTGTTGCTTTTTGTTCGGTAAAAGTTTCTATTTCGGGATGGGCAATTTGAGGTTTGTTCATAAAAAAACTCAGCTTGCCAAAAACTAAATACCGATGGCTAACATGCAATGCTTTTTGTATCCAGTTTATTCCCTGAAACCACACCAGTTCAATTTCTCCTCCTGCATCGTCCTGCAAATGCGCTACTAATCGCCTTCCTCTTTTCTCCCCCATAATTTCCATATCGGTAATTTTACCTGCAACCTGTGCATACTCATTATTATAATTGAGTTCACCAATTTTATCTACTTTGGTTTTATCTACATGGCGCAGCGGAAAATAATTCAGCAGGTCATTAAAAGTAAAAATTTTTAATTCTTTACGCAGCATATCGCCACGTAAAGTGCTTACGCCATGAATATATTCGATGGGATTATTTAATATGGCGGAGGTGAAAGTGATAGAGAATGTTTATGCAAATATAAACCCCTATCCCCTAAAGGGGGAAACGAAGAAGAACTTTGCGAAGATTATTTTGGAATATTTTCAGGTAGATTAACCTGCTAACAAAAAGATGGCGTAAAAATTAGCTTCTGAAGTGTGAAATTTTAGTAGAAAAATAAAATTTAGATTTTAAATGTGATGTAAGGACGACAGTTTATTGTATAACATGATTAAAGCTCAATATTGATATGATGTACACGAGTGCGACGCCAATGATGACTAATAGAATTACCAAAGTTTGGAACAAAAAACATTATTTATTTCTCCCTTCAGAAAAATTATTATTGAAACGTTTGGGTTTGCTGAAATTTCTGTTGCCGCCCCCGCCAGTTCTTTGCGGTGCAGTGTTGTAAGTTGGCGCTTCGCCAAATTCATCGGGCACAATGGCTTTGGTTACAGACTTACCCAATAATTTTTCTATAGCTACAAATTTGCGTTGCTCCCTTGGGCTTATGAAAGTATAAGCGGTTCCTTCAGCAGCGGCCCTTGCAGTACGGCCAATACGGTGTACATAATCTTCGCCATCATGCGGCACATCGTAATTAATTACCAGGTCGATATTATCAATATCAATACCACGGCTTAAAATATCGGTAGCAATTAAAATGGGCAGGCGGCGGCTTTTGAAATGCATCAGCACTTCTTCCCTTTTATCCTGCTCCAAATCGCTGTGTATTTCATCTGCTTTAATGCCGGCTTTTTGTAAATCACGGGTCAATTGTTTTACAGCTTGCTTGCTGCTGCAAAAAATTAATACCATGGCAAAATCTTTCTTCTTCAGCAAATATTTTATTAAAGGAATTTTTTGTTCTTCGTACACCACAAAAGCTTCCTGCACAATTTTTTCGTTGGGTTTACTTAGTGAGATATTTATTTCTGCCGGCTGGTGTAAAATTTTTCTTGCCATCTCCCTTATTTTATGCGGCATGGTGGCGGAAAATAAAAGGTTCTGCCTTTTTTTAGGCAGGTGATTAATGATGAACATGATGTCGTCGTAAAATCCCATGTCCAGCATTCTGTCCGCTTCATCCAGTACCAAATATTTTAAGCCGTCTAATTTTACATAGCCCATTTTTATATGCGCCATCATTTTGCCGGGTGTGCAAACCACTACATCGGCACCATGGCTCAATGCTTTTTTCTCCTGCACAAATGCATTTCCATCGCCGCCTCCATATACTGCAATGGAACTAACCGAAGTAAAATAAGAAAGCCCCTCCATGTGTTGTGCAATTTGTATAGCCAGCTCACGTGTAGGAACAATAACCAATGCGGTGTTGGTATGATTAACCAATGGATCGGTAATAATTTTGTTGATGAGTGGCAGTAAAAAAGCGGCTGTTTTGCCGGTGCCGGTTTGGGCAGATGCAATAATATCTTTGCCCTGTAATATTAATGGTATTACCTGCTCCTGCACAGGTGTGGCATTTTCGTAGCCGGATGCATCAATACCTTCCATCAATCTTTCGTCAAATCCAAATTCTGTAAACTTCAAAGTGTATTTTTATTTTGGTGAAGATAACGCATTTTAAGTTTAGGGGTTTAGGGTTTAGAAGTTTAGGGTTTAAGGGTTGAGAAGTTTAGGGTTTAGAGGTTTAGTATTTAAA
>NZ_JANMUN010000022.1:0-4027 GCF_031391665.1 Ferruginibacter sp.
AGTAAATTTAATAATGCTGAGCAAAAATGCAGAAGCAAATGGCTTACTAAATAAATTTTCTAAAACACAGCAAGAAGGGAAAATGAAAAATATTACTTTATCAATGATTAATTTAAGTAAAAAACAATTAATTGAGTTATACTACTCCGGCAAATAAAGGAAACAGAAAAAACACATCACCCCAACCCCAGCTCATAAAAATAATCCTCTACCCTCTTCCATCCATTCTTCTCATAAACAGATTGCGCCGTAACATTATCTGCCCCAGTTTGTAACAGCAACCATCTTGCACTGGTTTCCATCCCAAATTCTTTTGCCTGTTTCAGTAAAGCAGCAGCAATGCCTTGCCCACGTACATTTGCATCAACATACAAATCGTTTAGCAACCAGGTGCGTTGTAACCCAACCGAAGAAAATACAGGATACAACTGGCAAAAGCCAACTGCATTACCATCAGCAAAAGCAATAAAAATTACCGATTGGTTATTGGTTACTCTTTCTAATAAAAAATCACTTGCTGCTTCAATATTGGAGGGCTGTTTGTAAAACATGCGGTATGCATCAAATAATGGCGCAGCATATTTTACATCTTCAATAATAGCTTTTTTAATTTCTACCAGCATTTTACTTAATTTAGTTATCAATAATACTTCTTTTCTTTATTATAAAAAATACAAAATGATAAGCTGGAGCGATTTTGAAAAAGTAGATATGAGGGTGGGAACCATATTGGAAGTAAATGATTTTCCCAATGCAAGAAAACCATCTTATCAACTCACCATAGATTTTGGAGAGTTAGGTATTAAAAAATCTTCGGCACAAATAACAGCATTGTATAAAAAAGAAAATATAGTAGGCAAACAGGTAATAGCAGTAATAAATTTTCCTGTAAAGCAAATTGCAAATTTTTTCAGTGAGTGTTTGGTGCTGGGTGTGTATAATGAAAACAGTGATGTGGTTTTATTGCAACCATCGCTGCAGGTAAAAAATGGTTGTAAGATTGGGTGATAGTTTTCTTTACCACATCAGTGAATTGCACCGTCCTTCAGGACGGTGATTAATGGATTTTTACTAATGGGCTTTAGCCCAACAAATTTTGGCTAAAGCCTAATACAACTACAAATTTTATCCCTGCCCTGAAGGGCAAGGCAATTGATAAAATTTTTACTCAATTATCTATGTTATAATAATAACTAATTGCAGGTTAAATAAAAGTACATGAACATCGAAATAGTTTTTTATCAATCTCCTTTAGGTGTGCTGGAAATACGCAGTACGGGCAATGCTATTTCGGATGTATTTTTTTTAAACAGCTGGAAAGGCAATAAAATAAATGAAGCAGAAATTAATTTTGTATCACCCAAATCTCCCGTAATAAAAAATTGTATTAAACAATTAGATGAATATTTTGCAGGTAAAAGAACAGTATTCAGCATGCACACATTGCAGGTTGGTACCAATTTTCAGCAAACCGTTTGGGCAGCACTTTGCAATATCCCTTATGCAAAAACTATAAGTTATTTAGAGTTAAGTAAACGCATAGGCAATGTAAAAGCCATCCGTGCAGTAGGTACCGCAAATGGCAACAACAGTATTTCTATAATTGTACCCTGCCACAGGGTAATTGGCAGCAATGGCGATTTAATTGGTTATGGCGGCGATTTATGGAGAAAGAAATGGCTGCTGGAGCATGAAGCCAAATATGCTTACGGTGTGCAAACTTTATTTTAAAATTTATTTTCTCTTACCAAAAAGCACAGCAACATACGCCGATAAGAAAAATTGCTTTTGCTTATTGTACAGCATTTGCGGAATTTTTTTACTGTAAAACTCTGCGTTCACCCCTACTTCTAAAGCACTAACCAGTTCATTTAATTTGCCATAATCAAACCGTACAGCTGGTTTAATATAAATACCCGGCGTAACTTTTAAATGTTTCCAGCCGGTACCAAAATTTGGACCAGTAGCAGATTGGTCGTTGTAAGCACCCACAAAACGCAAACTATCCGGCGAATCATAGCCAATATAAACTCTTTGCCCGTTTTTATCTACCTCAATTTCGTAAGGGCGCAATAAACCAATACAAAGCCCGCCACCTAAATTGCCTGTTACACTCAGGCCGTTTTTATTGCTTTTATTACCCAATAATATTTGTTGTTGTACACCCAGTTTTACCGGGTAGAAAAAATTTAATTTACCATAAATAATCGGCGCCGAAAAATTGGCAAAGCTCGGAGATTTTTCTTCTTTTTGATGTTTGCGTTCCGAGATTTCAAATTGATACAGCATTGCTTTTTTTACCGATTTACCCCTGCCAATTTCTAAAAAAGCACCATAGCCGTCGGTGGTAAGTTTAACACCATACACCGTTTGTTTTTTATACGCAATCACACCTTCTTCTTCCTGTTTTATCAAAGCATCAATACGTTTACGCTTCTCTTCTTTTTTAGCTTTTTTAGCATTAGGTTTTTCTTGAGCCATTGCTGTAAACCCAAAAGATAAAGCTGTCAGGATGAATAGTATTTTTTTCATGTCTATTTATTATTTACGTAAATTTATACAAAAATAGGATGTAGTTGGTAAAGATGATACTTTTGATAAAATAACCGCTGCATTTAACAAAAGCTAAATTAATAAAATTATGACTGCCACCGTTGTTTATAAAGGCGATTTACGCTGCGAATGTACCCACCTGCAAAGCGGCACCGTTACAGAAACCGATGCCCCCACCGATAACCGTGGCAAAGGCGAACGCTTTAGCCCCACCGATACACTTTGTGTAGCCCTGGCCACCTGCATTGTTACCACTATGGCATTAAAAGCTAACGATATGAACATTAATTTGGCCGACACCAAAATAGATGTTACCAAACACATGCTCAGCGATCCAAGGCGCATTGGAAAAATTGATGTCATTTTAAATTTTCCTGCATCACTAAATCTTGATGAAAAAGATAAAATCATTCTAAAACGTGTAGGTGATAATTGCCCGGTAGCAAAAAGTTTGCATCCCGATTTGGAGGTGAATATTGAGTACAGGTGGTAAAAGCCCCTCCTATCCTCCCCCGAGGGGAGGGAAAAGGAGAAGATTATGTTTTTATTTTTTTGAGCCCAACTTAATAAATGCTATTTGGCTTCATTGGCAGAGTTTACACTGAGGAACGAAGTGCACTCTTCAACATTAAATCTTTATTGAACTTTAATTATGTTTTGCAAAAGCACATGTCGTTCCTACGGAACGGTTTCCAAATTTATCTTGATTTTACTACCCACCTGCTGCTCCTCCGGAGTAAGTTTAATAATACAATCTTCTTCTTAATCTTCGCTTCCATCTTCTACATTTCCCTCCCCTCCGGGGAGGCTAGGAGGGGCTTTTCTTCAACAATGCATTCCCCACCGCACAATCCAAACACCTTTTTTTGTTACAGTAATTATTTTTTAATTGAATTAAAGATTGCGAATCAAAAGCATTTTTATTTTCAATACCCAAAGCGGCAAAGCCTTTGGTAATAGCATTTTTTTCGGCAGTAATTTCCAACAACCATTGCAGGGCTTTGTCTTTATAAATATTTTCTTTATGGTATTGGCCGTAGGCAAATAAAACGGGTATCACCGTATTTATTAAAATATTATCAATCATCTGTACACCCAAATTTTTCTTTTTAAAAGCCGACTGTTCTTCAAACATGTAATGGTAATGCCAGTAATCGTTGGCCGTAACATTCAGTAATGTTTTTATGTCAGTAATACTTTTACTTTCTTTAACAGCAGAAAATAAATGCAGGCTGCCATGCACCAGCATAGCCAATTGCGCCAACCTAACCGAAGGAAAATTAGCAGGCCGCATTCTTAAAAAATAAAGTGGCGCTTCAATTTTTTGCAGCTGGTATTTATTTTTAAGAAACAGGTATTCTTTTTGTAATAGTTTTGGATAATCTTCAGTAAAATCTCCCACTAATAAACCAGCCTGACCAAATAATAACGCTTCCAACTGGTGAATTTGATTTTTGTGTTTGGCTAAAATATT
>NZ_JANMUN010000072.1:0-1691 GCF_031391665.1 Ferruginibacter sp.
TAACAATTACTATTTTATTAAGGATAGAGGTATCGTTGCTTAACTGCAGATAGTTTGAAACCCATTTTTCAATACTGGTATTAACGGAAGATGAAGGATTAAAATAATAAGTTTTGGGCCATCCCTTCTTAAAATTTGTAAAGCCGTCTAACGAATAATATCCAAGTGCACTTGTATCGTCCCTGGCATCTATAACATTAACTGAACTAATTTTATTTGCCATACCAGGAGTTCCAATTTCATTTTGCAATAAAGTTTCTACTTTGTTATTATAATTAATCGGTTTTGTATCTATTTGAGCGTTTGATACAAAACATGTTAATACAATAAAAAATGAAACAAAAATTATTTTCAATAAGTTTAGCAGAGTATTCGTCATAAACTGAATTTACTATGTTATTTTATTTGCTTTTATTAGCAATTATACCATTTTTCCACAATCTTTCCTTCAAATTTCCCTCTCCCAAATAATCGTCCTATCTTTACACGACCTCTAAGATTTTTCTTTCTTAAATCTCCTGCTGGTCGCAATAGTTTGGGTTAAAAAATTCGGCAATTTTTATTTAAATACAGCATTAACGTTGAAGTTTTAAAAATCAACGCTGATGACTCTTATTTTTTGTTTGGTTACCCAATATAGTACAAATTATAAACTTATGATTATGGCAAAATATATTTTTGTAACCGGCGGTGTTACATCATCTTTAGGTAAAGGCATTATTGCAGCATCGCTGGCAAAGCTTTTGCAGGCAAGGGGTTTAAAGGTTACCATTCAAAAATTCGATCCCTATATTAATGTGGATCCGGGTACTTTAAACCCTTACGAACACGGCGAATGTTTTGTAACAGACGATGGCGCAGAAACAGATTTAGACCTTGGCCACTACGAACGTTTTTTAAATATCCCCACATCGCAGGCCAGCAATGTTACCACCGGCCGTATTTATCAAACCGTAATTAATAAAGAAAGAGAAGGTGCTTATTTGGGTAAAACCGTACAGGTAATTCCTCATATTACGGATGAGATAAAACGCCGCATGCTTTTACTGGGTAAAACCGGTAAATACGACATTATTATAACAGAATTGGGGGGTACAGTTGGCGATATTGAAAGTTTGCCTTTTGTAGAGGCCGTACGCCAGTTACAGTGGGAAATGCCTGAAGAAGATTGTATGGTAGTGCATCTTACATTAATACCTTATTTAAGTGCTGCAAAAGAATTAAAGACCAAACCTACGCAGCACAGTGTTCGTTTACTTAGCCAGGAAGGTGTACACCCCGATGTAATTGTTTGCCGTACAGAGCAGCCACTAAACAATGAAATAAAAAAGAAAATTGCACTTTTCTGCAATGTAAAAACCAATGCGGTTATTGAAGCAATGGATGCCAGCAGCATTTACGAAGTGCCGTTAATGATGCTGCAGGAAGGGCTTGATATAATTGTTTTGAAAAAATTACAAATTAACGGGTATGCCGCACCGGAACTTACCAAATGGCGTGCCTTTTTAGATAAATTAAAATATCCAAAAACAAAAGTTACCATTGGTTTAATAGGAAAATATATTGAGCTGCAGGATGCCTACAAATCTATTTTAGAAAGTTTTGTACATGCAGGCGCCATGAACGAGTGTAAAGTAAAAATTGTAGATGTACACAGCGAAACTATTACCGAAGATAATGTGGCCGAAAAA
>NZ_JANMUN010000021.1:0-32806 GCF_031391665.1 Ferruginibacter sp.
GTGAACCGGATGTTGTTGACTATGATAAAAAAACAGGCGTGTATATTTTTTATGATTGTGCTGCAGAAAGTCCTAAAGGCCGCAGAAGTATTTGCTACGATCATGAAGCGCTGGAAAAAAGAAAAGAAAATAAACCGGAAAACAGTGCTGTTGAAATGGCGGCAGAAATGGGCATTGAACTTTTACCAGAAGAACAATATCGGTACTTGCAATCCCTTCAAAAGGCGGGAGAAAATTTTGATACGAAAACATCAAGCTGGATAAAAACACCTGCTGCAATTAGAAAATTGGGCGGCGCTCTTTTTTGTGATTACCGCTATGGGAATGTTTTTGTTTATCACAACGGAGCAGAATCTTATTATGCTGCCAGGGGCTTTCGTGGATGTTTAAGAGTATAAGTTTTATACGCTGTTGTTTTTCGTTTTACACCCACCAAGATTTTTAAAAAGCGGAAAACTTTTGGTATTTGCAAAAGATTGGCTGAAATTCAAGTGAGTATTAAATCAATATCAAACAAACAATAATTTCAAATGGCAGAAAAAAAATCAAAACTGGCTGTAATAAAAACAAAACCAACTACTGCAAGCGCAGAAGATTTTATCAATAATCTTCCAAATGAACAAAAACGCAAAGACAGTTTTGTGCTTTTAGAAATGATGAAAAAAGCAACTGGTGAAGCACCTGTATTATGGAGCAACTCCATCATCGGTTTTGGCATTAAAAGATATAAAAGCCCCACCAGTGGCAGAGAAGTAGATTGGCTGCGTATAGGTTTTGCACCCCGTAAAACAAATTTGTCTGTATATATTAGCGTTGGTATTAAAGAACACGAAGCTGCACTAAAAAAACTGGGCAAACATAAAACTGGTGTTGGTTGCCTTTACATAAATAAGCTGGAGGATATAGATATAAAAGTGCTGAGAGAAATGATAACTGCATCTGCAAATAAAAAGTAAAATGCTTTTGGGAATGAGTTATTCCCTGGAAGATTTAGCATCAAAAACTAAATAACATGAATCCTAAAGTTGATTTTTATTTTAATAAAGCCGTGTGGCAAAAAGAACTGGAACAATTGAGAAATATCGTTCTTGGCTGTGGCCTTACCGAAGAATTGAAGTGGGGTTGCCCTTGTTATTCGTTTGAGAAAAGCAACATTGTTTTAATACATGTGTTTAAAGAATATTGTGCGGTGTTGTTTTTTAAAGGTGCGTTGCTAAATGATACCAGTGGAATACTTATTCAACAAACGAAGAATGTGCAGGCAGCCCGCCAGATGAGGTTTATCAATGTAAAGGAAATTGTGAAACTGAAATCTATTTTGAAAGCTTATATTTTTGAAGCCATTGAAGTAGAAAGAGCAGGTTTAAAAGTGCCGCTTAAGAAGACTGCTGAGTTTTCGATGCCTGAAGAATTTAAGAATAAATTTAATAAAAACGCTGCCCTTAAAACTGCCTTTTATGCATTAACCCCGGGGCGCCAAAGAGGATACCTGCTGCATTTTGCTGCACCCAAACAATCCAAAACCAGGGAGTCGAGAATTGAAAAATGTATGCCGCAAATTTTTGACGGAAAGGGGTTAAATGATTAGTGTGATAATGTTTTTATACAACCGTTTAATATGCTCACTCACCGCTTGATTTTTACTTGATAGCTATTCAACCATAAATTTATAACCTCTGCCATGTATGTTAATGATTTTTATGGAATCATCTTCGCTTAATTTCTTACGTAATTTAGATACCAGCACATCCACATTTCTGCTTATCACAACAATGCCTTCATCTTCCCAAATTTCTTTCATCAGCTTTTCTCTTTCTACAATTTGATTAATATTTTCTGCAAAAATTTTTAATGCCTTTGTTTCTTTTTCTGAAAGTGTACTATTTTTATTTTCAAAGCTGAGAAGGTTATTTTCTGCATAAAATCTAAAATTCCCTAACTGTATATAGTTATTATCATCAACAATTGGCTCCAGCTTTTCTTTTTTCCAAAATTTATCTTTTACATAATAACCAGCAAAACCCAAAGGAATAAGTAACAGCAACAATAAAGCAGCATTAAACTTATTGGTTTTTAAAAACTCAATGTTAATTAAATAACAACCTTCCTCAAGTGTACGGCCACGGCAAGGTGTTAAATTGTCTGTTTTGCCACTTATCTCAAAAGCAAAAATTGTTTCCTTTTGCTTACAATCTCTCACATTTACAATATAATCTTTTGGTAAAAGATTTTTTTGAAGCTGCCGTTGAACTAAGTTGATTAATGTATCAGATATAAAACTAAAGTTGTTTTGAAAGGAAATCTGGTAAGTAGTTTCATTTAATTTTTTAACCGGCAGCACTCTTGAAGTAGAATCTTTAGCTGTAAGCAAAAGCTGGTGACCAATATTACGTAATACAATTTCCAAATGATTCTCGGGGATTTCATTTTTCTTATTGATAAATGCAACACCAGAAATCAAAACAATAATTATCAAAATTGAAGAACCAAACAGAATATAAGGCTTCATGTGTGCAAAATAATCTATTAAATCTCAGTTTTCGGTAGTTTTACAAACGTTTTACATATCGTTTACAATTTTTTACTACTAAAAAGCTTCCCGATAGTTGGCGCACAATACCTTTATTGTATAATTTCATCAAATAAAGTATAGCCATGAAAATCTATAAACTTGCTTTTTTTCTCATTTTTCAATCCTTTGTTGCCTGTAATCAGACAGTAGAATTTTCAGCGTCAACTTATGATCTGGTCAGTGAGCAAAAACAAAAAAGCGTTCATTCAGGGAATGCAAACATCGTTTTTAAATCTACAGATGGCGGACAAACCTGGCAGGACATTAGTAAAGGGCTGCCCGAAAATTTGCGGATAGATAGTATCCGGGGAAGGGGAGATAGCATCTTTGCAAATGAAAAAGGGCTGTTTTTAAAGGTTGGAAGCGAACTCTATCACAGTACAGCAAATGCCACAGCTCCTTTTTGGACCAAAGCGATTTTCCCTGGCAGCCTGCCCCGCTACTTCGGGGAAAATAGCAGCATTGCCCCCGGTAAGTCCGGGATATTTGCCTGCAATTACTGGGGTGCAAATCTGAAAAAAACAAACGGAACGAGTGTATGGTCGCCGATATTCGAAATTTTTCAGAGACCAGGAATACGCACCACTTTTGAGACTGCCGGAGGTACCATTTTCATCGGCACCGACAGAGGCTTTTTTAAAACTGATAACAATGGAAAAACCTGGAAACATGTCCATACCGGGGCCCTGGTAGGGCATTTGGCAGAGTCGGATGGCGTACTGGTGGCGATCAGTATGAGAAGGATAATAAGATCGACCGATAATGGCGAAAACTGGGCGGTGGTTACCAGTGAGGATAGCGTGGCTTGGGATGTAAAACAGATCAAAGGTGGATTCGCTGCTATCACTGCTAGTTCAGAGTCGGGTACCAGGAGTTTAATGACATCCTACGACGCCGGTAAAACCTGGCAGCCCATGGATGCCGGCAACAAGGTTTTCATTGATTCAATATGGCGGACCTGGGATGATCGCCCTCGTGTACAAGTCTTCGGGACTTCAATTACCCAGGTTGGTGAAAACTTCTTTTGTACTCATCCTCACGGCATTTTCAAATCATCCGACAAGGGAAAAACATGGAAATTATTACTTTCTTCTATAGACGGTAAAGTCTTCAATTTATTTGGTTCAGGCAACGTGATCTATGCCATACCCAGCAAGGGTGGATGTTGAAAACTCAGATTAACATTCATGGATTTCATGTCTGCCCGTGAAGAATCGAATTTTCAAGAGATATAGAGCAAGACCCCGTGGAGACGCAAAAAAATAAAACGATGAAAAAAAATATAATGATACTGATGATGGTGACAAAAGGATTTTTTTGCTCCGGGCAAAACAGTACAGACTCCATTTATGTAGGAACAGATTCCGTTTATGTAGGACCTTTGGATTCAAAAAATGGCCAAAGTCATAAGCCATCGACTAAGCGTAATGAAAATATTTTTAATACTAGATATGAGTATACTGAGTCTAACGGCGCACGACTGATAATACAAAACAGCTTTCCAAAAAGTGGAATAAACTACATTGATCCCAATGGTAAGAAATATGTTTATGCTGTATTTTGGACTCAAATAATCAATGAAACATTTGATCCTCTTGAATTGACAATTGATTTTCCTTTAGATTCATTTGAGATTACTTCTTCATCGGGCAACTATATGAGATTACTTCTTCCTTCCGATACAATGACAATTGATAAAGAGCCTTTGTATGATTATGGTCTGACAATAAAATCTTTTTTAGATAATAATCGTTATAAATCGCCTTCGTTGAAAAGAACTATTAATCCAAAAGGTTCAAGTACTTTTTATGTCGTAACCCTCTGTAATCATGGAGTAGATGGTACAATACGAGCAGGACTTAGCTTAAAAGAGCAAAATTTATTTTATAGAGTTAACGATAAAGAAATTCATTGTGGAAAGATTAATTTAAAAAATTTGAGGCTATGGAAATAAACAGAAAGCCAGCACACAATCAATGTGTTTAAGAAATAGCGGGGTTCGAAGATAACAAAGGAAACATCTGGAGTTACTGGTGCAGTAAATCCTAATGGGGTGGGGCCTGGACATTTTGCCGTTATGATCAAAAGTCCTTGTACAATAAAATGCCCACTGTAACAGAAATTAAGTCAGGAGGAAGAATGGGGATATTGGAAGCTAACGATGGAAGTATTTGGTTTGAATCTGGAGGTGGCGTGAATCGTTATGATGGAAAGACCTTTACGGACTTTAAAAGTAAGGCTAACTTTTTAATTACAAAATAAAAAAGCACTTTATCATTTTTAAATTATTATTTATGGCTCATAACCAAAAAACTATAACTCTTATAACGCTTGTATCACTTGCCGTAATGGCTACGGCCGCTACTTTTACCAATGGTAAAAAATATAAGAACCTGAAAGTGCTTCCACAAGATATAACTGAATGGAAACTCGACAGTATTATGGGCGCCTATTCAAAGGCACTCAATGTTTCGTGTGATTTTTGCCATGTGGCACCAAAAAAAGATACATTTAGCATTTCTGCTGTAAACAATCAACTGGATTTTTCTTTAGATAATGAGATGAAAGAAAATGCCCGTAGAATGATGCGGATGACAATTGAGATAAATAAAAATTATTTTTATTTTGACAGTATTGTAAAACCTGAATATCTGCATGTGGTAAGCTGTAATACATGCCATCGGGGCAATCCTTTTCCTATTAATGAGTAACAGGTTTATACAGATAAAATTGTATGTCTTTTTTGCTGCCGTGCCAGTGTGTTACTTTAAAAAATAAACTTTTTTTACACATGCATACTAACTGCTCCTAATCTGCGTTTGCAAAGGGTACATTTATCCATTATCTAATAAGCCAAATTTAGGACTATGAAAAAGCCTGCTTTCTATGCATTGCTGCTGCTATTATCTTTTTTTGCAGTAACAGGATTTTCTCAAAACAATAATGACTCCAAGCCAAAGCAATTCAATAATTTTCCTGCTGTTATCAATTGTTCGGAAGCTGTATTAAACAGCATTTTTAATGCATCACCCGGCCAAAACATCAGCCTTTCTTTTTCAGATAATTTTTTATTTTCCGGCGACGTAACCAGTAATTTGGTTAAATACCAAAATTTGCAAACTGCTGTGGTTAAATCCGCTGGTTTAAATAATACCATTTTTAGTGTATCAAAAATTATTAATAAAGATAAGAGTGTGAGTTACCTGGGCCGCATTATTAATAAAAATTATTTTGACGGGTACGAGTTAAAAAAAAATGCTGCAGGCAATTATCAGTTGATAAAAATTGAAAAAGAAAATGTAATTCAGGTTTGCAGCCAGCTTTAATTACTGCAACTAAAATTTACCAATACTTAAAATATCTATGTTTTTCCCTAAATCCAAAACGTATGAAAAAACTTTTTACCTTTTTAATACTTACGACAGCATTATTGTTTTCATTTAAAGCTTTTAGTGTTCCCAAACTAAACAGCCTGCCCGGTGCAGAAGCAACAATCTTTCTTGATTTTGATGGCCATTATGTACAGAGCTCTCTTTGGAATGGGGGAGATGCGTTTTACTGTGCCGCCTCAGGCATGGATGATTCGCAAATTACAGAGGCATTTAACCGTGTGGCAGAAGATTACCGGCCATTTGAAATTAATATTACCACCGATTCATCAGTATTTGAAAGTGTGCCGTTAAACAGGCGGATAAGAATAATTATTACTACTACCAGTGCCTGGTACCCGGGAGTTGGCGGTGTGGCATGGATAGGTTCATTTAACTGGGGCGATGATACACCTGCTTTTGTTTTCAGCGACCGGTTGGGGCCATACAGTCCTAAAATGGTAGGGGAGTGCTGTTCACACGAAAGCGGCCATACCGTGGGGTTATCTCATCAATCTAAATATGGTACAGATTGTAATACACCTGTTGAAACTTACAACAGCGGCATTGGAAGCGGACAAACAGGCTGGGCGCCAATAATGGGCAACAGTTATAATAAAAATATGAGTAACTGGAATAATGGCCCAACGCCTTACGGTTGTACTACTATACAGGATAATCTTTCCATTATTACCAATCAAAATGCAATTGTTTACAGGGCAGATGATTATGCAGATACATTGAATACCGGCACTTATACTTTGCCTAACTTAAATTTTAATATAGCAGGAGTAATAAGTAATAATGCCGATAAAGATGCTTTTAAATTTACATTATTGCAAGGCTCCAATGTTTATTTAACTGCGGTACCTTTTAATGTTGGTGATAATTATATTGGCGCCAACCTTGATGTTAAAATTGAATTATACAGTTCGCCAACTGATTTAATTGGCACCTACGATCCGGTAACTATGAGTGTTACTATAGATACTTTTTTAAATGCAGGTACTTATTATATTAAGATTGACGGAACAGGTAATACAAATATTGGTGAGTATGGAAGTTTAGGTTCTTATACTTTAAATGGTGTTACGGGTGCTTTGGCCATTCATGCTGTAAACCTGGTGGGTAAAACAGATAATAATAAACATAACCTCAGCTGGCACATTACAGCTGATGAGGCCATTAAAAAAATTGAAATAGAAATTTCTGATGACGGAATAAATTTTACTGGCTTAACCACAGCAAGTCCTGTTACAAATAAATTTTCGTATCAGCCTTACAAAACTAATATGGTGTATTACCGGCTAAAGGTTACCTCGGTAATTGATCAAACCGGTTATTCAAATATCATTGGTTTAAAAACTACTGGTAACAGCGGCAAACTTTTTAATGTATCAACCCTTATTAAAAACGAACTTTTAATAAATGCTGCAGAAAATTATCAATACCAGATAATTGATGCCAGTGGAAAAACTATTGCTGCCGGTAATGGAATAAAGGGTATTAATCGTATAAATGTTTCAAACCAACCGGCTGGTATGTATATTGTTCAGCTTTTTAATAACTCTCAAAGGCAAACAGAAAGAATAATAAAACTATAAAACGGTTTTATTTTACTCAATAAAGTTTTCTGGTTGTTATACAAATCCGACATTTAAAATATACTGTCAACCTGAGCTTGTCGAAGGCGGGTTAACTCGTGCACCCGGTTTCGACAAGCTGCTAATGACACAATATGCAAGGTACTTCATTCAAATTATTTGGCTGTCAGCTTGAGCTTGTCGAAAGCGGGTTTAAAGAAGCACATCGGCTTCGACAAGCTCAGCCTGACACTCTAATGGAATCGAAATTTTGTCATTTGCAAAGAGCTTAAAAAAATTTTTATCAGTCCCTCAACCTGATATTTTTTTACCCGGCAGATTAAACGTCTAATTAGTATTACTCAGTATTTATTTTCTTTCTGTATGTTGGCAATACATCTTTATCGTATTGAAAAATATTATTCCTCCATCCACTGCATACTGGTTTTCTTTATATCGGTAGCAATGTTGTCGATAAAATTAAACTGATCGGCAATGGGTTTAAATTGGGTGAGCTGTTTTTGTGTATCACTTTCCAGTATGCCCTGTTGTAATTCTTTACGCCTTGCCAATAATAATTGTTGCAGGCGCTGCTGAATATTATTATGCTGTGTTTCAGGTGCAACAACATCGGCGGGCAATTCAATAATTATTTTTTCTGCATCTTCCAGCCGGCTTTTGGTGTTGTAAATAAGCGATGCAAAATCTTGCGATGCAAATTTTTGCGATAGCGGTTTTACATAATAAGCAAGCGTGGCTATATGCGATGTAAGCATGTGGTTCAGCACTACAAATTGATGGAGTTGCTCACTATTTTTTTGTTTACTTTTTGGTTCGGCAAGCATACGGGTAAAGGCATCGGAAAGATTTGCCAATGCCACAAAAGCATTTTTACGGCTTACTTTATAAATGGTATTGGTAACAGGGTTGCCTGTAAAAGCACCTGCGATTGCAGTAAAATAATTTTTGTTACTTCTTACTGCCTCCAGCATGTAATTGCCAATTTGCGACTGCTCCCATGCCGGTAATAAAATAAGATTGGCTAAAAAAGCAATGCCAGATCCTATCGCTGTGTCGGTTACCCTGTCTGTAATAATAGTTTGAAAACTTGCATTGCTGAGAAAATGAAAGAGCAGTATAATATAGGGTGTCATAAAAATTACACTGATCATATAGTTTGTTCGCATTAAACTGTAAGTGCCAATCATCAGCGCCAGCATTATAATAAAAATTACCTGGTTATCTTTAATAAAATATAAAATCATCATACCAATTGCTGCACCAATTATGGTTCCAATAAGCCTTTCGTAATTTCTTTTTTTGGTAAGACTGTAAGTGGGTTTTAAAATTACAATTATGGTAAGCAATATCCAGTAGCTGTGGCCCAATGGTAAAAATTGTGCAATAATAAAACCTAAAAGTGTGGCTAAACTTATTCTTACCGCATGCCTGAAATTATTAGAGGTAAATGAAAGATTGTCCTGAAAAAGTTTCCAATCAATTTGCTGGTGCGTAATAAATTTATCATAGTCACCAGTGCTTACCATTTTTTTTGTTAACTCTTTGTCGTATGCTGTATATAAATGCAATGTATGAATGCGGCTGGCAATATCGCTGATGCTGTTAAGTATGTGCCTCATACTGATGAAGCCATCAACATTTTCGGCAGTACGTTTGTTATCCCGGTAAGTATTAAAATAATTTTTTGTGTTGTCGATATGGGATGCAAGTATACCGGTTTCTTCAGATGCATTTCCGCTTTTTACGGCAATGCCAATTTCATCCAGTTCAGCAGCCAGCTCCAGTATAAGCTGGCGGTACTGTTCCAGTATATCATCATCCTTAAATGTATCATGCAGTGCTTTGTAATCATGGTAAGATGTCATTGTTCTTTCAAACAGATCAACAATATCTGTAAACATCAGCAGTAAAGTTCTGCCGGTAACGGTAGATTCTTTTGTAATGGCACGGCTTTTAAAAAGTAATTCTCTTACAAGATTTTGTTCGGTATGCAGCACAATTTGCTGCTCCATCATTTGCTTATAAATTTTATCATAATCAACATCTTTTTTATAAAAAGAAGCCCTCACCCGCAGGTAATCAGCAGTGGCCATAATACAATCGCCTAATGCCTGCTGCGCCAGTTTATAAGGCCTAAAATTATACAGCAACAAACTTAACAGCATATACCAAACTGCACCAGCAAGTATATATCCTGCATTTATAATTACATCAGACGGCGTAAGATGATCATTAATATTAAGCACCATTATTAATAGAGCAGAAACTCCAACTGAGTTAGCTCTAGTACCATATACGGCAATCATAGAAAATAAAAAACAGGCCAGCAATATTACTATACCAAGTATTATATGATGCGGCGCAGCAAGGCCAGTAAATATTGCCATTAGTGTATTAATAATAATGCAGGCCAGCATACCATTTTTGCGATGGTGTATTGGGCCGGGTGTATCGGCTATGCTCACACTCATTGCGCCAAGAGAAACAACAACACCAACAGACAATAAATTAAAATAATTGAGAATTAGCGCAGGTAATACAATACCGGCAGTAATGCGTACGCCATCACTTAAGTAATGGCTGCTGATAAAACTTTTATACTCTTTTATATAATCCATTGGCTCAGTATGCCTGCTGGCAGCTGCAAATATACTTTCTAATAGCCTGAAGGACACCGGTAAAATTTACCATGTTACAAATTTTAAAATTCCGGACATGTAGTAATTCAAAGTAAAGCATTGGTATGAGGTAGAAATATTAGAAATAATATTTGAAGTTTAATTTGTACTTATTCTTATTCCATACATATTAAATATACCAAGCCCATTAAAATTTCGCAATACTGCCCATATTACAAACATGGCTATTGCTATTTGTATAATGCAAAAACCTATACCCGTTAATATACTGCTAAGCCAGGGGTTTGGGTTTATTTTTTTATGAAAATTGTAATTGGTATAGGCAAAAAATAAAATTAAAAGAAAAGCATACAGTAAATTTTCATCTAAATCTGTATAAACTTTAAATACAGCCGTTATAAAATAGTTTATGGATAATACCACAATGTCGAATAGGCTTTTTACAGACATCATTATCATAGCTAAAACGGTGTACTCGCTGTACCTTAAACTCTTTTTGGAGTAATTAAAAACCCATATTACAAAACCAAGTAAAGGTATTGTTACAAAAGATAATAATTTGCTGTAAATATTAAAAATATGTCCGTATTCATTATTCTCATGAAATATAGTTTCTTTAATGGCCAGTTCTTTGCTTTCTATAAATGCTGCAATTGCAGTTGCTACTACAAAAAAAGTGAAAAGGTTATAATACTTTTTCCTTTTGCCTTCAACAATATATTCATAAGCAACCTGGCCGGGATTAAGTAATAATTTTTTTACTAAAACTAAAAAGCCTTTATCTGTATGAGTAAAAGCATGAAAGGCTTCTTGAAAAATATGTTTAAAAGTAAATGCTGTTACAGTATTTTTTTGTCCGCACTCAGTGCAGAAGTTTCCTTTATAATTATGGTGGCAATTTTTGCAGGTGTGAATCATTAGTCTATTCATTTATAATAAAACAAAATTATGGGTTTTAAAAATACGATAGGAGTAGCCGTAAAAATAATACCAATTAGACATTGAATCTATCCGATTAAAAAAATGTCAGGTTGAGCCTGTCGAAACCGGTGCGGTGGCCAACACGCCTTCGACAAGCTCAGGCTGACAGTATTCTTTCAATGTCTAATTGGTATAACTTTCTAATTACTACCATTCATAAAAATCAGTGTACACAGTTTAATATGTTTTATACATTTGTGCTGATACCTTCGAAATAATTATATCCTTTTTAATTTTCTGCAGTCACCAAAAAATTATACTTCATGAAAAATTTAACCCGCCGTTCTTTCTTACAGAATTTAGGTATTGCTGCCGGTTCGGCCACTGTAGCTGCAACATTGCCATCTTTTATTTGTAACACAAAAATGTATGATGGCAAAAAATTAAATATCGCATTATGCGGCCTGGGCCGTTATGCAGGTTACTTGGCAGAAGGGTTGCAAGAGACACAGTTTTGCAAACTTGCCGGTATTGTAACCGGCACACCATCTAAAGCTGTTGAATGGAAGAAGAAATATAATATACCGGATAAAAATATTTACAACTATAAAAACTTAGACGAGATAATAAATAATAAAGACATTGATCTGGTGTACGTGGTGCTGCCTAATGCCATGCATAAAGAGTTTACCATAAGAGCTGCAAAAGCAGGCAAACATATTATTGTAGAAAAGCCGATGGCCATTACTGAAAGTGATTGTAAAGAAATGATTACTGCCTGTAAAAATGCCGGTGTACAGTTAGCCGTTGGTTACCGTTTGCATTACGAACCCTACAACATGGAAATGAAAAGACTGGGGCAGGAAAAAGTTTTTGGACAGGTACGTTTAATTGAAGCATCGCTGGGTTATAAAAGCGGCGACCCCAGCGAATGGCGTTTGAATAAAGCATTGGCAGGCGGCGGCCCTTTAATGAATTTAGGTGTGTATTGTGTGCAAAGCAACCGTTATGTTTTAGGTGAAGAACCCATTTCGGTAACGGCACAATTTGGCCCTGTTACCAATAAAAAATTATTTGCAGAAGTGGAGGAGTCTATCACCTGGCAATTAGTTTTTCCGGGTGGTGCTGTTGGAACTTCTACGAGTACATACAATTGCAGTATTGACAGATTTTTTGCATCAGCAGAAAATGGATTTTTTGAATTGAGCCCTGCAATAAGTTACGGTCCGTTTAAAGGACGAACCAGTAATGGGGAATTAAATTTTCCTGTTACTAATCAACAGGCTGTACAATGCGACGAAATTGCAAAAGTAATATTGGCCAACAAACAATTGCCCGAACATATAAGTGGCGAAGAGGGTAGGAAAGATATGAAAATATTACAGGCTATTTATGAGGCTGCAAGAACGGGAAGAAAAATTTCATTGGTGTAATGGCTTTTTTCTCTCTGTATAATCTGTTTTATAAAAGTGATAGAATTTATAAATTGAATATATTCAAACTGGAGTATGCGAATAGTAAAAGCAGGATAATAATTTTTAATTGTATTCCGGTTCAATTTTAAACACAGTTAATTCTACCTGGGTTTTATTTTTATTATAACTTTCATAAATTTTCTTGCAAGTTGCACAGGCTTCAAAAATATACTTAAACGAAGGCATACAGTAAATTACATAAATAGTCTTTCTTGTTTTATTTGCATGATTAAAAATGTTTTCTGCAACTTTTTCCATTGTAACACTGCCAAATGGGTTGAAAAGGTAAATTACATTTACAGCGCTTGGTATATTGTACTCCACAGCATCGGCATACTCTACATTGTATTCAGTTTGGTTTACAGCCTGATAAATTTTGCTGCAATTTAAAGTAGCTTTTTCCAATGCAGTTTTATTTAGATCTATGCCGTTAACCTGCTTAAATTTTAGCAGCATTCCAAAATTTAAAACCATGCCATTGCCGCAGCCAATATCCAGCAACACTATTTCTTTATAAGTTAATGGCAAACATTTAAGCCCTTCTTTTAAAGTATAAAAAGAAGAGGGCTGGTTTTCGTGGGCATCTTTACCGACAGAAGCAACTATGGCGGGTTCGTTTTGGGCTGCACTAGCGTTGTAGGTAACACCTTTCATCTTTAACCGCAAACGGATATAATGATCGTATAGTTTTGAAACTACAAAAGTGCTGATACCCACATTTTGTATGTGGCTGTAAAGGTGAAAGTATTTTTTTTGCAGTGAAGTCATGATAGCTGTAAATGAATTTGGCTTAAAAAGTCATTCACAATTTAGGAATTTTAATCAGTATTGCTACCTGTGTATAACCCGATTTATTTAAAATTAATTTAATTCTTTTTAGGGTGACAAAATTCCGGCACACATCCGAAATTTAAATACTAATATTACATTTCATTTTTAATGAGCATGAATTTTTCTTCAATTACTTTACTGCTAGCCATAGTATTATACTCCTGTAAAAAAAAACAGTATGCGGCGGAACCTGAAAATTATACGACCGAATATTCCATTGTTGGTGATAAAATATTTAATTACAAAAACCCTTTGCAATTAATTGGCGCCAACGCCTTGCATGTATTTAGCGCAGGCAGCAGCGATATGAATAGCTGGAATATTGATATTGCAAGAGAGTTTGTAGGTAATGTAAAAGAATCTCCAGTAACAGGAAATGTTTTGTTAGATGGAACAGGAGCTTATTTGCATCCCCTGCAATCTGTAGTGGACAGTAACCGAAAAAATAAAAGAGTTACAATTATTTGCCCTTTTAGATGGGATGGACTTGCACCTACAGATTTTACCGGCAAAATGCCCAGGCAAACATTTTGGTGGAATGATCTGAAAATTAAATTGCAGCAATGGGCTATTCATTTTAAAGATCAACCAGATGTATGGATAGAACTTTGGAATGAGCCTTACCGTTACGACAGGGCAGATGGTTACACCGATGATATTTGGCTGAGTGACATGAACGAACTTACTGCAATTATCCGCAACAGTGGTAACAAAAATATTATTGCAGTGCCCTGTGCTGAGCAGGGCCAAGACGAAAGTGTTTTAATTAATAAAGGCGCAGCATTTTTAAAAGATAAAAGCAATATTATTTTTGATATACATGCTTATGAAAAATGGCTTTTAGTTCCAGCTGTGCAAATGGGTAACCGGTTACAACTGCTGCAACAAAATAATTTGCCGGTAATTTTTGGAGAAACAGCACCGCTAAATGCCGGAGTGCTTATGGATAAAAAACCATTCTTAGACAGTTTATACAACCGTGGGCTTTCAGTGTGTGCCTGGGTTTGGAAAAATGATGGTAATGATACTGATGCATTATTAGATGCACAGGGTTTACCCAACGATAAAAGTAATAACCAATGGGGAAGCACTTATAAAGCACTTTGTTTAAAAGCTAGAAAACCATAATTAAAACCTGTTTTAAATTCTTGTAAACATTTTTTCAATCACTGCTTTATCATGTCCGTAAATATCATCTGCAAAATGCAATAATCCATTTTCATCAACCCATGCGGTGTAGTAAGTAATTAATACAGGCACAGGGGCTTTTACTTTTACATACTTTTCTTTACCGCTGTTCATTGCAGAGTCAATCTTTTCAGATGGCCATTGTGCATCATCTTTTAAAAGATAATTTGCCATTTTTACAGGGTCGCTTAATCTAATACAACCATGGCTGTATGCTCTCTTATCTTTATCAAATAAACTTTTTGCAGGCGTATCATGAAAATAAATATTAAAACTGTTGGGGAATAAGAACTTTACTTTTCCTAATGAATTATCATCGCCGGGTAGTTGTCTTATCACCGGTAAACCGCCTTCATTACCTGTAATTTCCATGTGGTGCGATGCCAGGTAATTAGGGTTGCGTTCCATTGCCGGCAGAATTTCTTTTTTTACAATACTTTCTGGTAAATTCCAGTAAGGGCTAAACACTACCTGGTTTAAGTTTCCGGTAAACATCATGGTGTTGTGGCCTTCTTTCCCCACCACCACATTCATGTCAAAAACTTTTTGCGGTCCGTCTTTAACGTGTAAAATAAATTCTGGAATATTTACTACAATCATTTTGCCTTTGGGTTCATTAATCATCCACTGCATGCGGCCCATATTAATCAATAACTGCTGTATTCGGTTTACTACGGGCACATTCAAATCTTTTATTTGCCCGTCGGTTAATACACCAGTGGGGGTGTAACCAAATCTTTGTTGAAAATTTTTTATACCTGCTGCAATCACATCATCAAATACAGGTGTGGTATCTGCGGCCATATCACCAGTTATCTGCAGGCGTTTTTTTAAAATAGTAACATCTGGTGATGAAATGCCTTTTTTAAGTTGTTTTGCAGCAGTTGTTATTTGCGGCCATCCGCCCTGTTTAGCAATTGCATAATAGGTTTCTAATTTTTCTTTTAATAATTTGTAACTATTATTTATATCCTCATAATATTTATTGTCTTTGTGTTTTTTCGACAGCAACGAATCGGTAAGTAATAAAGCATCCTCTTTTTTCCTTGGTATAAAACGTTCCATTTCTTTACGCTTTACAAAACCATCTTCAATATTATTTAAAGTGTATAAAATAAAATGCTGAGTAAGCTTAAGCTCCGTAGTAATAATATTTTTGTCTAACGGAGAAACTGTAAAGCCATCTTCTTCTGCTGTAAAGCCATCCATTTTGGTTTGCAGGCTTTTATCTTTTAATGCAGAATCGTTGGCATAAGTGATTTGATAATTATGCATGTTCCAAAAACCACGGGCTTGTTCAGTCAGGCCATTGTTGGTGAACCAGGCCAGTTGATAGTTTCGGGCATTATAAAAACTGGTCATCCTGCGGATGATCTTGTTTTCAACTTTATTATCTGTAAAAAATTTTACCAGTACAGCACTGTCAAAAAAAAGATTATTATAGGCATTAGCTGGAGTTATGCTTAAATCTCTTTTGGTGATTTTTTTTTCAGCGTCCTGACTTTCTTCTTCTTGTGCGGAATTGGTAGCGCTGTTGGAGTTACAGGAAATAAATAATACAAAAAATAGTACGGGGATTAACAAATTCTTTATCATGCAAGGGCTAATACAAATGCTGTGCCTTAAAACGGCTTATTATTTGATTGCCGGATTTTACACCTCAAAATGGTGCAATTAAAAAAGTATAAAAGATTTTTTAGAGAATTATATTTTACCATAAAGATAAGTCTGCTCTTCGGTAGGAGTGCTGGCACCAGCTGCATTTTCCAGAGTAACTTTAAAAGCAGTAGCACCTTCAGGTACATTTTGTATTTCAATAAAGCGGCCCCTTATTTCATCATTTAACATACCAACATTTACAGGTTTATCATTTACCATTGCCCAAAGCTGGTATTTTCTTTCCGGAGATGATGGCACTAAATGATGGATCATAATATATGCTTTACCAGTTTTTTTATCCCAAAACATGGTGCAGCGGCAAATGCTGTGTGACGCTACGCCATACATAGCAACGGGTGTTATAGCAGGATTTTTTAAGATAGCATAATCTGTTTCGGGCAGAGAGTTATTCTTTTTTATTTCATTTAACGCCAACTCCTGCTCCTTAGTTTTTTTAAATAAAGTATAATTGAAAATACTGCTGGCTGCAAACAATAAAATAGCTGCTGCGGCTACCGGCCTAAGCCAGCTTATCTTTTTTACAGCAGTTTGGTGCGTATTAATATTAATAACCGGTGTTTGCAATGCTTTAAGAGATTGTAAAATTCTTTCATCAGCAATGCTGCCCGGTGCAGTTGCATTTTTTAATAAGTTATTTTCAAATGCAGTTTCAAACTGCAGCACTGCTTTATTTAATTCAGGATATTTAAGGCGCAGTAATTCCATTTCCGCTTTTTCTTCGGGTGAACAAATGCCCATCACATATATTTCAATAACGCCTGATGCTATGTAGTTATTAATATCCATTATACAAATTGTTTGCGTAATTCTATCAACGCATTTCTTAATCTTGTTTTTACAGTGCCAACCGGCACATTTAAAATTTTTGAAATTTCTTCATGGGTAAAGCCATTAAAATAAGAAAGCTCTACAACATTTTTATAATCTTCACGCAGCTGATGCACTTGTTTTCTTAAACCTATCTGGTTAATGTTTAAAACAGCATTCTCTTTTTCATCCACATAAGTAACGTAATTGTCGAATGAATCGTTTTTTTGCTGTGATTTATAATTTTTACTTCGGGTAGTATTTATGGCGCAATTACGGGTTACGTTAAAAAGCCACGTAAAAAGCCGTCCTTTAGCTGCATCATACTTATCAATATTTTTCCAGGCAGTAATAAATGCTTCCTGTAAAACATCTTCTGCAATTTCCCGGTCAGGTATTATCTGCAGTATAACAGTAAATAATGCTCCCTTATAATTTTGGTATAAATATTCAAATGCATCTTTATCATGACTTTTTAGGGCATCTGTTAAAGCATCTTCAGTATATGTTTTTAGTTGGGCCAAAAAAATAAATAATAATAGTTGATTATAAAAGTAAACGTAATGCCTCTTTAAAAAAAATATATTTAAAAAACCAAGAGGGTTTTAATTGTGTAACTGTTGGTGTAACTATTTTAAAAATTTAATCATGACCAAACTATTAAGCTTTCTATCAGCTATTATTTTACTGCTGGCCTCCTGTAAAAAAAATAATACCCCTGCTGTTTTAAACGATCCTTTACCTGAAGCAGGTACAACAATTGTTGCCGGTAATTTTATTTCCAGTGTACACGCCAGCAGTGGTACAGTAAAAGTTACAAAGGATGCTGCTAATAAAATTTACCTGGTTTTCGAAAATTTTAAAACGGATAATGGGCCGGATTTAAGAATTTGGCTTTCGCCCAATAACAATGGCAATCCCTACCAGGAAGTTGGCTTATTAAAAGCGGTATCGGGTAATTTTTCTTATCAGCTTGACGCATCATTTAACTATACAACCAATAACCGTGTGCTGATATGGTGTAAACAATTTTCTGTTTTATTTGGATATGCTGTGCTGCAATAAGCAATAATTTTTTAACGTTTTTTTTCTGCATCATTCTATAATTTATTTTCGGCTTAATACCCGGGTGGCAGTGCAATGCCTGTATTAAATTTTAATGATAACTGGTTATAAACTTCTTTAATTAAAGCATATCCCTGCTGTATGAAAATGTAACATCAATTTTTTACAATCAAAAATCAACAATTATGAAACATTTAAAACAAATTGCAGTATTTGGAGTAACACTATTTTCGCTTGTTGCTTGTCAAAAAGAGAAAAATAATTTGTCTCTAAGTAAAGATGGTACAAGTGAAGAGCTGTCACTTAATACAAACCACAGAAATGATGATGAAGAGGAAGGGGGGAGGTAAACACGTATGTACATTAAGCAACCAAACCTCAGGCAATGCAGTGCTGGATTATAAAAGAGCAGTAAATGGTACTTTAATATTTAATACGGCCTATCCAACTGGTGGTTCAGGCACAGGAGGAGGGTAGGGAAATCAGGGAGCAGTAATTTTAGCAGAAGGCGAAGATGATAATATACTTTTAGCAGTAAACCCAGGCAGTAACAGTATTTCATCTTTTAAAATAACAGGTAATGGTTTGCAGTTAAAGTCAACCGTTAGTTCAGGTGGAGTAAGACCAGTGAGTATTACACAGCATGATGATATTGTGTATGTGCTTAACGCAGGTGGCAGCGGAAATATATCTGGATTTAAATTGAGGGAGAACAATAAATTAACAGCCATTCCTAATTCAACAAGGCCATTAAGTTCCACTGCTTCAGGTGCTGCACAAATTTCTTTTGTAAGAGAAGGAAAAGTTGTAGTAATCACAGAAAAGGCTACCAATAAAATTATTACTTACACTGTAAATGAATGGGGCATTCCCGGTGCAATACATTCTATCAATTCTGCTAACCCTACTCCGTTTGGTTTTGCTGTGGGTAATAACGGTAATATTTTTGTTTCCGAAGCTGTTGGGGGAGCCGCTGGTGCAAGTACACTTTCATCTTACCATATATATAATAATGAAACAATATCTTTGGCGGCGGGCCCGGTTGGCGCTAACCATAGTACTGCATGCTGGGTGGTAATAACCAATAACAGCAAATATGCTTATACTACAAATACTGCAAGCAATAATCTTTCAGCATTTAATGTAAATGCAGGTACAGGAAGTATAACTGTAAATACCGCAATTGCAGCCACAACAGGCATGGGTCTAATTGACGCTGCATTAAGTAATAATTCTAAATATTTATACATCCTAAACTCGGGCAGTCATACTGTTGGTGTATATGCTGTGGCAAATAATGGAGGCTTATCAGCTGTGTAAACTGTAACTGGTTTGCCGGCAGGAGCAACCGGCGTTGCTGCAAAATAATATTTTTAAATTTAATTTTAAACTACCGTTTAATTTATAGCGGTAGCTTTTTAGTTTATATAACTGGCTATTTTACAGTAATAAAATTGCTATGTTATAAAAATGCAATTTTTAGCCCCTTCCCAATTTATAACTTAAAAGTGAGAAAAATATTCCCCACTCTTTCACAACTTGTGTATAAACTAACACCTATTTAAATTACAAATTCTCTTCTATTCTTTCCAATTGGATGTGCCAGTTAGTAATCAATTGCTTTGGCATACGCTTTGGCTTACATGCTATGTAATTTTTAATATATGATACTATGCCGGCAATTTATTTGTGCTGTTATATTTTGTTGTTTCACTTTATCCTGCAACACCAATACAAACAAACTACCATTATCAAACTCCCCCAGGTACGACCTTCTTAATCCCGTAATTATAAAACTGCCAGATGCTTTAGCCGAAATTTCTGGAATTGTTTATTATCCAAAAGATACTGCTGTATTTGCAATTGAAGATGAAGATGGTATTTTTTATAAAATTAGCCTTAACAGAAAGGACGAGATAAAAAAATGGCGTTTCGATAAGAAGCATGATTTTGAAGATATTGTTTTGCTGGACAGTGTTTTTTATATATTAATAAGCAATGGTAATATTGAAACGCTGCAGTTTGATGCAGGCGACAGCATTGTGACCACCAAAGCGCAATTTCCGGAAGGCAGTAAAAAAGTAAACGAATTTGAATCATTGTATTACGATGATAGTTTGAGGCAATTGGTGTTGCTGTGCAAAAATTGCGATGGTGAAGTGAAAAATCAAACAACCGCATGGGGTTACAGTATTGCCGAAAAAATTTACACCCCTGGTGTGCTTACAATAAACTTAGAGTCATCGTTGCAAAAGCTTGGGCTGGAAAAAATAAAACTGCGTCCATCTGCCACCGCTTTAAATCCGGTAACAAACGAGATTTACATTTTGGCTTCAATAAATAATTTATTAATTGTTACTGACAGGCAGGGAAACGTTAAGGAACACTACGCTCTGGATCCTGCAATATATAAACAGCCCGAAGGAATTGCATTTACACCGGCAGGCGATATGCTTATTTCAAACGAATGGCACGAAACTGGCTTAGCAACTATTTTGGTTATTAAAAATAAAATGAAGGGTTTATGAAAAAATTCGGGATAATTTTTTATTGTTTGTTTATTATAAATGCCATTGCTTTTGCACAAGATAGTTTGCAGGCAAGGATAATATTAATAGGCGATGCCGGCCAGCTTACCAATGGCAGGCATCCGGTTGTGGCTGCAGTAAAAAATAATATTCCTATAAATGAAAAAACTACCATTATTTTTTTAGGTGATAATTTATATAAAACCGGGTTGCCCGATAATAGTTTACCCACGTACGAGGTTGCAAAAGCACCGCTGGATTCTCAAATACAAATTGCTGGAACAAGTAAAGCAAAAGTATATTTTGTACCCGGTAATCATGACTGGGCAAATGGCGGAACTAATGGTTACGAATCAATTTTAAGGGTGCAGAATTATATTGATTATTTAAGTAACTCTAATGTAACCATGTTTCCCCGTGATGGTTGCCCGGGACCGGTAGATGTAAAAATTACCGACGATATTACATTGGTAATGATGGATAGCCAGTGGTGGCTGCATGAAAATGAAAAGCCGGGAGTGGAGTCTGACTGCCCGTATAAAACTAAGGCGGAAATTTTAGTGCAGTTAGATGATATACTTTCAAAAAATTCGCAAAAGCTGGTGATACTTGCCATGCACCATCCCCTTAAAAGTTACAGTGTGCACGGCGGCTATTTTACTTTTAAACAGCATATTTTTCCTTTTACCGATGCAATACCAAACTTATATCTCCCATTGCCTGTTATTGGCTCTGCATACCCGTTAACACGAGCTGTGTTTGGTACTGCACAGGATTTGAAGCATCCTTTGTATCAAACTATGATAAATGAAATTGAAGCGGTTGTAAAAGGCCACCCTAATGTTATTTTTGCTTCGGGCCACGATCATTCTTTACAAATGATACAGGACAGCGGTTATAATTATATTGTAAGCGGCAGCGGCAGTAAAAACTCCAGGGTTTCTAAAGGTAAAAATAGTTTGTATGCTTCACCCGAAGCAGGTTTTTTTACATTAGAAATCTCGAAAAAGAAAAATGTACAGGCAAGTATTTATGTAGTTGATGGCGATTCGGTAAAGATGGATTACACCAGCCGTATTCTTGATTTTTCTAAAATACCTATACCCGTACCAGATACCACCCGCCAGGCAGAATATAAATTTAAAGACAGTGTGGTGATATCTGCAAGCGATAAGTATAAGGCCAAATTTGGTTTTAGAAAAACTTTTTTAGGCTCTAACTACCGTAAAGTATGGAGCGTACCAATTGCACTTAAAGAATTTAATATCCGTAAAGAAAAAGGCGGACTTACAATAAAAAGTTTAGGTGGTGGTAAACAAACAAAATCGTTGCGGCTTACCGATAAAGACGGCAACGAATGGACATTAAGAACAGTAGATAAAGATCCGGAAAAAGCCTTGCCGTCTAATTTAAGGGGTACGCTTGCGCAGGGAATTGTACAGGATATGATTTCAGCCAGCAGCCCTTATGCCCCACTGGTAGTACCGGATTTGGCCCGGGCAGTTGGAGTTATTACACCCGATCCTCAATTCTTTTTTGTACCTGATGATCCGGCTTTTGGCCAATACAGAAACCTGTTTGCCAATACTGTGGTTATGCTGGAAAACCGGGATCCCCGAAAGGATTTTACAGATACAAAAAGTACGGGGAAAGTAGTTAATACCATGCTGGAAGATAATGAACACCATATTGACCAGGAGAAAGTGTTGAATGCAAGATTACTGGATATGCTGATTGGAGATTTTGACCGCCATGCCGACCAGTGGAAATGGGGAACTGCGGATACAGGTGCCGGAAAGTTATATTATCCTATACCCAAAGACAGGGACCAGGCATTTTTTAATTCCAACGGATTGCTCTTAAAATATTTGTCAAGAAAACAAATGCCTTTTTTGCAGGGATTTAAATCAAATATCAGGGATATAAACGGGTTAAATTTTGTTGCAAGGGATTTTGACCGTTTCTTTTTAAATAATCTTGATGAAGAAGCCTGGAAAAAAATTACTGCAGATTTTCAGCAGAAGCTTACCAACGAAGTGATACAAAAAGCGGTAACAAAGTTTCCTGCGCCAGTTGCAGCACTGGATGGAAAAAAAGTTGCAGATAAATTAATTAGCCGCAGAGATATTTTACTGGACAGGGCAATGAAATATTATGCCTTTATATCGAGAGAAGTTTCGGTGACAGGCAGCAACAAACCAGAATATTTTCACATTAAAAAACATGCCAATGGCATACAGCTAACAGTATATAAAAAAGTAAATAACACCGATTCAGCCTCTGTAATGTACAACCGTGTTTTTGATGAAAAAGTTACAAAGGAATTAAGGTTATATGGATTAAACGGAGAAGATAAATTTGAAATTGATGCAGATGTTTCATCAAAAATATTATTGCGTATAATTGGAGGTAAAGGAAATGATACTTTTAATTTAAAGGGGAACATGAAGAATTTTGTTTATGATCTCTCTAATGAAAAAAATGCCGGCATTAATCTTCGCCGAACAAATAAAGAATTCTCTTCCGATCCTTCTATTAACGAATATAAAAGTACAGGCTATCAATATACCAGAACCAGGTTTCCACAAATTAATTTAGGGTACAATGTAGAAGATAAATTTTTAGTTGGTATTGGTTTTTCAAGAAGAACTTATGGATTTAGAAAAGATCCTTTTGCAACTGATCAAAGGCTTGTAACCCTTTATGCACCACATGAAGGCGCTTACCAAATAAGATATGACGGGGTTTTTAATAAAGTTATTTCTAAACAAGATTTAGTTATTCATTCGGCACTGGTAAACCCCACCTTAAATAATTTTTTTGGTTTCGGAAACGAATCGGTTTATGATAAAAGCAAACCGCTGCAATATTACCGGGTGAGGTATAAATATTTTGAAACTGACGTGCTGATAAGAAAAAGGTATAACGATATTTTTCAGTTTTCTATCGGACCAAGTTATTATCATTACTGGAGCAATTACACCGATAATGATAAACGTATATTGGGTAACCCGTCTGTTATCGGCAGCGATTCGGCAAGTATTTATGGAACTAAACATTTTTTAGGTGGTAAAGCAAAATTGGATATCAGTTATATTAACAACGAATTATTTCCCACACGTGGCATTACCTGGTTTACTGAATTTACAACTTTACGTGGCTTTAACGATAACACACATGCGCTTACAAAATTAACGTCGGATATGACGATATATGCAAGTATAAAAGACCCGGGAAGTGTAGCCGCAGTTTTACGTTTTGGCGGGGGGCATATTTTCAGTAAGCATTACGAATATTTTCAGGCATTAAATATTGGTGCAAATAATATACTCAGGGGCTATCGTAAAAACAGGTTCTCCGGTTCATCTATTGCTTATGCCAGTGCCGAGTTAAGATTGAAATTATTTAAATCACAATCTTATTTACTTCCGGGTAATGTAGGCGTTATGGGCTTTTATGATTTAGGAAAAGTGTGGCAAAGAGGGGAGACTTCTAAAAAATGGCATGGGGCTTATGGTGGCGGTTTATATTATGTTCCTTACAGTTTGGTAATGATATCTGCTACAATGGGATTTTCGCCTGAGGATAAACTGTTTAATTTTTCACTGGGTACAAAATTTAAACTTGTTTTTTAAAAAATTAAATATGCATTCAAATAATTTATATAAAAAAACAGAGCAGCATGTTACAGAGTTGTTCAACAATAATAAAAACCCGGCATTGGTTTTTCATAATCTCGATCATACAAAATCGGTGGTGGAAAGAACGAAAGAAATAGCAGGGCATTACTACCTGAGCGAAAATGATATGCTGGTGGTGTATGTGGCAGCATGGTTTCATGATACCGGCTACATGTTTACCGATGCTGAGCATCATGAAGAAAAAAGTGTTGAGTTGATGAAGGATTTTATGAAACTCTATTCGACGGATGAAACGCTTTTGAAAATGATAGAAGAATGTATTCTGGCTACACGTCCGCCGCGGCAGCAAGATAGTTTACTTAAACAAATTATTTGCGATGCCGATACTTATCATTTTGGCACTAGTGAATTTAAGGACACTAATAAAAAAGTGTGGGAAGAGTATAATCACAGGGGTACAGTATTGAATGAAAAAGAATGGACTTTAAAAACTATGGTATTACTGGAAACCCACGAATTTTTTACCAAGTATTGCAAAGATAATTTGGAAGAGAAAAAAGAAAAAAATATGAAAAAGCTAAAGAAAAAATCTGAAGAAAATGATAAGGCAGATGACGAAGCACTAAGCCTTAATTATATGGCAAAAGATAAAACCGGGCTCATGTCGAAGGGTATTCAAACCATGCTGCGGCTTACTTCCGAAAATCATTTACGCCTGAGCGATATGGCCGATAGTAAAGCCAATATCCTTATTTCGGTAAATGCAATTATTATTTCTGTTATTTTAAGTGTGCTGCTGCGTAAACTGGAAGAGGTGCCCTATTTAACCATTCCCACAATAATATTTTTACTGGTGGCAGTAACTACAATTGTTATTTCTATAATTGCAACAAGGCCCAAAGTAAGCGGCGGAACTTTTACCAGTCAGGATATTATCGACAAGAAAACCAACCTCTTATTTTTTGGTAATTTTCACAAAGCTACCTATGAGGAATACGATGGTGCCATGAGAGAAATGATGAGGGATACAGATTATTTATACGGGTCGCTTATAAAAGATATTTACACATTAGGTACTGTGCTGGGGCGAAAATACAAGTTGCTGCGGTTAGCCTATAATATTTTTATGGTAGGCATAATTGTTTCGGTGCTGGCTTTTGGTATAGCAGTTTTCTTTTTTCATTCTACCACAACAAGTACCGTTACACCTGCTACAGGTTCACCTTTTTAAATTATATTTTATGTTACACAACAGAGATTTAAGCTGGCTGGGATTTAATCTCAGGGTTTTACAGGAAGCATCCGATAAGCATGTAGCCTTATACGAAAGAATGAAATTTCTTTCTATCTTCTCAAGCAATCTGGATGAATTTTTCAGGGTAAGATACCCTTCAGTTATTGCATTGTCGAAACTTACCGAAAAAACAAGGATAAAGGCCAGCATAGAAATAACTGATGATATTGCTGAAAAAATTCAAAATGAAGTTAACCAGCAATTAGATTTGTTTGGCAATATTCTTACACAGGAAATAATACCGGAGTTGAAAAATAACGGTATTAATTTTTATTATAACAACCTCATACGGCGGGAGCATATTCGTGAGATAAAAGAAATTTTTCTCAGCAGTGTACTGGCATTTTTGCAACCCATTGTTTTGGATGGAAAAAATAATAAAGATTTTATGCCGCAAAATAACCAACTTTATTTTGCCGTAACATTAAAAGAACTTAACCAGGGCACACTTACACACGCAATTGTAAATATTCCATCTAATAAACTAAAAAGATTTTTTGCATTAAGTCCTTTAGATGGAGAAGAGTATGTAATTTTTATTGATGATATCATACGTGAAAACCTGCAATATCTTTTTCCAAAATTAGAAATACTGAGTGTGTACAGTATTAAGTTTAACAGGGATGCAGAGTTAAACCTTACGGATGAATACAGCGGTAACCTGCTGAATAAAATAGAAAAGCAATTAAAGAAACGTGATATTGGTTTACCCTCCCGTTTTTTATACGAACAGGGTATGCCACGTAACCTGCAGTTATTTTTGGCATCAGCATTTTCGGTAAAGTACGAAGATATGTTTGCAGGCGGAAGGTATCATCACCTCAGCGATCTGTCTTCTTTCCCCGCCTTTAATAAAAATTTGCAAATAGAAAAATTTCGGCCGCTTTCTGCAGCAAATATAATAGACAGTGGCGATATATTTAATTTAATAGACAAGCAGGATTTGTTATTGCATCTGCCTTACCAGTCTTACAATCCGGTATTATCATTTTTTAACCAGGCAGCAGTTGATGCTGATGTTACTGATATTTATATAACACTGTACAGGTTAGCCGCAGAATCGCATATTGTAAATGCATTGATCAGTGCAGCAAAAAATGGCAAAAACGTAACTGTTTTTATAGAATTAAAAGCAAGGTTTGATGAAGCCAACAATATTAAGTGGAGCAGGGTAATGAAGGAGGCCGGAATAAAACTGGTGTACAGCATGCCGCAAATAAAAGTACATTCTAAAACGGCATTGGTAAAGAAAAAAAACAATGAGAGCGACACCGCTTATGCCATTTTAAGTACAGGTAATTTTAATGAAGTAACCGCACAGTTTTATACCGATCATGTATTGCTTACTTCTAAAAGTGCCATTGTAAATGATCTTGTTTTGTTGTTTGATTTCTTGCAAAAAGGCCACCCCGAAATTGGAGATACTAGAATACAGTTTAATGAATTACTGGTATCGCAATTTAATCTTATTGATGAACTGAAAAAAAGTATTGGTAAAGAAATTAAAAAGGTAAAGAATGGGGAGCCTGCAAGAATAAGGATAAAAGTAAACAACCTGGAAGAGCCTTACATCATCAGTTTATTATACAAAGCCAGCAAAGCCGGCGTAAAAGTAGAACTTATTGTAAGAAGTGTTTGCTGTATTGTGCCGGGAATTGAAGGTATGAGTGAAAATATAACAGTACGCCGTTTGGTAGATCGTTTTTTAGAACATACAAGATTATTTATTTTCGGCGCAGATGAAGATAGTACAGTATTTATGGGATCATCTGATTTAATGACAAGGAATTTGCACCACCGCATAGAAGTTTGTGCACAGGTAAAAGATGTTACCTGTAAAAAAGAATTACTGGACTATTTCGACATTCAGTGGAGCGATAATAATAAAGCGGTACAATTGCTGTCAGACAGTCATCATGCACCATTAGAAAATCATAATGGGCACACCATAAATGCCCAGGAAAATATTTATCAGTACCTGAAAAACCGGATATGAAATTGGATACTTCTTCTTATTCTGCATTTTCGGGGGTGGGTAAATACCGGCTTAGAACAATATTGTACATTGCTTTTTTTTGGACGGGGATAGATATAGTGGTTACCCTTTTATTAAACGATAGCAATACCAACAGCCCTTTTCAATCTTTAGTTTTAAGGGAGCTGGCTGTTTTTTTAATGAGCTGCATAATGGGTTACTTATTTGTATTTACACTTAAGAATGCATTACGCAGTAAACCCCCTTTTGTTAATTTTATTTTTAAAAGTATTGTACTGCTGCTGGCTGCTTTTATAATGAATTTCCTGGTTCATTTTTTAGATACTATTTTTATTTTGGGTAAAAACTCCGGCGAGGCCTTTCAATATTTTATAAAAGAAATAACTGAAACAAAATGGCTGATACAAAAATTATTGTACTGGCTTATCCTTTTTGTAATTACACAATTATATATTGAGATAAACGAAAAATATTCTCCCGGTGTTTTTATGGATATTTTAAGAGGCAAATACATGCAGCCTAAAATTGAAAAAAGGATTATCATGTTTATCGATCTTAAAGATTCTACACCCATTGCAGAAAAGCTGGGGCATGTGGAATACTTTAAATTCATCCGTAATTTTATTTTTCATGTTTCCATGGCATTGATAGAACATGACGGAAGGATTTACCAGTACGTGGGTGACGAGATTGTGGTATCCTGGCTTTTTGAAACTAAAAACACACGTAAATGCATGGCCGCAATAATTGATGCCCGGAAAAACTTACAAAAGAATGGAGAAGAATTTCGCAGGAGTTTTGGCATTATACCCGAGTTTAGGGTGGGCATACACATGGGTGATGTAACAGTGGGGGAGATTGGGGTAATAAAAAAAGATCTGGCCATGAGCGGAGATACGATGAATACCACTGCAAGAATACGCAGCGCCTGCAACGAATTGAATCATAAATTTATAATGTCGAAAGATTTTATGGATAACAGCGATCTTAAAGAATGGCAGGGCGAAAGCCTGGGCATTGTAGATTTAAAAGGAAAAGCTAACGGGATTGAATTATTTTCGCTTAAAGTATAACGGAAGGAAAGTTTAGACGTTTAGGAGTTTAGAAGTTTAGTTTACACCCCTAAACCTCTAAACCTCTAAACTCTAACCCCCTAAACTCCTAAATCCCAAACTAATTTCTCCAATAACTGTATGAAAAGGAAAATACAATCAGGAGCAAAAAAACTGGCCAATGCGATAGCGCTGCTTTCAGCAGAGCTGCTTTTGGTTTTTATTATCTTTTTCATTTCGCTGGCAACGCTTATAGTAATCATCAGGCAAATATTTTACCGTAGCCAAAATAATTTTGATGAAAGTGTTTTTAATTATTTATCGCAGCATGTAACCAATACCAATACCGTTATAATGCAGTGGATAAGTTTCTTTGGTTCCCATCTTTTTCTTGTACCAGCCTTTTTAGTGTTTTTTACTTTTATTTTTTTCAGGTATAAAAGCAAATGGTATTTTATAAAAGCAGTAACTGCCGGAGTAAGTAATTTGCTTTTAATGTTTGGGCTAAAGTTTTTTTTTAACCGGCCACGGCCGCTTATCCCGCTTTTAAAAGAAGTGCCCGGTTTAAGTTTTCCCAGTGGCCATGCTTTTATGAGCCTTACATTTTTTGGCCTTATTATTTACTTTGTTTACCTGGATGTTGCCAATAAATGGATAAAGTGGACAGTCATTAGTTTTTTAATACTGATAATATTTTTGGTGGGTTTAAGCCGTGTGTATTTAAGGGTGCATTATTCCAGCGATGTAATTGCAGGTTTTTGTTTTGGCATTTTATCACTGGTAATATTATTTTTAATGCTGCATCAGATAGAAAAATTTAATGCTAAAAAATTGCCGGAGCATTTAAGTGAAGTAAAAAATATTTAGGTTGAAGGTTAAAAAAAGTGGGTTAATAATTTTTAACTGTACGGAAGCTAGGGTGCACTTATTTTTAAAGTTAACAATTTAATCCACTTTTAAGTGGCTGTTTTTTTGGGAAGCTAACATTAGCATAGAAAGCATACGCTGTTGGTTAAAAACCAGGCAGTGGCGAATTACGGAAGCGGTGAAAAAAGGGATGCACCCACGGCGGCGGAAGTTCATCTCTTTTGGTCAATTTCTTTTTATTTTAAATAAACTAAACCGCCACATAAATTCAACTGTGATTAAATGTTCATAAAGAAAACGAAAGTTATCTTCAATGTTGAAAAGCGAAGGTCTGTAAGTCATTCCTAAGTTTGCAGTTTTACCAAGTCGATAGTATGTGTTTAGTGTTAAACCGATTGATTTATTGGAATATTCCGTTTGGCTTGTAGTCGAAAGTCCATTATTCGAAAAATATCGTATCACTTCAGCCCATCGGTTATCTGCATAGTTTATTCCGTAGCCGACAGTAAAACTATTTTTGATAATATTGTCCGTTACACAAGCATAAAATGTCGTAAGATTTTTGTTGTAGTTTTTAAGCACAGGTGCAGGAAAGGGAATGTTAGATGTTGCAGCAGCGGAAAAACTCGTCTCTAAGTATTTATTCTTCGCATAATTATATTCAATGCCCACACCTACACCAACAAAACCAAATCGATTTTCTTTGAATTTGTTATCAGGATTTAGTGTAAGGTGATTAATCCAAGGGAGTTTTAGGTCTAACCGAAAATCGTTTTTTTGAAAAGGTTTAATTCTTTTGTTTTGTCCAAAAACTAACAAGCATATAGTGTTTAATAACAAAAGTAAAATTAGTTTCATTATAAGCGTTTTGAATGGCGTACAACGAACAGGGCTTTATGCAGGTTGGGAATTAAAATTCCGTCTGCCCGAACCACTGCCGATTGAAAATATTTTGATGAAGTTAAGAACAAATGTCCGGTGATGTTTGTCCAGCCCGAACCAATGACCGGATTTGCAATTGGCTGAACTTAGTTTGTCAAGCCCAACTTGCATAAAACCCCATGTTAGCTGCAGCCAACGATACTTCAGTGTACTGCCTGATTTATTTTAAAAGTGTTGTATGGGTTTCCAAATGGATGTGTCGATATCTATATTCTTGTAATCGACGAATGTTTTATAAGGAATTTCAATTTTGATATTTTTAGAAATCGAAAACTCTTTAAAAAGTACTAAATCTCCTGTGGTGCCATAGCAAGAAAAATCTCTACCTACAAGTTTAATATTATCATTTTTTCTATCGACATATTTATAGTCCTTTTGGCTATAACCACAGAATACAAATTTTAGTATAAAAATTAAAGTGAAAAAAAAGTAAGGTATTAGTGTCAAGACAATTAATGCGGCCATTAATACCGATTTTTTCTTTGGCAATAACGAGTAAATAAAAATTGGGATACCGATCCACAGCAATGGATAGATAAAAGAACTAAGCCTGAAATTCCAAATTACTATGGTGGATATCAGAATTAATAGGGCAATTGAAATTAATTTATGTTTTAAAGATTTCACTTTTAATTGAAATGTCACTTTTGGTTGCAGCTAACATGTGTATTTACGCTAAAATACACTACTTCTTTGCACAAACCAATATTTGCATAGTAGTTGTTTTGTAAAGCGTTACAAAAAAAATACTACCGGGTTACAGTAGCGCAAATACAATTCAAAATAATTTTAAAATTATTAAACGGGCTTATAATTTTGTTGGCAGCTAAAAAGCTAATATATTTTTATTGAAAAAATGCAGGCATCTATTTAAAACAATTACATCAAAAATATAAAGCAAATAATACTACAACCACAATCAACCTTTAAATAATACCAGCAATGTGGCCAGCTTTTCTTTCAATTCTTTTCGGGGAATAATAAAATCTAAAAAGCCATGTTCTAATAAAAATTCGCTGCGTTGAAAACCTTCGGGCAAATCTTTTTTTATGGTTTCTTTAATTACACGTGGGCCGGCAAAGCCAATAAGGGCACCGGGCTCGCCGCAAATAACATCTCCCAGCATAGCAAAAGAGGCGGTGGTGCCGCCAAATGTAGGATCGGTACAAAGAGAAATGTAAGGTATTTGTGCATCGCTTAACTGCGACAGTTTGCCGGATGTTTTTGCAAGCTGCATTAAGGAAAAGGCGCTTTCCATCATTCTTGCACCGCCACTTTTATTGATGATCATAAAAGGAATGCGGTGGGCAAGGCAATAATCGCAGGCACGGCTAATTTTTTCTCCCATTACACTGCCCAGGCTGCCACCAATAAATTCAAAATCCATACAGGCAATTACCAGGTCGTTGCTGTTTACTTTACCATGCGCTACCGTTATAGAGTCGTGTATGTCGGTTTTAGCATAGGTTTCTTCCAGCCGTTTGTTGTAAGGTTTTAAATCAACAAAATTTAAAAAGTCTTTCGATTTTATGTTGGCAAATAATTCGGTGTAATGGTTATCATCAAAAATAATTTCAAAATATTCTTCGCTGCCAATGCGGTGGTGGTACTCACATTTAGGGCATACAAATTTACTTTCGCTTAATTCAGAAATGGTGCAGGTGTATTTGCAATTGGGGCATTTGCTCCACAAACCTTCGGGGGCATCTTTTTTATCTTTCGTACTGGTAAGGATACCCTTTTTTATTCGCTTAAACCAACTGGCTTTCATTTCTTCCGAATCACCTTCTTCGCCGGTGAGGTTTATTTCAAAATCTTCTTCTTTCTTCTGGCTCATAGTAGTAATAGTTTTTTGAGTGTAGAAGTAATATTGGTTTAGAAGTTTAGGGGTTTAGAAGTTTAGGGGTTTAGATGTTTAGGAGTGTTATCTAAACTTCTAAACCCCTAAACATCTAAACTTTTTCAAACTAAACCCCTAAACTTCTAAACCCCTAAACCATTTATGCATTCCTGTTAATACAATTCAAATCTTCAAACGCCACTTCTAATCTTTTTATAAAGCTGTCTTCTCCTTTACGTAACCAAACCCTTGGGTCGTAATGTTTTTTATTGGGTACATCAGCACCATCGGGATTACCTAACTGTCCCTGTAAATACGCTTCGTTCTTTTTATAATTATTTAAAACACCTTCCCAAAATGCCCACTGCATATCAGTATCAATATTCATTTTTATTGCACCGTAACCAATGGCTTCTCTTATTTGATTTTGCGGTGAGCCGCTGCCACCATGAAATACAAAGTAAACAGGTTTTGGGCCGGTTTTTAATTCACGCTC
>NZ_JANMUN010000054.1:0-4039 GCF_031391665.1 Ferruginibacter sp.
GTTACGCTTCGGCTACGCCTTCGCTCCACTACGCCCAACAGCAGGAACCACAAACCAATTAAATAATGAAACTATTTTTCTACTTTTGAAGTGTACTAAAGAGGGGGAGCTTACAATTCTTATTTGTGACTGCAAAATGCAGTGCTATTTTTTGTAGAGTGGGTTACTGTAAGTTCAGGCAGCTTTTCAACGCCGGGGTCTCACGCCATGCTTTTAGCCCGGTTGTGAAGACCCCGGCGGAACGGAAGAACTTGTCAAGCCGATTAACTGAAGCACAATAAAGATTTAATGATGAAATTTACTCGTCTGCCCCGCTTGCGCAAAACCGATGTTGGCTGTCAATTGACAAATCCTATCTTTTAAAATTTACGCTTTTAAAATAATAAGCTGTATCACTTAAACTTTGAACTAAAAATTCGCCGGAATTAGAAATTTTGCCTCCTATTATTGGTTTGAGAATTATCTTATTGTTTGAAAAATATATTACTACATTTTTACCAGATCCAACAATAAAAAAATGATCTTGAGTTTTTGCATTAATTCTTCCCAAAGACCAAAAAATTATAAAGCTTGCTATAATCCAAACAGAATGTAATATTACATTTCTAATTAGTTTACTTTCTTTTTGTCTCAGATACTCTAATTCTATTATGCCTATAATACTGAATAATAAAAATGCAAGGGAAAAGTATAAAAAAAAGTAGGTACTATGTTCTCCACTAAGCCAATATATCCCAAATGGAACTATTACTGACAATATTGGTCTGTAAATTAAAATATATCTTCTTTGTTTTTTTAATGATGTTGCTTCAAAAGAATATGTGCGATCAAATATCTCTTTATAAAGCAAATATGAACACAGAAGGCTAGTAATACTTAATAATAAACTTTGAATTGATTCGAGAATATTGAAATTCAAAAAATAAGATGGTATATTAAAATACTGCAAATATCCGAGTTCCTTCGCAACCAAAAACAAATATGAAATCACGGAAATGTATCCAATTAAAAGTGCATCGGTTATTTCGAACTTTTTACTATTTTCCATATTAATCCAAATGTTTAATAATTGCAGCCAACGAACAGGGCTTTTTGCAGGTTGGGGAAATAGCATTCCGTCCGCCCGAGCCACTGCTGATTGAAAATATTTTGATGAAGTTAAAACTAATGCCTAACATTGTTTGTCCAGCCCCGAACCAATGCCTGGCTTTGCAATTTGCTGAAGTTTTGTTTGTCAAGCCCAACTTGCAAAAAACCCAATGTTGGCTGTAGTTTCTTGATTAAACGATGTTTCTATTTGTTGTATAAGTTGTCGATTTTTTCTTGATTCCAAAATTTTTCGAAAAGTAATGGTAGTGTTTTTCTGTAAGCTTCAATATCAATAGTCGTCAACCTTTTAATATCTGGTTCGTCAATGGACTCAAGCATGTCAAGAAATTCATCTCCGTCTTTATTCGTCTTTTCCTCAAATGCCTCAATTGAAACCGCCGTTAAATATTCCCCGTCTTGATTACTTTCATCTCCTTTGTCTAGCAAATTGCAAAAGTGATTAGGGTCTGCTATTGCACGCTCATAATCACTTTTTCCTTGTCCAATAAGCCATGCACAAAAAGACTCAAATGTATCGTCTGAAATATAACTGTTTACAATAAAGCATGCAAGTAGCATTTCATATGTTGTTGCTGCTTTTAGTTTCTTATTTAGAGTATTCTCAAATGAAACAATATCGTCTACCGACTGCTTTTTTAATAAACCAGTAAGTTTTTCACATGCTTCACCAAAGTCTCCTTTTCCTGATTTTTTTGCTTTGTCGATTAGTTGCCAAAATATATTTTCTGTCATAATAACTATTTGCTGTCATAAAAGGCCTGTGAAATTACAGCCAACTCAAATATATACGAAAGTTACATCTTTTCAAAATTTCTAAATCACCTAAATTTGTTGTTTTCAAACTGTTATATAAAAAACAATATTGAATACGAAACTTGTTCACTTTCGTTTTTTAAATTGTTTTTTAGCGACAATTGAAAAACGAAAGTTTATTAAAATGGTTTTCTTGTTTTTTGCATTCACAGTTACGCAAATAAAAGCTCAATAAAGATATGTGACTGAAGAATGTCTCGCCTTAGGCCAGACCACCGCAGCCTGATAGCATTACCAAACTCTGGCCAAAAAAAAATCCCACTCTCTAAAAAGCAGGATTTAAAATATTTACCAAAACAAAAATTATTTATTCTTCGTCTTCACCTTCATGTATTCAAAACGTTTGCCGCTGTATTCGGCCATGTCGGGTATTTGTTCGGATTTATATTGGCCGGCCACTAATTTTTTCTTGGTTTCGCTAAAGGCATTTAAGGTTAATTCAATGTCTTCGTCGGTATGTACGGCCGAAGGAATTAAGCGGTAAATAATATGCCCTTTTGGTATTACGGGGTACACCACAATAGAAGCAAAAATGCTGTAGTTCTCTCTAAGGTCCATAGCCATAGCAGTAGCTTCTTCCACACCGCCTTTCATGTACACGGGTGTAACCACCGAATCTGTTTTACCAATATCAAAACCTCTTTCGGTTAAACCTTTTTGCAATTTCATGGCATTGCTCCACAATTTTTCTTTAAGCTCGGGATGGTTGCGTAATAATTCCAGGCGTTTTAAATTACCCACTACTAACGGCATGGGTAAACTCTTTGCAAATATTTGTGAGCGGATGTTGTAACGGATATAGTCAACAATTTTTCTGTCGCCTGCAATAAACGCACCAATAGAAGCCATTGATTTTGCAAAGGTGGAAAAGTACAGATCAATTTTATCCTGTATGCCCTGCTCTTCGCCTGCACCTGCGCCGGTTGCGCCTAAAGTACCAAAGCCATGGGCATCATCTACCAACAAACGGAAATCGTATTTATCTTTTAAGGCAGCAATTTCTTTTAATTTGCCCTGGTCGCCGGCCATACCAAACACACCTTCGGTAATTAATAAAATACCACCGGCTCCTTGTTTTTCAATTAAGGCACTGGAACGTTGTAATTGTTTTTCTAAATCGGCCAGATCGTTATGTTTAAAAACATAGCGGTGCCCGGCGTGCAAACGAAGGCCATCTATAATACAGGCATGGCTTTCGGCATCATATACAATAATATCGTGGCGGCTGCACAACACATCTATAACACTCACCATGCCCTGGTAACCAAAATTTAATAAAGCGGCGTCTTCTTTTTCTACAAAAGCGGCCAGTTCACTTTCTAATTGTTCGTGTAAATTGCTGTTGCCACTCATCATTCTTGCACCCATGGGGGCGGCCAGTCCGTAATCGGCTGCACCTTCGGCATCTGCTTTACGTACTTCGGGGTGGTTGGCCAGGCCTAAATAATTATTAAGGCTCCATACAATTACATCTTTACCTCTAAACTGCATGCGGCTGCCAATTTCTCCTTCTAATTTAGGAAAGGCAAAATACCCGTGTGCTCTTTCCCTGTGCTGGCCAATGGGGCCGTAATTGTTCAGTAGTCTTTCAAAAATGTCTGCCATTATATTGTTTTATTTGTGGCGCAAAAATACAGTAATTAAATGTTTGTACAAAACGGGGCAAAATGGCAGCAGTTATGTTTAAGGTCATATAATGATAACATCAATTAACCTATGCGTTTGTTTTTTGTTAACTAAAATGCAGGGCACCCATTGTATATTTACAAAAAAATATTTCATGGTACGTAAGCTGGTATTTAGTATTGCTTTTTTATTTGCAGCACTGTTTAGTTTTTCTCAAAGCAAAAAACCTAAATTAATTGTGGGGCTTGTAATTGATCAAATGCGTTGGGATTATTTATACCGCTACAACGATTTATATGGTGCCGGTGGTTTTAAAAGATTATTGAAAGATGGTTTTACGGCAGAAAATACTTTTATACCTTACATGCCCACCTACACAGCACCCGGCCACAGCAGCATTTATACCGGCAGCGTGCCTGCAATAAATGGTATTGCCGGTAATAACTGGTACGATAAAACTGCAGAGAAATTTGTGTACTGTACCGATGAC
>NZ_JANMUN010000070.1:0-102687 GCF_031391665.1 Ferruginibacter sp.
TAAATGGTAGATTTTTAACAAATGCCTTTTTTTATTTGGTGGGTGTAACGGTATCTTTGCTTATTAAATAAAACTGCAGCATGAAAGTTTTACTGGCAATAATTCTATTAAGCATAAGCCCGGCAATATTTGGCCAACAGGGTTGGTGGAGTGCAAAGTTGCAGCGCAATGATGGTAATGCCATTGCTTTTACGTTTGATTGGAAAACTGAAAAGGGTAAACCCGTTTGGTATATTTATAACGCAGCAGAAAAAATAAAGGTTGATAATATAACTGCGGCCGCAGATTCATTAATTGTACAGATGCCGGTTTTTGAATCACAATTCAGGGTGGTGTACAGCAATAAAAAAATTACAGGTGTTTGGTTAAAAGGAGGCAGTATAAAAACACAGTCTATGGCTTTTATTGCAATACCCGGTAATAAAAGATTTGATGCAGTAACTAAAAGCACTAAAAATATTTCGGGAAGATGGGCTGCAATATTTGCCAGCGCAAAGGCCAACGAATTATCGGTTGCAGAATTTAAACAAACGGGTAATAAAGTAACGGGTACATTTTTAAACCCCACCGGCGACTACCGTTATTTAGAAGGCATTGTAACAAAAGATTCTTTATTACTCAGTTGCTTTGATGGAGGCCATGCTTTTTTATTTACTGCAAAAGTGGAAAGCAATAAAAAAATTAGTGGCGGTACTTTTTTTTCGGGTGCAACTTATAAAGAAGACTGGTCGGCAGTAAAAAATGCTGCTGCAAAAGTTTCGGAAGAATCTGTAGCCATGTTTGTAAAACCCGGTGAAGAGAAATTACATTTTACGTTTAAAGACCTGGGAGGTAAATCCGTTTCCATAAACGATGATAAATTTAAAAATAAAGTAGTAGTAATACAATTAATGGGCAGCTGGTGCCCCAACTGTATGGATGAAACTGCATTTTTAAGTGAGTACTACAATAAAAATAAAAATCGTGGCGTAGAAGTTATTGCGTTGGCATATGAATACACGACCGATTGGGAACGCTCTGTAAAAAGTTTGAAAAAATTTCAGGAGAGATTTAATGTGCAGTACACTATTTTAAATACCGGTGTTAGCGTTGGCGATAGTTTACGTACTGAAAAAACGTTACCGGAGCTAACACCAATCAAATTTTTTCCTTCTTCTGTAATTATTGATAAGATGGGTAGGATAAGAAAATTAGATACAGGTTTTAACGGACCTGCAACGGGCAATTATTATCTTATTTATAAAAAAGAATTTGAGGAGCTGATTGATAAATTATTGAAGGAAAATTAATGCAAATTTTAATGAATATTATTGACCATAAATATGCGGCAATAGCTTTTATATTCCAGTAGTCTTTTTTCTTTTCTTTTTTTGTGAAAAAAAAGAAACAAAAAAGCCACCCGAAAAAGATTACATCCCTTTTTCGGGATTGTTCCCTGATGAGGCTTTTGTACTACTGTACTTCAACATTGATAATTTGCAAAATTTTTTTACAAAATTAAATCCTAAAATAAAATAACAAAAATGCCGTTCACTTTTTTGAACGGCATTTCTTATAACAAAAAATATTTTTAAATAGCCCAGGCCTTATCACCTTTTTTATAAGGCAAGTTGCCATCGTATTTACCGGGAATGGGTACCCAGCGCAAAGCCTGCTTACTTCCAATTTCGGAGCTGAAATATCCCCACAAAGTTAATTGCTTCATCATGGTGTAATGATGTGATGGACTGCCTACATAGTTGGGATCCATTTCTTTTTTAGCTTTTTCCCTGGCATCTTTTTCTTTTTCGTCACGCTTGCTGTTATAATCTTTCGCTTCTTTTTCTAAAGCAATTAAAAAAGATTTACGTTGCTCCGGTGTGCTGTCCATAAAAGATTTACCGTTGGCTTTTTCACAAGCGGCATTTAAACCGGCGAGGCCATCCCCAAAAACTTTTTGCTGGGCTTCGGTGTAACAGTCAGTAACAATTGTTTTCATAAAATCACCGATCTTGGCAGCTTTTGCACCAGGTGTTGTTGTAGCAGGAATAATTGTTTCTCCCACTTCATCAAGCAATGCAATATTATCAACAGAAAAAGTTGAAGCATCTGCTGTTTTAGATGTACATCCCGATAAGAATACATCGCCACCGATTACAACACCGCCGGTTAATACGGCAATCATTTTTAAAAGTTCCCTGCGTTCCATAATTTTTATTTTAGGAGTATTATAAATTTTGTTTTTTTAATTGTTCCACTGCATAGTTAGCTGCCCTTGCAGTAAAGGCCATATAAGTAAGCGATGGATTTTGACATGCAGAAGATGTCATAAATGCACCGTCTGTTACAAAAACATTTGGCGCATCCCATACCTGGTTATTTTTATTTAATACCGAGGTTTTTGCATCGCTGCCCATACGTGCTGTACCCATTTCGTGAATGCCGTGGCCCATTGCATGACCACTGTCATAAGTATTGATATTTTTTGCTCCACCAGCTTCCAGCATCGCTACCATCTCTGATAAAATATCTTTCCGCATCTTCATTTCATTTTCTTTTAACTCTGCATCCATTGATAAAACGGGTAAGCCCCATTTATCTTTTTTAGTTTTATCAAGCGTTATTTTATTTTCATGATAAGGCAAAATTTCACCAAAACCTGTAGCTCCCATTTGCCATGGCCCGGGTTCGGTTAATGCATCCTTCAAATCTTTTCCAATATTCATTTCGGCAACTTCCCTGCTCCACCCACTGCGGCTTGCAGAACCCTGGTAACCAAAGCCACGTAAATAATCTCTTTTATCATTACCCACATTTGCAAAACGTGGAATATAAAACCCTGTTGGCCTGCGGCCGAAATAATATTTATCTTCAAAGCCTTCTATTGTTCCTGTTGCGCCTAAGTTGTAATGATGATCCATAATATTATGGCCCAATTCGCCGCTGCTGCTGCCTAAACCATCTGTCCATATATTTGTTGCCGACCGCATTAATATCCATGCAGAGTTTAATGCAGAGGCACAGAGAAAAACTATTTTTGAATTGAAGTCATACGTTTTATTATCTTCTGTATCCAGTACTTCAACACCAGTTGCTTTCTTTTTATCTTTATCGTACAACACCTGTGTAACGATGGAGTATGGCCTCACTGTAAGATTACCGGTTTTTAATGCTGCCGGGTAAGTAGAGGATTGCGTACTGAAATAACCGCCGAACGGACAACCTTCCCAGCAACGGGCTCTGTACTGGCAATTTGTTCTTTCCTGCAACGGTGCAGTTAAATTTGCAACTCTTCCAATTATCAAATGTCTTTCTCCTTTAAATTTTTCTTTTATTCTTGCCGCCACATCTTTCTCAACAATATTTAAATCGAATGGTGGTAAAAATTGTCCGTCAGGTAAATTGGGTATGCCTTCTTTTGACCCGCTGATGCCAGCAAACTTTTCTACATGATCATACCATGGTGCAATTTCGCTGTAATTTAAAGGCCATGGAATAGCTATGCCATCTTTTGCATTGGCTTCAAAATCCATTGGGCTCCAGCGGTAACTGTGCCTGCCCCATAAAACCGAGCGGCCACCAAAACGGTAACTGCGCCACCATGTAAAAGGTTTTACTTCTGTGTAAGGACTGTCCTGTTCATTAGCCCAGGCATCCATTACTTCCTCTTGTGCAGCCCAGCCCCTGTGTATTACAGGATATTTATTTTTTTGATCTGCAGTAGTACGGCCACGATGCTCCAGTTCCCAAATATTTTTATCAGCTGTTTTATAATCTTTTATATGTTCGTGTGGGCCACCCCGTTCCAGCAATAATACTTTCAACCCTTTTTCGCAAAGTTCTTTTGCAGCCCAGCCTCCGCTAATGCCGGAGCCCACTACAATTGCATCAAAAGTATTATCTGCCATGGTTAATTAATAGTGAAAATGATTTAAATATTTCCTTTCTTCAATTCTTTAACTGCATAATCTGCTGCCCTTGCAGTTAATGCCATGTAAGTAAGCGATGGGTTTACGGAGCTTGCACTCGTCATGCAGGCGCCATCGGTTACAAATACATTCATGGCATCCCATACCTGGTTGTTGCCGTTTAGCACAGATGTTTTAGGATCTCTGCCCATACGTGCTGTACCCATTTCGTGAATACCCTGCCCTACAGCATAACCTGCATCATAAGTATGTACATCCTTTAATCCTGCTGCTTCCAGCATTTCTTTTGCATCGTTCATCATATCTATCCGCATCTTTTTCTCATTCTCTTTTATCTCCACATCAAAATCAAGCACGGCTAAACCCCATTTATCTTTTTTAGTTTTGCTTAATGACATTTTGTTACTGTGGTAGGGCAGCATTTCTCCAAAGGCTGTTATGCCCATTTCCCAATTACCGGGTTCAGACAATGCATCTTTCAATTCGGCGCCAAGTGTAAACTCTGCCACATCAATTCCTCTACCACGGTGAGCACTACCCTGGTAACCAAAGCCACGCAGATAATCCCTTTTATCGCCATCTACATTTCTAAATCTTGGAATATAAATACCAGTTGGCCTGCGGCCGTAAATATATTTATCTTCAAAACCTTCTACTCTTCCATTTGCACCCAATCTGAAATGATGATCCATTATATTATGCCCCAATTCGCCGCTGCTGCTGCCTAAACCATCAGGCCATATATCAGTTGCACTGTTCATTAATATCCAGGTGCTGTTAAAACTTGATGCACAAAGAAAAATAACTTTTGCATTGTAAGTGTATGTTTGATTATTTTCTGCATCAATCACTTCTACACCTGTTGCCTTTTTTGAATTTTTATCGTAAATAAGTTTGGTAACAATTTTATTTACTTCCATCGTAAGGTTACCGGTTTTTCTTGCAGCAGGTAATGTTGCAGATTGTGTACTGAAGTAAGCTCCAAACGGGCAGCCTCTCCAGCAACGGTCACGGTACTGGCAATTGGTTCTGTCGTTATGCGGCTCGGTAATATTTGCACTGCGGCCAATAAACATGTGCCGCTTACCGTTATAATGCGTTTTAAGTTTCCCTGCAATATCTTTTTCTACCACATTCATTTCCATTGCCGGCATAAATTCTCCATCGGGCAATACATCTAACCCTTCTTTACTGCCCTGTATGCCGGCAAATTTTTCTGCATAGCTGTACCAGGGCGCTAAGTCATCGTAACGTATTGGCCAGTCAACAGCAATGCCTTCTTTTCCATTGGCTTCAAAATCCATTTTGCTGTGGCGGTAACTTTGCCTGCCCCACATAAGCGACCGGCCACCCACATGATAACCCCTGAACCAGTCCATACGTTTTGTTTCTACATAAGGATTGTCTTTATCACTTGCCCACATGCCCATGGTAGATTCATTTAAAGGATAATCCCTTTTTATAACCGGAAAATCTTTTATCATCTGCTGTGTACGGCTATCACGATGAGGAAATTCCCAGCTTTCTTTTTGAGCATTTACATAACCTTTTATATGCTCAATATCCGGTCCTCTTTCCAGCATTAAAACTTTAAGCCCTTTTTCGGTAAGTTCTTTAGCGGCCCATCCACCACTGATGCCGGAACCAACTACAATTGCGTCGTAAGTATTGTCTGCCATTTTTAATTGTTTATTTGTTAATTAGTTTAATAGTTGATTAGTTTTTATAGTAGTTTACCTTCATACGTCACAAAGCTTCACTGCTTTTTTTAATGCTTTTATTTTATCTTCTGTTGTTGTTGCTGTTGGCATAAACTCCTGTGCTAAATATCCTTTAAAGCCGGTATCTGCCACTGCTTTTATTATGGCAGGATAAAATAATTCCTGTGTTTCATCTATCTCGTGCCTGCCCGGTACACCTGCTGTATGATAATGACCAAAGTATTCATGATTTTTTTTAATGGTGGCAATGATATCCCCTTCACTTATTTGCATGTGATAAATATCGTACAAAATTTTAAAATTGGCTGAGCCCAGTCTTTTGCACAATTCAATCGTCCATTTGGTATTATCGGCCATGTAATCCGGATGGTTTACTTTGCTGTTAAAAACTTCTATCTGGATAATTACGCCACGTTTTTCTGCCAAAGCCATAATCTGTTTTAATCCATCCACACAGTTTTTCAATCCTGTTTCATCATCCATCCCTTTTTTATTGCCGCTAAAGCAAATTAAGTTTTTATAACCGGCATCAGCAACCAAATTTATATGGTCGGTATAATTTTTTATTAATGTGGAATGATACTGTTTGTCATTCCATCCTTCTGTTAAACTAATTTCGGCGCCATTGCACATAGATGAATCGAGACCGTGGCTTTTTAAAACATTCCATTCTTTGGGGCCAATTAAATCAATAGCTTTCAATCCAATTTTTTTTGCAACAACGCATAACTCTTCCAGCGGTAAAAAACTGTATGTCCACCTGCAAACGGAGTGGTTGATGTTTCCTTTAAGTTTATACATCTCATCATTATTATTAGTTGCTAACGATGCTAATGGGTTGGCGGCAACTGCAACAGAGCCAACAGCCAGTTGCTTTAATAATTTTCGTCTTGATGATTTATTTTCCATTTATTTAAATAATATTTTTCTTTTTTTCATCTTTAAAAAAAACAGCAAATAATAAAAATACGCCTGCCGCAATAGCAGATGGAATTAACCAGATCATCTTATAATCAAAAACCTTCTCAGAAATTTTATACGCATCGGTAATTTTACCCGCTATCGCAAAACCAATCAACATACCAATACCATAAGTGGCCAATGTAATTAAACCCTGCGCTGCACTTTTATATTTTTCGCCTGCTTTGGAGTTGGTATAAATTTGGCCTGATACAAAAAAGAAATCGTAGCAAATACCATGCAATGCAATACCAATAATTAACATAAAACTCAGTTCGCCAGCATTGCCATATGCAAATAAAGTATAGCGCAATGCCCATGCCAGCATGCCCACTAAAATTGTTTTCTTAAACCCAAATTTTGTAAAAAATACAGGAAGCAATAATAAGAAAAGCACTTCGGATATTTGACCAATCGTCATTTTACCTGTTGGGTTTTCTACACCAATATTAGAAAGAAACGGATGTGCATTTTGATAATAAAATGCTAAAGGAATACAAATGAGGATTGATGCAATAAAAAACACAGCAAAATTTTTATCCTTCAGCAACTTCAACGCATCTAACCCAATTATCTGGCTGATGCTAACTTTTTCGCCGGTGCTTTTTGTTGGTGGGGTTTTTGGTAAAGTAAAACTGAATACACCCAATACAGCAGATGCAATGCCAGCCATAAGAAAAGTATTTTTCAATAAACCATTTGCTGTATTATCTGCACTATCCCAATGAAAAAGATAGCTGATAAGTAACCCTGCTATTATCCATCCAAGTGTGCCCCAAACACGTATGCTGGAAAAATCTTTTTCAGGATCTTTCATTTGATTGAATGAAACAGAGTTTACTAATGCCAGCGTAGGCATGTATAAAATCATATATATCAAAACATAAGGATAAAAAACTGAAATATCTGCAGCATTATACATTTGATACATCAGCACCGCACCGGCAATATGTAAAAAGCCCAATATTTTTTCTGCATTAATATACCTGTCTGCAATTAACCCAATAATAAACGGCGCAATTATAGCTCCCCATGATTGCGTTGAAAATACTTCGCCTATTTTACCACCTGATGCATTTAAATTAGTAGATAGAAAGGTTCCCAATGTAACAAACCAGGATCCCCAGATAAAAAATTCCAGGAACATCATTGCGGATAGCTGTATGCGGATAGTTGATTTCATTAATAAAATGCCACTCTAAATTTAATCAATTATTATAAAATATTTGTTATTATAAATTATGCCCCATTTGCAGCACTTACTTTCTTGCTACGCATGTAAAAATATAAACCGGCAAATGCTGCTATTAAAATTACTGGGATAATTAAAGTAGTATTTATAATTTCGGGGCCTGCTGTTTTATTTGCTTCGGCTAAAGCTGCTTTCATTTGTTCTGTTGCTTCGGGACTGTTGTATAATTTTAAATCAGATCCTGCAGGTAAATGTGCAGCAATTTTATTGTCATACACCCCTCCCATAAAAATTGTATATACCGAAACTGCAAACATACCTGCGCCACCCATTAAGTTTAATCCTACCGCACCGGTTTTAGGCAAATTTTCGGCAACAAAACCCAGCATAGTGGGCCAGAAATAACAAACTCCCATACCAAAAATTAATGCGCCAACAAAAACCATATTACCTCCGGAATGCCCTAATATATATAAGCCAAGTGTAGCTAATATTGCTGACATTAGTAATACACCCTGTGGAGCAAGGCTGTGTACAACCGGGCCTGCAAAAGCACGCCCAATAACCATTATACCTGTTGATACTGCCAGTATTAGTAATGAATTTTGAGTAACATTATTTAATAAAACTCCAATCCACTGGCCGGTAAATAATTCTGTTATTGCAGTGCCAAACATGCAAACAATCATAAAAATAAAAAGAGGACTGGCCAATGCTTTATACATGCTGGCAGTTGAAACTCCGCTTGCTACTCTTTCGGTAACCGGAAATTGCTCTTTCATAAATAACCAACCATATAAAAAAGTTGGTATCAGCATTAAGGCAACTTGTATCTGCCAATTGATTCCCTGTTGGCTTAAAAAATAAACTATCAACGACCCAATTACTATACCACCCGGAAACCATAAGTGAAAGTGATTTAATTTGGTTGTTTTATTATCGGAATACAATGCAGTTACTAATGGATTACAGGCGGCTTCCACTGTTCCGTTTGCAATACCAATAAGTAATGTGGAAATAAATAATGCCCAGTAAGGACTGCCAAAGCTACCTGCGAAAATAGTTAACAGAATTCCTGAAAGATGAAAGATAAAAGCCATTACCAGCAACTTTTTCATCCCAATAATATCAACAACCATTCCTCCAATAATTACAGCAAGAGGAAAACCCCAAAAGGCAGTTGCAGTAATAGTGGAAATTTCAGACTTGTCTAAATTAAATTGTGTACCCCAGGTGCCGAGTAAACCGGCACGAATACCGAATGATAGTGAAGTTACCAATAGAGCCAAACAGCTGGCAACAAATAATTTGTTTCGGTTTATAGCTTGCATATCGATTTTTAAAGCGGTAAATAATTACTTCGTAAATATAATTTTTATACTAATCAAAAAATCAAATAATAAAAAAAATGTTTTATCGCAACCGTTTGCGGTTGCCATTTTTAAAAATTTATAGCAATAACTTTAATAAATTTTTTATTTTTAATTTTCAATAAAATCCTCCTCATTAAAATAGTATCACTATAACTTAAAATAATATTATGCAAAGAAAATTAAGAATGGCAATGATCGGTGGCGGCAAAGATGCTTTTATTGGTGGAGTACACCGCCTTGCCATGAATATGGATGGCCAGGTGGAATTGGTTGCCGGGGCATTAAGTGTAAATCCGGAAATTGCTTTAGACTCCGGTAAATCTTTGTTTTTAGAAGAGAGCAGAATTTATACCGATTATAAAGTGATGCTGGAAAAAGAAGCCGCCATGCCTGCTGATAAAAAAATTGATTTTGTAACTATCGTTACACCCAACTTTGTACACTTCGATCCGGCAATGATGGCATTGGATAAAGGTTTTAATGTGGTAATTGAAAAACCCATCACTTTTACTTTAGAGCAGGCAAAGCAAATAAAAGAAAAGCTGGATGCAACCGGTTTAACTTTATTATTATGCCACACTTACACCGGTTACCCAATGATAAAGCAGGCTAAACAATTATTAAAAGCAGGCTCGTTAGGAAAAGTAAGAAAAGTTTTTGTGGAATATCCGCAGGGATGGTTAAGTACTTTATTAGAAAGTACGGGACAGGCACAGGCCAGCTGGCGCACCGATCCTAAAAAAAGCGGCAAAGCTGGTTGCATGGGTGATATTGGAACACATGCTTTTAACATGGCAGAATATGTTACCGGTTTGCAGGTAACAAAAATTTGTTCCAACTTAAACATTGTTGTAGAAGGCCGGATGCTGGATGATGATGGTGCTGCATTTTTAAAATTTAACAATGGTGCTACCGGAGTTTTAATGGCTACACAAATTGCCGCAGGCGAAGAAAATAATGTTAAGATAAGAGTGTATTGCGAAAAAGGCGGACTGGAATGGAAACAGGAAGATGCCAATACATTATTGGTAAAATGGCTGGATAAACCTACTGAAATTTACAGAACTGGCGGCGCATACAATTCTTCTTTTGCGGCACACAACACCCGAATTCCTGCTGGCCACCCCGAAGGATATTTAGAAGCCTTTGGAAATTTATACCGCAACTTTGCATTAACTGTAAGAGCAAAAATTGATGGAGAAAAACCAAAAGAAGAATGGTTGGATTTTCCGGGAGTGGAAGAAGGGATACGGGGAATGGCGTTTGTGGATAATGTGGTAGCATCATCGGAGAGTGAGGAGAAGTGGAGGGAATTTGTGGTGTAGAGGAAGCAGAGGAATGGCACGCTGAGGGCAGAGGACGCAGAAAAGAATTTGTGGTGTAGAGCAGGCAGAGGGATGGCACGCTGAGGGGCAGAGGACGCAGATAAGAAAATTAATTTTATGGAGATAAATGATATTACAGGAATTATAATTGAGGAATCAATAAGAATTCACAGAGATGTTGGGCCTGGTTTATTAGAATCTGTTTATGAAGAATTATTATTTTACAGATTAACAAAGCGTGGGTTAAAAGTAAACAGACAACAACCCATTGTTTTTATTTACGAAGATGTGAAAATGAATATAGATTTGCGGTACGATTTGATGGTGGAAGAAAAAGTATTGGTAGAATTAAAATCGCAGGAAACAGTTCCGCCAGTGGCGTATAAAATATTTAAAACTTATTTGCGACTTACGAATATTACCATAGGATTACTGATAAATTTTAATGTAGAAGTTTTAAGAGAGGGCATTAAGAGAATTGCGAATGGTTATGCAGAGCCTTGAATTTTGGCACGCTGAGAGGCAGAGATTGCAGAGAAATATTTAATAAAAACTTCAGCGCCCTCTGCCTCCCTGCGTGCCAATTAAAAAAATAAACCACAGCGTGGATTAAACAAAATATATGCAAACAATAAAAGGCCCCGCCATTTTCTTAGCACAATTTCTGGATGATAAGCCGCCATTCAATACTTTAAAAAACATTTGTACCTGGGCAAAAAGTTTAGGTTTTGTGGGAGTACAAATTCCTACATGGGATGCAAGGTGCATTGATTTACAAAAAGCTGCCGAAAGTAAAACTTATGCAAACGAAATAAAAGGATTGGTAAACGAATGCGGCTTAGAAATTACAGAACTGAGTACACATTTGCAGGGGCAATTGGTTGCAGTAAACCCGGCTTACGATACCTTGTTTGATGGCTTTGCACCAAAAGAATTACATGGTAATTATGCAGCCAGAACTGCATGGGCTGTGCAACAATTAAAATATGGTGCCAAGGCTTCGCAAAATTTAGGATTGAATGCCCACGCTACTTTCAGTGGTTCTTTGCTGTGGCATACTTTTCATCCGTGGCCGCAGCGCCCTGCCGGTTTGGTGGAGGATGGCTTTACAGAATTAGCCAAACGCTGGATGCCCATTTTAAATTATTTTGAAGAATGCGGTGTAGATGTTTGTTACGAAATACATCCCGGCGAAGATCTTTTTGATGGCATTACTTACGAAATGTTTTTAGAAAAAGTAAACAATCATGCCAGGGCCTGTTTGTTGTACGATCCCTCACATTTTGTATTGCAGCAGTTGGATTATAAACAGTACATTGATTTTTATCACGAAAGAATCAGGGCTTTTCATGTAAAAGATGCAGAATTTAATGCCACCGGAAAGCAGGGCACTTTTGGCGGCTACCAAAGCTGGCTTAATCGTGCCGGAAGATACCGCAGCCCCGGTGATGGACAAATTGATTTTAAAACTATCTTTAGCAAATTAACGCAATACGGTTACAAAGGATGGGCAGTAATGGAATGGGAATGCTGCATTAAACATCCTGAAGATGGTGCAAAGGAAGGTGCTCAATTTATAAAAGACCATATTATAAGAGTTACAGAAAAAGCATTTGATGATTTTGCAGAAACGGGTAACAACGCTGATTTTAATAAAACTATTTTAGGATTACAATAAATAAAAAAATAAAGATGAAAAAAAACATTTTAATTATTACACTGGCTGTTTTTTGTTTTGCATGCAACAGCGGAGGCAGCAGCAGTGAAAAAACCGGTGAAACAAAATCTGTGGCAGACAATCCTGATTATGAAAAAGGATTGGCTCTAACCACCCAATCAGATTGCTGGGGATGCCATAAAATAAGTGAGGTATCGATAGGGCCTGCTTATAAACTAATTGGACAGAAGTATGAAAATACAGAAGCCAATATTAATTTACTGGCAGAAAAAATTCAAAATGGCGGATCGGGTGTTTGGGGATCGGTACCCATGGCGGCACACAGCAGTTTATCAAAAGAAGATGCAGTAGCTATGGCAAAATATATTATGCTGTTGAAAGATGAAAAATAAATTTAGCTAAACCATTTTCTTACATTTTAAATTATACTGATGAAAAATAAATTTATCGTTTCTGTTGCCGCACTTTCAATTTTAATAGCCTGCAACAATAACACCGATGCTAAAACCGAAAGTAACGCTACAACCTCTACAGAAATGAAAACAACTGATAATGACAGTGGCTGGGTTTCTTTATTTGATGGTAAAACAACTGCAGGCTGGCACAGTTACGGTAAAACCACAGCCGGTGATGCATGGAAAGTTGCCGATGGCGCTTTGTATTTAGACACCACAAAAAAAGAAGGCTGGCAAACTACCGGGGGCGATATTTGCACTGCCGATGAATACGATAACTTTCATTTAAAATTAGAATGGAAAATTGCGGCCAAGGGTAACAGTGGTATAATTTTTTATATTAACGAAGACACCGTTAAATATAAATACTGCTGGCAAACCGGCCCCGAAATGCAGGTGGTGGACAATGAAGGGCACCCTGATGGGAAAATAATTAAACATAAAGCCGGTGACCTGTACGATTTAATTAGTTGCAGTACTATAACTGTAAAACCAGTTGGCGAATGGAATGAAGCAGAAATAAAATGCAACAACGGCAAATTAGACCTGTATTTAAACGGCACCAATGTTGTTAGCACTACTATGTGGGATGATAGCTGGAAAAAAATGATTGCCGGCAGCAAGTTTAAAGACATGCCCGACTTTGGTACAATTAAAAAAGGGCGTATTGCTTTACAGGATCATGGCAATATGGTTTGGTACAGGAATATAAAGATTAAGAAGTTGTAAAAAAATGAATAGAAAATTCCTGGTTAATTACCGGGATTTTTTTATTGGGTGTATTTTAATTTTTGAAGACAATATGTATTTGCACTAATGCATTGTGGTAGAATATTTTTTGTAAAACAATGTGTTGAAGAGTTTGCATACAAATTGTTTTAAGTAAAAAAGTAGCGTATTTTAGCGTAAATACATATGTTGGGCGCTACTTTAGAAAGACCATTTAAGTATGAAAATTATATTGACAGGATTAGCACCAAAACTTCTTGATGCTTGGACAGAGTTCTTTAGCAATGAAGAAAATGTATCAGTTGTTGAAAGCGACATTACAAAAATTGAGTGTAATGCTATTGTTAGTCCTGCCAATTCATTTGGTTTTATGGATGGTGGACTTGATTATGCTTTATCAGAAAGGTTTGGTTGGGACTTAGAAAAGAAACTACAAAAAATAATTAAAGAACTCCCAGAAGGTGAGCTTTTAGTTGGACAAGCTTTGCTTTTAGAGACAGGAGACAAAATAATTCCTTTTCTAATTTCTGCACCGACAATGCGTATTCCTACAAACTTCAATATTGATACTTCTATAAATGCTTACTTAGCAATGAAAGCAATTTTAATCAAAGCAAAAAGTGATAATAGAATTTCTTCTGTTGCGGTTCCAGGACTTTGTACAGGAGTAGGACGAATGCAGCCAATGATTGCAGCAAGACAAATGTTCCAAGCATATAAAGAGATTATACTTGGACAAAAAATGGACTTTGCATCATTTGGTGAAGCTCAAAAATATCATTGGGAAATAAACCCACAAGCAATGATTTGGACACATTAATATACAATTCACTCCTCCTTGGGTACCATCGTTTCGTTCGCAGTACCCAATCCTCGCCTCTGCTTGGTTTTCAACCAGCGGCTTATGCTTCAACTTACACTAAAGTCTTCGTATTTTACAAACAAAATGTTCGTCAGAATGATTGTTGTCTCTCATATCAAGACCAAAGAAATTAAAGTTTTTCTCCTCACAACTCCCTCACCCAAATATTTCTATAACTAATCGGCTCACTCGGGTCGCCATGATCTTGTAATTTTATTGGTGCGGCGCCATGTTTTTTATAATAAGGTTTGCCAATGTAAACGGTTACGCCTTTTACTTCTACATTATTTTGTACCAGCACACCATTTTGCAAAGCTGTAATGCGGCCGTTGGTTTTTATGGTGCCGTCTTCATTAAATCTTGGGGCCGTCCACACAATATCATACGATTGCCATTCGCCGGGCTTTTTGCAGGCATTGGCCAAAGGAACAGCTTGTTTGTAAATACTGGCTGCCTGTCCGTTTACATAAGTTTTATTATCATAATTATCCAGTACCTGTATTTCGTAGCCTTCATCACCTGGGCCTGTAGCCGCTAAAAAAACACCGCTGTTGCCACGTGCCTGTCCGCTGCCGGTAATGTTTGCAGGTATGCGCCACTCAATATGCAACTGGTAATCGGTAAAAGATTTTTTAGTTTGAATATTACCGGTTCCTTTTTTTACAGTGATGGCTTTTTTGGCTACGGTCCACATAGCAGGTTTTGTACTGTCTTTTGTAGAAACCCATTCATCTAAATTTTTACCATCAAATAAAATGATAGCATCCGATGGCGCATCGCTGTTGGTTTTTCCGGGTTGTACTTTTACAGGTTCGGGGCTCCATACTTCGGTAAGTTTAGGGTCGCCTTGCTGAGCAAAAGAAAAACAGGTACAAAATATTGCTGCAGTAAAAAGCATTAAAAATTTATTTTTCATATTTTTTTTTTGAGGTATTTTTTTCAGTTTTTAAATCTAAACAAATCTATTGCAATCTTTTTAAAAAAAGATAAATGAAAATTGAGGTGGAAAAATAAAGCAACGCCTTGGTTCGTGTCTCACGAACCTGTTTTTGCCTGATCGTGGAGGGTGATTCGTGAGACCCCGGCCGCAGCATTGCAGTTTGGTTCGTGAGACAGGAACCAAGGCAAAGCAAAAAAAATCCCGGTAAAAACCCAGGATTTTTTATAAATCATTTTAAATTTTTATGGAAATATGCCTAACTCATTATAACTGTTGGCTACTTTATTAATGGCACTTACATAAGCTGCCGTACGCATGTCAGGTATGGTGGGGTTATCTTTCCAAATCTGCATAATTTCTCTAGTTGCAGTAATCATGGTTTCTTCCAGGCCGCTGTGTACCAAATCCTGTTCTTCGGGGCCATGCATAATAAAATCCCTTTCTTTCTGGCTTACTTTTTTACCACTCAGTTCTTCAATTTGCCCAAGTATATGACCATTTAAATTTTCGGCAAAGCGTTTTTCCAAACGGCCATAACGCACATGGCTTAAATTTTTCAACCATTCAAAATAACTAACGGTAACGCCACCTGCATTTAAATACATATCCGGTACGCATAAAAGCCCACGCCTTGTAAATTCTTCATCAGCCTCAGGCGTACAGGGCCCATTAGCCGCTTCACCAATAATTTTTGCTTTTACCCTTGGTGCATTTTCGCCATTGATAACATTTTCTAATGCAGCCGGAATTAAAATATCGCATTCCAGTTCCAATGCATCTGTATTTTTTGCAAGGTTGGTTGCGCCGGGAAAATTTAAAATAGAACCCGTTTTTTTACGGTGCTGAAAAACTTCTTCTTCATTCAATCCATCAGCATTCATAATAGCACCTTCATATTCTGCCAGTGCAATTACTTTTGCGCCTGCTTCTCTAAAAAATTTTGCGCTGTGATAACCCACATTACCCAAACCCTGCACCACTACTTTTTTTCCTTCAATGCCTACAGATAAACCTAATTTTTTCATTTGGTCTTCCATGTTGCATACTTCACGTATTCCAAAGAAAACGCCAAGACCAGTTGCTTCCTTACGGCCACGTACACCGCCTTGGGTAACAGGTTTACCGGTAACACAACCGGCTGCATCAATTTCGCCGGGTTTTAAAGAAGTGTAAGTATCAACTATCCAAGCCATCTCTCTTTCTCCTGTTCCATAATCGGGTGCAGGTACATCAATGCCGGGGCCAATAAAATTTTTCTTTACTAACTCTGCTGTATAGCGGCGGGTAATTTTTTCCAAATCATACACGCTGTATTTTTTAGGGTCGATAGTAATACCGCCTTTCGCCCCGCCAAACGGAACGTTTACAATCGCACATTTAAAAGTCATCAATGCGGCAAGCGCCATTACTTCATCCAAATTTACTTCGGGGCTGTAGCGGATACCGCCTTTGCAGGGTGCTTTGTGGTGACTGTGCTGTACACGGTAAGCTTTTATTACTTCTATCTTATCATTAACTTTTACAGGAAAATGCATTCTTAATACAGAATTACATTGTTTGATCTGTTCTAACAATCCTGCATCCCAGGTAGTGAATTTTGCTGCTTTATCAAAGCTTTTTTCTACGCTCTGAAAAAAACTGTAGTGCGTTTCTGCTGACATAAAATGTTTAGTTTAATTTTTGCAATCGTTGTTTTAAATTTTTTATTTTTATAAACTGGCTGGCAAGTCAGTTTAATTATCTTTTGCCCCCATCCCCTGAAGGGGAGCATATCTTTTAAAATCAAAAAAATCTATACTTGATAAATCAGTTTTCTTTTTCAATTTTACTTATTTTTCTATCTATTAAAAAAACATAAATGAATAAGCCGGTTAATATAGTTAAGCAAACTGCTACCACTACATAAATTTTTCCGTTGCTACGCATCAGTTCTTCTGATGTAGAATTGTTTTGTGCAAATGAAATGATGCTGCTGAATAAAAAAATAAATACCAGCAACATTTTTCTAAGGCCTAATGACCAATGATTATATTTCATTCAGCAATGATTTATCTTTTAATAATTGTATGCGTATTTTTAAAGTGGTAATCCACACACCCAATAAAGTCCAGCCAATAACTGCAGGGTAAAAAATCATGCGCATGCCTGCATCCAAATCATTTTGTGCATTTAATGCCGGGTTGCCACTGTCGCTGCCTGGTGCCCCGGGATGTAAACTTCCCACCATTCTTGGTATAATCCAAATACTGGGGAAGAGCATTACAAAAGCAAAAATATTATACACTGCACTTACCCTTGCTCTTTTATCCATATCAGTAAAACTTCCTCTTAACACAAAGTAAGCTCCATAAATTAATAATGCAATAGCGGCACCAAGCAATTTGGGTTCTTTTAATACACTGCCCAGGCTTTGGTTTTGATCGGTTAGCCAGGTATAGTTTGCCCAAATAGCGCCGGTGGCATAACCCAGTATGCCCATAAAAGCACCCACGGCTGCAAAGTGCCGGGCAAAAATATCGTTGCGGTAATTGGAGTTACTTAAATATTTAATACTGTACACAAAACTGATGATAAACAGTATCATCATGGCAAACCACATGCACACATGAAAATATAAATTGCGGATAGACTGATGAATAATGGGCAGATCGGGAACGCTGACTAAAAAACCTGCAACTACAGTGTAGATCAATAAAGCAAAGGATAATATTTTCCACCAACTTTTCTTCAAAAGGAAGATTATTTTTTAGTGGCGCAAAGATAGGGTAGAGTTTTCAGTTTGGAGTTTTCAGTTTGGAGTTTTTTGGATTTTATCTCCGTTGGTTAAGTTGTATTTATTTATCAAAAAAGTATGTACATTTAAAATATCTGCATTAACCTTAGAGATTTTTGCTCTAATCCTTCCACAAGTACGGAAAAAGCACTACTGCCATTGCAATTACCAGCACATCTAACCCAATTATTAAAGCGCTTAACTGCATAACAGCCCCCTCCCTGAAAACTTCTGCAAAAGCCACTTTACTTAATTTCATCAGCATTAATAATTGCGGCAAAATAATAGGGAAACCCATAATGGCAATTAATGCGGCATTCTGCTGTGCCTTTGCTGCAATGGCACTCATTAATGTAAAAACTAAACTAATACTTATGCCGCCTAAAATTACAATGCCGGTAAATTGCAACGTATTATTTACGGGGTTGGTTAAAAAGAAAAAGAATAATGCTAAACTGATACTGCTCATCAGCACCATTAATAAAACATTATAAATAATTTTGCTGATGATAAATTCCACCGGCGATGCTATAGAATAAAAATACAGCATCCTTCCTTTGCCTTCCTGTAAAAAACTTTTAGCTACAGCATTTACACAAATAAATAACTGAATTATCCAGAACAAACTGTTCCAGGTAGCGCCATCCGGTTTATCAGGAAAAGATAAATAAATTACAAAGACTGTTGAAGCGATGTATAAAATTATACCGTAAAAAGTATGCTTCTGCCTGAACTCGAGCAGTACATCTTTTTGCAATAAAGCGTAAATGCGTTTAACCACAATGCAAATTACTAAGATAAAATAAAAAGTTGCTTAAAATTTCAATCCCGGACATTAGAATGAATTCAGCGATGGCTTTTATTTTTTTTATTATCTTCATAGCCTTATTCTAAAACTATGACCAAACAATTGCGCTATCTTTTTTTTGCAAGTATGTTAATTACATTTGCCTACTCCTGTAAAAAATCTGATACAACCCCAACACCTCCTCCTGTTAATACTGTTATTGCTCCGCCACCGGCATTTGGTTTTTATGTAGTGGGATATTTTCCATCTTACAGAACGGTAGCGGCTGTGCCTGATATTAAATTCAGGATGTGCAACGTTATTAATTATGCTTTTGCTACTGTTAACAGCACAGGCAGTTTGGTATTGGGCAGCAGCAGTCATTTGCTTGAAGTAAAAACAAAAGCCAAAGCCAATAACGCAAAAATATTTTTAAGCATTAACGGTGCCGCTGCAGATTTTAAAACGTTGGCATCTGCTGCAACCGGCAGAACTTCTTTAATTAACCAAACCATGAATTTAGTAAGAACTTATGGGCTGGATGGTGTGGATATGGATTGGGAATTTCCTTCCACCACCGATGGTACCGATTTAACTTATACTGCTTTAATGAAACAGTTAAGTGACAGTTGCCATACCGGAAGTAAATATTATTTAACCGCAGCCATTACCGCAGGAAAATATGCAGGGGGTATTCGTGATGCCATTAAAAGTGAATTGTGGCAGGGTAATTATGTAGATTGGTTTAATATTATGAGCTACGATGATTTTAGTACCACTGCTCCATACAAACAACATTGCGATTATACTTTGGCAACAGTAAGTTTAAACTACTGGTTAACTACAAGAGGAATGCCTGCGGCAAAAGCCGTGTTAGGCATTGCAGGTTATGGCAGGCCAAGCGGCATCACACAAACCAATACGATACTAAGCTACAGCGATATTTTATCAAGAGGTGCTAACCCACAATCCGATTCTGCAATTGTTACCAATGGTGGCTTTACTAATTACACCATTTATTATAATGGTATGGCTACTGTAAAAAAGAAAGCTATGCTGGCCAAACAAACTGCCAATGGTATAATGCTGTGGGAAAAAAGCCATGATGCACATGATAATAACTCCTTATTAAAAGCTGTTTGCGATACCATCGGAAGAGCTTACTAAAACATTTATTTCTTTTTATTTTTTAAGAAAGCAACCCAAATGCCACTGCAGGCATCTTACTAAAACTAACCAGGTTAAATTTTTAACTGAGGACAAAGGCAGTAGTAGTAGTAATTCTATTTTTTTGTAGGATAATATTGCAAAATACAAAATAGTAAAAAAAAGAAAAATATAAAGCAATATGTTTTTAAAAATTGTTGTTTAATTTAAACCCAATTTCTTCTGTATTCTTTTCATTAAAAAAAAGTTCAAATAATATGAAATCTATTTTTACAATTGTAGCGTTACTGTTTTTTTGCATTAGAGCAAATTCTCAAACAGCTATTACTGCGGTAAGTTCAACCACTGCTGCAGCCGCAACAAATTTTAGTTATGTAGGCGGAGCAAATACCTACAACTGGGGTCTTACACCCAATAACTCAGTAGTGTCAGTTGGTGGTTTTACTGCAGGAGTGCCCTACTCTTACGCCAGTTTTTTAACAGGCACCGTAAAATTAAGGAGGGTAAATAATGCACTTACAACAGGTAATTTTTCTTTAGTATGGGCAGAAGTGGTGAACGTTGCCACAACTTTTAATATGTTTCCGGAATATCAAAATGATATGGAGCCATTTTTTAACAACCGTACTTATAATAAAGGCACTGATAATTTTTTTGATAACACATCTGCCAACAGCAATAATATAGAAAGGTTAGACTGGATTTTATCCAGCAGTTATTCTACACCCAATCCCTCTTTGGTTGGCTTTGCGGTATTTGAACGTGGTGCTGCAGCAGCACACGACCCATTTTGTATAGCTGCAATAACTGCAGTAGATGGGTTAGGTAACCCAAGTGCATACAGCAATATTGTAAGGGTAGTGGCAGCAAATTATGGCGAGCCTGGCCCTAATGTTACTTACAGAATTTTAAAAGGACAGGTGCCAGCCAATTTGTTAGATGCAGGAACGGGTACCCAAAACCGTGGTGGCCTGATTGTATCGCTACAAGATCTTGGTGTTGCGGCTAACACTCCTATTTATGGTTACTCTCTTTTTGCAAACGATCTGCCGGTTGGTGCAACTCCTGCCAATCTTGTTGACTTTACCAATACTACTTTTTTTCCAGTTAACACCGGCGGACCTGGAGGAATTGATTTAGTTGCTGTAACAGGCATTTATATTGCCAGTTCTTTATTACCTACACGTTTTATTAGTTTTGATGCAGTTGAAAACAACAACAGCATCAACTTAAAATGGACAGTTGAAAACGAAGTAAATGTAAACAGGTACGAAATAGAAAGAAGTTCAGATGGTGTAAATTATTTTAAAGTAAATGAATTGCAAAGCAATAGTAATAGCGCTAACATCAAATCTTATTCAATAACAGATAATGTTGCATTAATAACTGCTGAAAGATTTTACTACAGAATTAAACAGTATGATACAAACGGTAATTTTTATTACAGTAAAATAATATCAGTTAAAAGAAATAATAAAACTGCATCGCTCCTGCTATATCCAAACCCGGTTACTGCAAATTTATTTGTAAATGTTGTAAACTATACAACTGATAAAGCAACTGTTGCCGTTATAGATGCAGCAGGCGCACAGGTAATTTTGCAAACAGTACAATTATCTAATGGTAATAATTCTTTTACTGTTGATGGCGTTGAAAAGCTTGCAAAAGGAGTGTATCAGCTCTCCGTTAAATACCAATCTGGAAAAGTGATTACTAAGCAATTTTTAAAACTGTAATTTTTTATAAATCTTCTGCCCTAATAAAAAAAAGCCGTTACATTTTACTGTAACGGCTTTTTTTAGCCAACTACCACTTGATTACTATCTTCTTATTCTTTTATTAATTTTTTGTTGCCGCCGTTTGCTGTTTGCAGCAAATAAACACCTGAAGGCAACTTATTCATATCAACAACTTCAACATTATTTTTAATAATAAATGTTTGCACTGTTCTGCCATTAATATCTGTAATTTTTGCTGCTGTGTTCATCAGGCTTCTGTCATTTATTTGCAGGGTAGCTTTATTTTTTATTGGGTTAGGGTAAACAGTTACTGTTCCATCCGCTTTATTAAGCAGGCTTATACTGTTACTGTAACTAAACTTACCGTCATTATCTACCAGCTTTAGCCTGTAATAAACAACACCTTCATTATTGTACGTATCAATAAAATCGTAGGTATTGTTTACAAAACCTTTTGCATTTACCGTACCAATACTTTTAAAGTTGCTGATATCATTACCTCTTTCTACAACAAATTCTTTTAGGTTTACTTCGTTTGATGTAACCCATTGCAGCAATTTAATAATACCATTACTTTTACCGGAAAAGCTTGCCAGGGTTAATGGCAATGGTGCATTAATTCCGTTGGTATGCACATAAAAACCACTAAACCCGTTAACATCAAATGTTACCTGCCACCTGCTTAAGGTACTGTTGAAAACAATATTGGCATCAACCGGGTTAATTACTTCGCTTGCCCCGGAATAGTTGCCCGGTGCTGTACCCGTACCATGAAATTGTGTAATAATTAATTTAGCAATGCCTGTTGCATCTGCAGCAGATGTTGGCAATGCAGGCTTTGTTCCTCTTACCGCATTATAAGCATTAAACTCTGCCTGTGTAAAATACAGGGTAACCGTTCCTGTGGCCGTTGATGGATTTGTTGCCGGTGTAATATCATAATGGCGCTGTACATAAGGCTGGCCATTGTAAGTTTGTACTGATGCATCAATTTTTACACAAGTATTTACTGTACCCGTTAATGGAGATGCGCCAGATGGATTAACCGCAGCAATTAAATTACAACTGCCATCAAGATAATTTGTACCCGGGGTTTGTATTGTTGCAGATTGACAAACCTGTACACCGCCAGCGGTGCCCGCTAAACTTGCCGGTGCAAACACAGTACTTGTTCCTGTTACATTACCTGCGGCCCAGTTGGAAGTAGCACCAGTTAATGAAATATTATTGAGTGTGCCGGTAAAATTATTACCGCTATTATCTTTAGCTGTGGTAATACCTGCATTATTTGAATTTAAAAAACCCTGGTTTAGTTTATAGTAGCGAATTAAACCTGTTTGAACAGCCGTATTTAATGCGCCGCTCATATTATTTTGAATTTCACTTTGGCATAATGTTCTATTCCATATCCGTACTTCGTCAATAGTGCCTAAAAAATAACCGTCTAAACTGGTTGTATTTCTTTTGCGAACGCCTAAATTGGCTCCATCAACTAATATTATTCCCGGATCGCTAAAACCAAAATTATCTGTATTTACTCCATTAATAAATAGTTTGGCTGTGGTAGCAGAAGTTCTTTCAAAAGCCACATGCGTCCAGGTATTTAAAGGAATAAAACCTGTAGTAGTACCTATTACCAAGCCAACACTGGCGGCATTACGCAATACAATCTCAAACCCGGTATTAGTTCCAGCTAGTTTTGATAATGCAAACATTTGGTTTAACGATGAAGAATAACCTTCTGAGTAAATAGTTTGATTAGCAGCATCACTTGTTGAATATACCCAACTTTCAAAAGTAAAATTGTTTAGGTTGGAAACCGGCGTAGTGGAAAAACCAATATTATCATCTATACCATCAAAATTTAAACCGCCGGCAGCAAGGTTACAATTACCCGTAGTATTACCAATTGCCCAATTTGATGTTGCGCCTGTTAATGCAAAGTTTGTAAGTGTGCCAGTGTTGCTGTTACCACTTGCATCTGTTGCTGTAGTTACTGCAGTATTGGCTTCGCCAACATAACCCTGGTTAAAATGATAAAGCATAGACAGATCTGTTTGGCCCAACGGATTCATTTGGCAACTCATATTATTTTGAATTTCACTCTGCACCAATGCCCTGCTCCAAATACGTACTTCATCCATATCACCTTTAAAATACTCGCCATTATTTGTACTGCCTATTGCAAAATTTGTGGCAGGCACAGAATGAGTAGTGGATGATGGAACATCCTGTGCTCTTACAATTCCATCTACATAAATTTTACGGTTAACACCATCATACGTTACCGCTACATGATGCCAGGCTCCATCAAATAAATTAAATCCTGCGGTAGCATATAAATCATTGCCCCACCAGTAATTTACTAACCCAACACCTTCGGCAGTTGTTCTTGTTCTAAATGCATTTACCTCATTAAAATTGCCATAATTGCCCCAGCCTGCAATGCCATGAGGTGTAGAAGGATCCTGAGGTTTTATCCACGATTCTATTGTATAGGTAGCGTTACCCACTGGCAATGCTGTTGGTGAAGCCACTGTAATTTTATCGTTAAGGCCATCAAAATTTATACCGGTGGCTGCTGTACTAAATTGCATGACGGTAACTTTTTGTCCATTGCCTGCATCTCTGTAAACTACATAAGGTGTACTGCCAATAACTGCTAAGCCGGTATATTCCGCAATGCCGGCAGAAAAACCTGCAGCTCCAACGTTTACCCAATTGGTACCATCAAATTTCATGGCGTTTGCTTTTTGGCCATTAACAAAATCCTCATAAACCACATAAGGCGTTGTACCAATAAAAGCTAATTTATTATATTGAGATGTGCCTGCACTAAAACCAATTGCACCCACGGTTACCCAATTGGTACCGTCAAATTTTTTAACTGAGGCTCTATTACCATTTGCAGCATCCTGGTATCCGATATAAAGAGTACTTGCACTGAATGCCATAGTAATCCAACCGGCACCACCAGCCGAAAAGCCTGCTGCACCAACTGTTACCCAACTAGTACCATCAAATTTTTTAACAGTTGCTCTTCCTGCTAAACTATTATCATAATAACCAATGTAAGGCGTAGTGCCATCAAATACCAAACTGTTGTAGTATGCTGCAGCGGTTGATAAACCTGCTGCACCCACTGCTACCCAATTGGTACCATCAAATTTCATCACAGTTGTTTTTTGTGCATTACTGTAATCTCTAAATGCTATGTATGGAGTACCGTTGTTTATGGTTAAGCATATATCATCGGCCTGCCCTGCAGTAAAACCCACTGGCCCTACACTTACCCAACTGGTGCCATTAAATTTCATTACCGTTGCTTTGTTACTGTTACCTGCATCACGGTAAGCTACATAAGGTGTGCTGCCATCCATTGTAATGTAATTGTATGGAACCTGGTTAGCAGTAAATCCTGGAGTACCTACATATACCCAACTGCTGCCATTGTATTTCATTACAGATCCTTTAAAACCATTTCCCTGGTCTAAAAAGAAAACATAAGGAGTAGTACCATCGGTTGTAATGCAGGTAAAATTACTGCCCCCGGCAGAGAAGCCTGCAGTGCCAGTGTTTACCCAGCTTTGTGCAGTAGATAATAATGTGGTTAGGAGAAATAAAAAGGTAATTAACTTTTTCATGTGTTTTTTTAGTTTGGATTTTTGAGTAAATATTAAAGAGGAAGATCTCTTTTTAAATAAGTATTTATTTACAGATAGTTTTAATTGTTACGATATGGATTTTTACTGAACAAATTTTTTCGATTCCATTTTTATTAACTAATGTGGTAAAGATGCCAATCTTAGTGAGCGTAATATTCGTTAGTTGATGAACTGGTTTTAAAAGTTGAGCAACAGCCCGATTTGGTGGAAAAGAATGAATGTTGCAATTACACTTTAGTTAAATCACTTAATTTTGAACTGACTATGCAAAAAACCTATAAGTGCCTTATTGCCGATGATAATATAATAGACCGGGATGCAGTGGAAATGTATGTGGGCAAAATTGACAACCTGCAAATTGTTGCCGTATGTAATGATGGATTAGAAGCCGCAACAGTAATAAAGAGCACAGCAATTGATATTGTTTTTAGTGATATTGATATGCCTGATTTATCCGGGTTAGAATTGATACAAACCCTGCAGAACGCTCCTGTTTTTATTTTCATAAGTTCTTATGCCGAGCATGCAGCAGAAAGTTACAATCTTGATGTAATAGATTTTATTGTAAAACCAGTTAGCCTTGCCAGGTTAATGAAAGCCACCAATAAAGCCATTGAATATATTGAACTTAAAAAAAGTGCTGTAAATAGCAGTATCGAAAACACAGTTGCACCGGTAAATACCAGCAATCATTTTTTTATAAGAGAAGATAACGGCTACACCAAAATAAATACCGGCGACTTAGTTTTTATAGAAAGCATGGGTAACTTTAGCCGGTTGCAAATGCTGCAGCAAAAAAAACATATTACATTGATAAGCCTTAAAAATATGGAGGAGCAATTACCTGCCGAACAATTTATGAGGGTGCATAAACAATTTATTATAAACCTTAAACACATTACCGCACTTACTTCCGAAGGTGAAATAAAATTAAGCGGTGGAGAAATTATTCCTGTTGGTGCTGCATACAAAGCAACCTTATTAGATGTGATAAATAAAAAAGTTTTTTCAAGATAAATTATTTATTTACCGGCAACCAAACTTTAAAAGTGGTGCCTTTATCTTTTGTATAAGCAGTTATTTTACCACCCATTTGCAAGGTAAATGTTTTGCACAATAATAAACCAAGCCCTGTGCCTTTTTCGTTAGCTGTACCTCTTTTACTTTCTGTTTGGTGTTGAGTGTTGATGTTGAACGCTGCAAGTTGATCGGGCTGCATTCCTGTACCTGCATCTTGTACCAATATATTCCAACCGGTTTCATACTGTTCGGCAATAACAGTTACAGTACTTTCTTTAAAAGAATATTTTATAGCATTGCTTATAAGATTACGCAAAATGGCAGCCGTCATATTTATATCAGCATGTATAAATGTGTTTGCAGGAATATTATTTTCTATAGTTACTTCTTTTTGCTGCCAGTGATGCTGCAATGTGTTAGTTACTTCGGTTACCATTGCCCATACATCAAAATTTTCTTTTACAGGTTTAAAGCCCTGCATTTGCGATGCTGCCCAGTTAAGCAAATTATTCATTAGCGAAGAAGTGTAGCTAAGATTTTGCTTTAGATCTTTTGCATATAAATTTAATTTTTCCGGTGCAATATTTCCTTCCTCTAAAATATTAATAAAAGATATGAGTGAATTTAACGGTGCCCTCATATCATGACTTACTACACTAAAAATTTTATCTTTTACAGTTCCCAGTTTTTCCAGTTCGGCTTTTTGTTGGTTTATAACAGTATTTAATTTTATTGTTTTACGGCGGTCATAATAAATTAAGCCCCCTATTATTAATGCCAGTGCAATAGCAACAGCTAAAAATATTTTTACTTTTTTATCTAAACTAATTTGTAATTGTTGCTGCTTTAATTTTCCATCGCTTACCTGCTGTACTAATTTGTAATCGTTTTCTTTTATGGCAAAATCAATTTGCAACTGTTTACGGGTTATTTCCTTTTCTTTTTCGGCATTTATAATTTCTTCTTTTACTTTGATAAAATCTTTGTAAAAAATAATAGCACTTTCAAACTTTCCGGTTTTTTCATACACATTGCTTATTTTTTCCAATGCCTGCTGTTGTATTAGCAGCAACTTATTTTCTTTACCAATTTGTAAACTCTTGTTTAAATAAAATAAGCTGCTGTCGTAATTCTTTTTATCGGCATAAAAATTACCCATCGAAAAAAGAATATCAGCAATACTATTTTTATCTTCGGAAGTTTGATTGTAGCGTATTAATGCCTTTTGATAATAGGCTAAAGCAAGTTTTCCATTATCCATTTTTTCATAGGCTTTTCCTATATCGTTATGCAGTGGCGCAATTTGTGTAGAGGCGGCATCGCCGACAGTTTCTGCCACTTGCAATGCTTTAAATAAAAGTATAAGACTTTGCTGGTATTTTTCTGCCGGCTTAACACCAAGTGTAATTAATTCTGCATCGGTAGCTTTGCTGTAACTGCTCGCAATGCCCTGGTATGCGGAACTTACACCATAGTTAATTCCTTCATCTGCTTTTATAAAAACAGCAAGTGCTTTTTGTATATAAGCAACAGCCTGCACGGGTTTTTGTAAATCATTGTAAATTGAACCTATGTTCATATAACAACTGCTTACCTGATCCTTATCTCCCATTTGGTTATAAAGGTTAACGGCACTATCACTGGCTTCCAGCGCTTTTGTATAATCGGGTATGGCTTGATATAATGCACTAAGGTTTAAATAAAAACCAGCAGCACTATTTTTATCCTTTCTTTTATTTGCTACTTCAATACCCTTGTTATAACTGTCAATTGCCTGCAGGTACATCGATTTGCCATGGTAGCAAAGCCCGAGGCGAAAATAGGTTCGGGTTAAAGAATATGATTGGGGTAATTTTTGTGCAATTTCAATTGCTTTGCCAGAAAATTCTTTCAGCTTTGGCAAATTGTTAAGCCTGCTGTATTCTTTAAAAATATCATTGAGATAAATAACTTTTATGGAATCATCTTTTTTATAATTGGCATTGAGGGTGAGGAGAGTGTCAATTTTTGTTTGCTGCGCTACACTGCAAAAACTAAAAAAAATAAAAATGGCGGATACTAGAAGTTTCATTTGTAAGTACACAAACTTAATGCATTTGCAACAAATAATTTTTATGAGTGTGAATTTTGAAAGTGGATCATCTTCTATTTAAAAAACTTAATATGGTCTATAATAAAACATAATTAAAGATGACCAATGGTATGCCTTTGAACCGAGCGTGGCAATCCCGTACGTACGGGAATGCCATAAAAATCAAATGGCCGTAACAAAAAAATACATTTATTTTTCCTGTGCACAATGCCTGCAACGGGGTTCGTAAATATCCATTTCGCCCAATAAAACCTGTGGGCCTTCGGCAGATTTACGGTAGCTGATATTGGCAATATTGCCGCACTTTACGCAGATGGCGTGGAGCTTGGTGATATAATCGGCTTTGGCCAAAAGGCCGGGCATTTGTCCAAAGGGTTTGCCGGTGTAATCCATATCGAGGCCGGCAACAATTACACGAATGCCTTTTAATGCCAGCAATTCGCAAACATTGCCAATTTCAGCATCAAAAAACTGTGCTTCGTCAATGCCCACCACATCTACATCCTGCGCCAGCAATAAAATGGTTTGAGAACTTTCTACCGGTGTGGAAAGTATGGTGTTGGTATCGTGACTTACAATTTTTTCAGCGTCGTAACGTACATCCATGGCGGGTTTAAAAATCTCTACTTTTAAATTGGCAATTTTTACCCGCTTTAATCTTCTTATCAATTCCTCTGTTTTACCACTGAACATGCTGCCGCAAATCACTTCAATCCAGCCCCTTCTTTCGCCACCAAAATTTGGTTCTATAAACATTTATATATTTTTTTAAAATTGTGTTTGTAACTTAGGCCACTAAATTTTTAGCCGTTTTACTAACAGGGCATCAAAAGTATAATTATAAATGCAAAGAGTGGACACACTCATAAAAAAATTACAGGAACAGTTCGCAGCCAATGCAACTGCTGGCCAATTATTGTTAACCGTTCAAATGCTGCAGGCAGAGCTTACACATGCTCAGGCTAATGATGCACCGGAAAATAATGGTGGCATCAGTGTAGATATTCCTCAAACAATTGCAACTGCTGCAAAGAAAGAGGAAGAAAAAACAGTAGAAGTTTTGCAGGTGGATGAAGCTGCAATAGAGGCCGAACTGGAAGAAATAAAACGCAATGCGGAGGCGATACAAAAAATTAGTGTGCATAATAAGCCATCAATAGTTTTTGAAGAAGAAGAACAGGACATTCCTACACTGGCACATTATTTACCGCCAAAACCTGTTTTGCAAAAAGAGATAAATGAAATTGCCGGCGCCAATAATGCTTCTTTAAACGATAAATTAAAACAGTCTAAAATTGATTTAGGCGATTCGTTAACCGAAGTGCCGATAAGAGATTTAAAAAAAGCGATTGGTATTAACGACCGTTTTTTGTACATAAACGAATTGTTCCGCGGCGATGAGAATATGTACGAACGCAGTATAAAAACGATCAACAGTTTTTCTATTTTGCCCGAGGCAGAATACTGGATACAAAGAGAATTAAAAACTAAAATTGGCTGGAGCGATGGCAACGAGACGGTAAAACAATTTATTCAATTGGTGAGGAGACGGTTTACATAAATGTATCCCATCACTTTATTTGCTGCACCAGCTTTTGCATACACATATTCTTTTGCGGCTTTACCACTTTGATTATAAGCAATTTCATCAGTAAGCCAGTTATCCATCACTTCTTTTAATTCGTTTACGTCGCTGATGCTTTCTGCAGCAGCGCAATCAATTAAATCAACGGCTTCAAAATATTTTTCGTAATTCTCCCCAATAATGATGGGCTTACCCCAAACTGCGGCTTCTAAAATATTATGGATACCGTCATTGGTAAATCCGCCACCAATATAATTAATGTGGCCATAATTGTACAGGCGGCTGAGCATGCCAACTGAGTCAATTATTAAAGTATTGTAATTGTTAATTGAATTTATTAAAGAAGGATTATTCTGAACATCGGTATAGCAAACGGATTTTTTAAACATTTTTTTTACCATGTCAAGATGTGCTTTATCCAGTTCATGCGGTACAATAATTATTTTTTGTTCATGGTTGGTTTCGTCGCCATAAGCTGCTAAAATAATTTCATCATCTTCCCATGTACTGCCGGCAACAATTAGTTTTTGATTTTGGCAAAATGCTTTTATAATATTATCATCTAATTGATGTTTAGCAATTTCAATAACCCTGTCAAATCGGGTATCACCGCTTATAGTAACGTTTTGATTAATACCAATGGTTTGCAGTAATTGTTTGGATGCTTCGTTCTGCACAAAAAGATGATCGAAATTTTGCAGCATCTTTTTCCATATGCCTCCATACCATTTAAAAAACGGCTGGCTTTTTCTAAACACACCTGACACTAACAGCACCGGAATATTACGCCGTTTTAATTCCTGCAAATAATAAAACCAGTATTCGTATTTTACCCACAACACTAATGATGGATTGATGGCATTAATGAATTTTTTTGCTGAAAAAAAATTATCCATGGGCAAATAAAAAATATAATCGGCGCCTTTATAATCCTTCATTACTTCGTATCCGCTGGGAGAAAAAAAAGTGAGTACAATTTTTTGTGCAGGATTTTTATTTTTTAATGCTTCCAGTAAAGGCCTGCCCTGTTCAAATTCACCCAGGCTGGCGCAATGCATCCAAACCAGTTTAGAGTTTTGGGTGGGGAGTTTAGAATTAATGGTGGCGAAAATATTTCTTCTCCCCTCTACCCATTTTTTGGCTTTAGGGTTCCATAAAGCAGCAATGCGGATACCTGCCGAATACAAAAAAAGAAAAAGATTATAAAAGATTTGACTCAAAAGTTATTTTGTAACAAATCTATACAAAAAAGATTATTACGATAGCAATTTTAAAATTCAATTATCTGCTGTTTGAACAGTTACAGCACATTGTTTTCTAAACCTGCCTGTCGGCAGACTAGGTTTCAAATTACCAACTCCTAATTCCCTTTTCCCTTTGCCAACTGCTTACCGAATACTATCTTTGCCCACGTTAAAAAAAGCAATATGAGGCCCTTACAGATGGTAGATACTAAAACACAGTATCAAAAAATAAAAACGGCCGTAGATGCTGCTGTTATAAATGTTTTAGAAAGCTCAGTTTTTATTGGCGGAAAAGTGGTAAGTGATTTTGCTGATAATCTTGCCAAATACCATGGCAGCAAACACTGCATTCCCTGCGCAAATGGCACCGATGCATTACAAATTGCCATGATGGCGTTAGGCTTGCAACCCGGCGATGAGGTTATTACCCCTTCCTTTACCTACATTGCCACTGTAGAAGTTGCCGCATTACTAAACATAAAACCAATTTTTGTTGAGGTAGATGCTAAAACATTTTGTATTGACCCTGCTGCCATTGAAAAAGCCATTACTTCAAAAACAAAAGCAATTGTTCCCGTGCACTTGTACGGTCATGCCGCCAATATGGAAGCGATAATGAAAATTGCCGATGCCCATAATTTATTTGTAATTGAGGATAATGCCCAGGGAATTGGTAATGATTATATTTTTAGTGACGGCACTATAAAAAAAACCGGCAGCATTGGTCATATCGGGTGTACTTCTTTTTATCCCAGCAAAAACCTTGGTGCTTATGGTGATGGTGGTGCAATGTTTACGGACAATGATGAGCTGGCTGTAAAATTGAAAATGATAGCCTCACACGGACAAAGCAAACGCTACTATCATGATGTGGTGGGTTGCAACTCCCGGTTAGATACCCTGCAGGCAGCAATATTAGATATTAAGCTGAAACATTTAGATGAATACATTGATGCCAGAAGAAAAGCAGCAGATTTTTACGACAATGCTTTTGTAAATAATAAAAAGATAACAGTACCGTTTAGAGATGCAAATAATAAACATGTATTTCATCAATACACTTTATTGGTAGAAGACGTTGACAGAGATGCATTGCACCAATACCTTGCTGATAACGGTGTACCCTCAATGATTTATTACCCGGTACCTGCACACCGCCAAAAAATGTTTGATGCATTTGGTGGCAGTAATTTTATTTTACCCACAACAGACTGGCTTACTGAAAGAGTAATAAGCCTGCCCATACATACCGAGCTGGATGAAGAACAGCAAAGTTTTATAGTAAGTAAAGTATTAGAGTTTGTAAACAAATAATTTAAAAATCTCCCAAAATAAAATATGAAGATAGCAGTTGTAGGTACAGGATATGTTGGTTTAGTTACAGGCACATGCTTTGCAGAAACAGGTAACCATGTAATTTGTGTTGATATAGATAAATCCAAAGTTGATAAATTATCGGCCGGACAAATAACTATTTATGAGCCCGGATTAGAAAAATTATTTTTACGCAATCAAAAAGAAGGCCGTTTGCATTTTACTACATCGCTAAAAGATGCTGTTAAAGATGCACAAATAATTTTTTTAGCATTACCCACCCCGCCAGGTGAAAATGGAAGTGCCGATTTAAAATATATTTTAGGTGTAGCTGATGATTTAGGAAAAATAATTACTGACTACAAAGTTATTATTGATAAAAGCACTGTACCGGTTGGCACTGCGGCTAAAGTACATGCAGCAATTGCCAAAAACACTACTGTTGAATTTGATATAGTTAGTAACCCTGAATTTTTAAGAGAAGGTGTAGCGGTGGATGATTTTATGAAACCTGACCGTGTGGTTATTGGTACAGAAAGTGAAAAAGCAAAAAAAATATTGCTTGATTTGTATGCTCCATTTGTACGCCAGGGCAACCCCATAATTTTTATGGATGAAAAAAGTGCAGAGCTTACTAAATATGCAGCTAACTCTTTTTTGGCAACTAAAATAACTTTTATGAATGAGATTGCTCAACTGTGTGAGCGGTTGGGTGCAGATGTTGATATGGTACGTAAAGGTATTGGCAGCGATGAAAGAATTGGCAAACGTTTTTTATTTCCCGGTATTGGTTATGGTGGCAGTTGTTTCCCCAAAGATGTGCAGGCGTTGGTACAATCGGCAAATGAAATTGATTACGATTTTAAAATATTGAATGCGGTAATGGATGTAAACGAAAAACAAAAACTGCATTTACTGCCAAAAATAAAAGCTTACTTTAATAATGATCTAAAAGGAAAAAAAATTGCCTTATGGGGTTTGGCATTTAAACCCAACACCGATGACATAAGAGAAGCGCCGGCCCTGTACATTATTGAAGAACTTTTAAAAGAAGGTGCCGAAGTAAATGCATATGACCCTGAAGCTATGGGTAATGTGAAAGCAATTTTAGGTAATACCATAACTTTTTCTGAAAGGCAATACGAGGCACTTGCAGATGCAGATGTTTTAGTTATTGCAACAGAATGGAGTGAATTCAGGACCCCTGATTTTGAAAAAATAATTTCGTTTTTAAAAAATAAAGTAATTTTTGACGGAAGAAATTTATTTGATTTGAAATTTATGGAAGAAATGGGATTTCATTACGTAAGTGTGGGAAGAAGAACAGTATTACCCCAAACCCCTAAAGGGGCTTAACACCCTAAATTTAGTAAAGATTTTATAAAAAGATAGTTTATGAGTAACGAAGAAGAAATACAAACTTCAGAGTCAGGTTCCCTCTTTAGGGGGGGGAGGGGGCAGCGTATTTTAATTACTGGCGCCGCAGGTTTTTTAGGAAGCCATCTTTGCGACAGATTTATTAAAGAAGGGTGCCATGTTATTGGTATGGATAATTTAATTACCGGCGACCTTAAAAATATTGAACATCTTTTTAAATTAAAAGAGTTTGAATTTTATCATCATGATGTTTCCAAATTTATTCATGTAACCGGCAAGCTGGATTATATTTTACATTTTGCATCACCTGCAAGCCCGATAGATTATTTGAAAATCCCTATTCAAACTTTAAAAGTTGGTTCTTTAGGTACACATAATTGTTTAGGATTGGCATTAGCAAAAAATGCAAGAATTTTAGTAGCCAGTACCAGCGAAGTTTATGGTGATCCGTTAGTACATCCACAAACAGAAGAATATTGGGGCAATGTAAATCCCGTTGGACCACGTGGTGTGTACGACGAAGCTAAGCGTTTTCAGGAAGCGATAACCATGGCCTACCATACTTTTCATAATGTAGAAACAAGGATCATAAGAATATTTAACACCTATGGCCCACGCATGAGGTTAAATGATGGCAGGGCATTACCTGCATTTATTGGCCAGGCTTTACGTGGCGAAGATTTAACTGTATTTGGCGATGGCAGTCAGACAAGAAGTTTTTGTTACGTAGATGATTTGGTTGAAGGCATTTATAAATTACTGATGAGTGAATATGCACAACCGGTAAACATTGGCAACCCGGATGAAATTTCTTTAAAAGATTTTGCAGAAGAAATTATTAAACTCACGGGCACAAAGCAAAAAATTGTTTATAAAGAATTACCTACCGACGACCCTAAACAAAGACAACCAGACATTACAAAAGCAAGGGAATTATTAGGCTGGCAACCTAAAGTTGCAAGGGCAGAAGGATTAAAGATTACATACGATTATTTTAAAAATTTACCAACAGAAGAATTATATAAATTGCCCAAACAATTTGAGCGCAAAAATTAATCATGCATTATTTTCATTCTTAATTACTCATTATAAATGTATCAATCGTTATTAAATAAAGAAAAAAAATTAGCCGTAATAGGTTTAGGCTATGTAGGCTTGCCCATTGCGCTGGAGTTTGCAAAAAAGATAAAAGTAATTGGCTTTGATATTAATGCAAAGCGTGTGGAAATGATGCGGAATAAAATTGACCCCAGCCAGGAATTGGAGAGCAGTGCATTTGATGGCTGCGATATTGAATTTACAAATGATCTGGATGTACTAAGACAAGCTAATTTTTTTATAGTTGCGGTACCTACTCCGGTTGATGAACATAACGTTCCTGATTTAATACCGGTGCAAAGAGCCAGCGAAACCATTGGCAAAGTAATAAAAAAAGGGGATTATGTAATTTTTGAAAGTACAGTTTACCCCGGTTGTACCGAGGAAGATTGTTTACCCATATTTGAAAAATTAAGTGGCTTAAAAAATATTACTGATTTTAAATTAGGTTATTCGCCGGAAAGAATTAATCCGGGAGATAAAGAACATACTTTATCAAGTATTGTAAAAGTAGTGAGTGGTTGCGATGCCGAAAGTTTGGATACAATTGCAAAAGTATATGAGCTGGTAGTTGCAGCAGGTGTGCACAAAGCATCATCCATAAAAGTGGCTGAGGCTGCAAAAATTATCGAGAATACCCAACGTGATTTAAATATTGCATTGATGAATGAGCTCAGCATCATCTTCGACAGAATGAATATTAACACGTTTGAAGTTTTAGAAGCGGCAGGCACAAAATGGAATTTTTTAAAATTTCAACCCGGGCTTGTAGGAGGACATTGCATAGGTGTTGATCCGTATTATCTTACCCACAAATCAAAAGAATTGGGTTACGAGAGCCAGGTAATATTAGCTGGCCGTGTAATTAATGATGGCATGGCAGGATATGTGGCTAAAAAAATACTGCAGCATATTATTCAAAACAACAGCAATATAAAAGCTGCTAAAGTTTTAATAATGGGGGCCACTTTTAAAGAAAATGTAAGCGATATCAGAAACAGTAAAGTAGCGGATGTAGTAAAAGAATTAAAATCATTTTCGCTTAATGTAGATGTTGCCGACCCACATGCAGAAAGTAAAGAACTTAAACATGAATATGGTTTTGAATTAACACCTCAACTTAGTAATGATTACGATGCGGTGATTGTAACTGTTCCGCATAACGATTATAAAAAATTAGATGATGCGTATTTTAGTTCTATCACAAAGCCCCATGCAATGATTGCAGATTTAAAAGGCATTTACAGGGGAAAGATAAGCAGCAGAAAGTATTGGAGCCTGTAAACAGGAATGAATAATTAATAATTTATAATGGATAATTTTCATACACAAGATTTAAGTGCCTCAACATTTTTAGTAACGGGTGGCGCAGGTTTTATTGGTGGCCACATTGCAGAATATTTATTAAAGCATGGTGCAAAAAAAGTAAGGGTGCTGGATAACTTAGTAAATGGGTTTGAAAGTAATTTAACCGTTTTAAAAGAATACCCTGCTTTTGAATTTATTAATGGAGACATCCGCAATACAGAAATTTGTTTGCAGGCATGCGATGGCATTGATTATATCAGCCACCAGGCTGCATTGGGCAGTGTGCCACGCAGTATGAAAGAACCCGTTTATTTTAGCGAAGTAAATATTACCGGCACCGTAAATATTATGAAGGCAGCTGTTGATAAAGGCGTAAAACAAATGGTTTACGCTTCTTCATCAAGTGTGTATGGCGATGAGCAAACTTTACCCAAGCAGGAAGACAAAATTGGCAATGCCTTATCGCCTTATGCCGTTACAAAAAGAACCAACGAATTATATGCAAAAGTTTTTGGCCAGGCATACGGTTTAAACATAATGGGTTTCAGGTATTTTAATATTTTTGGGCCAAGGCAGGATCCTGATGGGGCATACGCTGCCGTTATACCTTTGTTTGTAAAAGGAATTATTAACCGTACACCGGTTTATATAAATGGCGATGGCGAACAAACAAGAGATTTTACTTTTGTTGATAATGCAGTGCAGATAAATATTAAAGGAATGCTTACAGATAATAACGAAGCATTTAACAAAGCCTACAATGTTGCCATTGGGGAAAGATTTACTGTAAATCAATTGTATAAAATATGCCAGGAACAACTGGATAGTGATTTTGCTGCAACGTACCGGGAACCAAGAGCCGGTGATATAAGAGATTCTTTAGCCGATATTTCCTTAGCGCAAAAATTATTGAACTACCAGCCCACTAAAAAATTTGAAGATGGATTGATTGAAACTATTCAGTATTTTAAAAAATTGTACAGCAAGTAAAAATGGATAATTTTATAATTGATAATGTATAATTTTTTATTTTCAAATAACATCAGGCTATTTCACCATATATAAGACGCAAAAATTATCCATTATAAATTATTCATTATAAATTACACAAATGCCTTTTGTTAAAACAGATTTCCCCGGCCTGATGGTTTTTGAACCCAAAGTGTTTGAAGACAGCCGTGGCTATTTTTTTGAAAGTTATAATGAAAATACTTTTTCTACCGAAGGCGTAGCAATAAAATTTGTACAGGATAACCAGGCCCAATCCTCTTATGGTGTAATACGTGGTTTGCATTACCAGTTAAATCCACATGCGCAAATAAAATTAATAAGGGTTTTAAGCGGTGCTATTGTAGATGTGGCAGTTGATATTCGCAAAGGCTCTCCTACTTATGGTAAAGTATTTGAATTGGAACTTTCTGCTGCCAATAAAAAACAATTACTGATACCGCAGGGTTTTGCACATGGGTATTCTGTAATTAGCTCAACTGCCGAAGTGTTTTATAAGTGCGATGAGTTTTATCATAAAGAAACTGAAGGCGGCATAATGTATAATGATGCCGCATTAAATATCAACTGGCAAATACCTGCTGACAAAGCAATTATTTCCGAAAAAGATTTGAAGCATCCGGTGTTGCATAATTGTATTAATAATTTTACTTTCTAAAATTTTAAATGGCAGCCGATAAAACAATATTAGTTACAGGTGCTAATGGCCAGCTTGGAAAAGAGTTTCGGGCATTGGCCTTACAATATCCGCAATACAATTTTTTATTTGCAGGTAAAGAAGAGTTACCAGTAAATGATAGCGAAGTAGTAAAAAAATATTTTACCAATCACCAAATAAATTTTTGCATAAACTGTGCGGCTTACACGGCAGTAGATAAAGCAGAAACTGAAAAAGAAAAAGCCTTTGCAATAAATGCGGATGCGGTTGCCAACCTGGCTTTTGTTTGTAAAACATTTAATGTGCAGCTCATACATATTTCCACCGATTATGTTTTTGACGGCACTGCCCAACAGCCCTATACCGAAACCGATGCTACTAACCCGATAAGTATTTACGGCCAGTCAAAATTAAAAGGCGAAGAGCTGGCTTTACAAAATAATCCATCAGTAATTATTATAAGAACATCCTGGGTATATTCTTCTTATGGAAATAATTTTGTAAAAACCATGTTGCGGTTAATGAAGGAAAGAGAAAGTATTAATGTGGTAAATGATCAGTTGGGTTGCCCTACTTATGCAGCCGATTTAGCTCATGCAATAATGGTAATCATTCAAAAAAATCCTGTTGCTGTTATTCCCCATTCGCCTATTACTCCCCATAATACTATTTTTAATTATTGCAACCAGGGCATAATAAGCTGGTACCAGTTTGCTTTAGCCATAAAAGAATTAGCCGGCAGTAACTGCATAGTCAACCCAATTCCCACATCTCAATATCCCACACCTGCAAAGCGGCCACAATATTCCGTTATAGACAATGGTTTAATAAAAAATACTTTTGGTATTGGTATTCCTGAGTGGAAGGACAGTTTGGAAAAAGGTTTAGCATTGATGAAATAATTCGCCTGGTTTTTTGCCAGCCTTGGTTTGTGTCTCACGAACCATTCGCTTCGGTACTTTGTCAGAAAATATAAAAGCAATGCAAGTTTATAACCCAATTTCAAATAATTACAGTGTGTTTATTTGATTGCTAAATAGCATTACAATCTAACAGAAGCGAAGATTGCGGCGAATGTTTCGTGAGACACGAAACAAGGCGGAGATTATTAACCAACTAACCGGCAAGTGATAAAAAGAAGGTTATCGAATAAAAAACTGGCATTCTATATTGCTTTAGTTTATGTAGTTCTTGCAACAGTTTACAGTTACTGGTCAACGAATAATCTTGTAAGCGATGGCATATTATATTATGTATTCTACCCGGCTGTATTATTTCCATCGTTAATTTTATTTACGGAAAGAATACCCGGCCTTATGATTTTACTATGCCAGTCAATTATGTTACTAATTATTTGGCCATTGTTTTGGTTATTAGTTAGTTTATTCCGGGGCAGTAATAAGGAGAAGAAAATGTAAAATAATTCCAACTGCAACAGTACCCTAATTAAAAGATATCAAAACAACAGGGTTTCACGGTTACAAAGTTTAGATTGAAAATGAATAGTGTAAAAAAACCAATGACACAGCAAACTAAAAATAGGGCAAGAAAATCATCGATAAAATTTTAATATTTCCGGATATAATTTATAATCGTGAAGTTATAAGAAAAAATCGTCCACCTTCAAATTTATATGAGATCCCACCGATTACTATAGTTTCTCCATTATGCAATTTAGACAATGTGAATAAATCTTCTTCAATTGTATGAATACTGCCTCCGGTTTTATAGGCAAGTTCAAGATAATCAGAATGAATCCAAGTTTTTTGTGCACCACAAAGAATAACTCTAACGGGTAATTTAACTTCATTTATAAGAGAGATATCTTTAATGCCACTCAAATTATCTGCAACCAAAAGTAATTCTGAATTTGGTTCTTTCAATTTTGTTGCCGTCAATAATGCTTCAATATCATTCTCCGGAGTGTCCCCGCCATTTCCATTGTTCATTGCTCTGTGCATTGTTTTAATTACAGAATCAGGTGCTCCTTTCAAACTGGTATATACTCCTCCAGTCTTACCAATAACTTTCAAATAGTCCTGCTTATTATCCCCGTCATTAAAAAAAACATAATCAGATCTCGATTTATTCATCATTTCCAGTAAATGCCATAGTGCTACTTCCTTCATATAGGGATACATACTTCCGGTAACATCAGTTACAATTATCTTAGAAGCCCATTTATTTCTGTTTAAAACCGCACAAACCACATTATTTTTTTTCTTAAAATAATTCAAATCTTTTTCTATTTCTACAGCGTCAATGGAAGCCTGAGCAGATAAATCATTTTGAAGATCAAGATAATTTAATTCGAAAGGTTTATCATATATTTTATATAAAGAATCCCGTTTAGCAATCCTCTTTGCCTCTTCCTTTTTTTGCTTTTCAAATTCTAGCGGACTGGGGTAATTTAATAATAGATTATTGGCAAGAATTATGCTATTTTCCTTTTCGATATTAATATTAAAGACATTTGGAAAATATTTTAAGGATACAGTATAATAATCGTTTGCTGGCAATATTGCCAAACTGCTACCGTTTGTGGAAGTCCTTATTTTATAGTTAGTACCATGCTTCTTACCTTCTATTGTAATTACTTCACCTTTTACGGGTTTATTATAAAGATTTTTATAAACTATATTGAGAACAGATTGAGAACTATCTATTGCAATTAATTCTGCATGCTTTTCGTCACTGAAGTATAATACGTAACTAAATGCGCTATTATAAGTGCCATCAAATTTTATAAAATTGTTTTTAATTTCAACTCCAGCTGCCTGAACAAGATAATTTCTCCCCTTTGAAATAAGAAAATGTACTGTATCATTTTTTATTCTCAAAATTTGTCTTGAGTCATTTTTTGCATCAACTAAAATATCTTTCAGAATTTCATTGTTAAAAATTTTGATAACGACTGTTGAAATGGATTTTTGCTGAAGATTGTATTTGAAATTAAAAATTAATGGTACTCCGTCCGAATCTGGAATAGTATATTCATAGGAATCGTCTGAATCGGTAATCGAAATAACGTAATTTCCCCCAATTTGTACATTACAGCTTATTTTTCCTTTATTATCAGTTTTAAAACTTCTCGTCTTATTGTCAGCGGTATTTCTAAGGTGAACAGTTGTAACAATTTTCTCACTTTCGAATGTTACAATATTAAGCTGAAGAACAATTTGGTCATTTGACAAAGAATCTGATTGAGAAATAGCTGAAGAATAAAACAAAATAAAAAAAATGCTAAATAATGTTTTTATTATTTTCATGTGTGTTTTTTAAGGAAGATTTTATTAGGATTGGTGGTGTAACGAAAAATATTTTGTAATCGTATAAACCCCAAACTCTCACTTGATTTATTAACAATTATTTTAGTTTTTAGTGTTTGTGGTTCCGCTTAGATAAAATTTCAATAAAGAACAACTGTACAAGAGTGCGACGCCACCGCAGCTCCACAAAGGCATAAAGCCCGTCCCAAAAAAATTATTTTAATTGATTTGCCGTACGCACCGCAGGTGCTTTTATAAAATCCCGGGGATATTTTTTAAAGTAGCGCCACATAATACCAATAAACTCGGGGTAATTTTTTAAATGGATGCCCCGGCTTTTTACGGCTACAAAAAATGCCAGGCTAAAGCTTACTGCAAAATTTAAAAAGCCAATGCTAAACACACCGGCAAGGGTGTACCACAGTTCTTTGGTGGATATACTGTTGTTCATACCAAAAAAGCCAATAGCAGTGTTGGCAGCAGAAATGGTAATGTGCCGGATATCGAAATGGATGCCAAAGATATAACCGAAAAAACCTGCCATACCCAAAAAGAAACCAAGGGCAATGTTACCCGTTAGTGCACCCAAATTATTTTCGATGTAATGGATAATTTTATAACGTCTTTTTTCGCTAAAAGTATTTTTAAAAGAAGACAGGCTGCGGAGGCGGTCGCCAACTTTGCCGTACACCACATAATTTTCTACATAGCCTGCAATTAAACCGCTGGCAAATAAAAAAAAGCCGGTAAAGCAGGCATACAATAATGCCAGGCTGTGAAAAGGCTGCTGATCTACCAGTAATTTATGTGCCGCTGCGCCTTCGGCAATTTTTGTTCCGGTAATTTCAAAAAATAAAAATGCCAGTAAATAGGTTAGCGGAAAAACCACCATTAAATTACCTGCAAAAGATGCCAGTTGGGTACGGCTTACTCTTGCAACCGTTATAGCAAGGTTGCGTAAGTCGGGCTGTTCGCCAATTTTTTCTACATCAAAAGAGCTGGCCACATTATTTGCCGTGTATGCCGGCTGCTTAGTAGCCAGTGTGCTGTTGGTATCCTGTATTAAAATAAACCCCAGCGAATAATTGGTACTGTATAAAAAGCCCTGCCAAAAAGGAGCCAGTTTCATTTTACCCAGCAGGTTTTTTATTATGCCAATAAAAGAAATAATTATACCGCCGCCTGCAGCACTCCAAAACATTTTCCAAAATTCTTTTCGGGTGGTGGTAATATATCTTTCGCCGGTGCGGCCGCCATGCTCTGCAATTTGGTACGCTAAATACCCGGTGTTTTCACTTAAAAATTCTCTTACCGAATTTTTTTTGTTCTCGTTATGCACTACAGTTTTAAAATAATCAGCAAAGCGTTCGGTGTTTAATGCGTTATCACTGTCCAGCACATCAATAATTATAAACAGGCGGTTAATTTGCTGCTGCAACCTGGTAAGTATATAAGTTTGTGCAAGGCTGGTACCATAAGTTTTACGTTGGTCCCTTATCCACTGAATGCTCTGGTTGCAATTGTGCAATGCCTCGGTAATATTACCCAGCAATATCCGCTGCGACTCTGCGTTACCGCCAGCCTGGTAAATTTTTAAATAGTCATTCACCAAACGGTTCTGTTCTAAAAAAGGATAAATAGCATCATCAATATTTTCGTAACGGTGCGTCATTTCTTTTTCTAAACCCAGCGTGGTAATGCGGTAACTTAATAACTGCAGCGATTGCTGTAATTGCTTTATCAGCGCCGGTTCGGTAAGATTAATTTGTATGCCCAGCATTTCAAAAAACTGTTTCCACAACTCCGGGTCCATACCTTCTACCCAAATATGATCGCTTTTTTTATAAAATATTTTATTGATAACGTATAAAAAATTATCGGGGCTTTGCAGTGCCGGTAATATTTTATGTTTTAGTTTACCCTGCAGCTCCTGCACAAAACCCCGGCTGCTTACAATACCACTTTCGGTAAGTGCGGTAACAATATTGGTTTTTAAAAACTGGGTGAGTAATGCTTTGCGTAAAGAAAATAAAGACATACGCTCCTGCCCTATCTGGTACATTACCGCTTTAAATTTTAATTCGGCTTCTTCAATTCTGCGGGGGTTATCGGGGCGTATTTTTTTTATCAGCTCCACCAAAAAATCTAAGCTGCGGTTGGCCGTATGCAAAGGCAATACAACGGCCTGCTTTTTTGCAGGTGGTTCGGTGCCTTCTTTTTTTCGCCTGGTGAGCCGCAGCATTGTATTTGGTAATTTTTTTGGTACAGTATTGTAACTGCATATTCAGACAATTATTGTGCCTTAAATGTTGCATTGCGCTGTTTTATAAAAAAATGATATTATTTTTGTGTTAGCATGGCTGCAGTAAAAACACATACCGAAATAAAAAGCTGGGAGTACACCGATGTATTAACCTCATCCGACGAAACCAGTTCGCTAATTGTTTGGAATGATGAAGTGAATACTTTTGAATGGGTGATAGAAACCCTGATGGCAGTTTGTGGCCATACCGAAGAGCAGGCCGAACAATGCAGCATGATCATCCACACCAAAGGCAAATACGCCGTAAAAGAAGGCAGCTACGAAATATTAAAACCCCAATGCGATGCCATTACCGAAAGAGGAATTAATGCAACGATTGAGGTGTTTGAGAAATAAAACCCCTATCCCCTGAAGGGGGAAATAAAGAAGATCATGTTTTCATTTTTTTGAGCCGGGCTTTATTAATTCTATTTGGCTGCGGTGGCGTCGCACTCTTCAACTTTTTATTCTTTACTGAATTTTTATTGCAGCGTAGATTGATTGTCTTTATTTATTACTGATAGTTTAAAACTATATTAATCAATTTTAAAGATAGTATAATGCTTCGTATATTTATATTCCAGCATTAATCTATATGCCATTACGTTCATCAACCATACTATTTTCAGTTATTATTTTATTTACAAGTTGTAAATCTCATCAACAAAATAATAAATTGATTGAAGGAGATCTGTACTACAGCTGGTTTCGAATTGGCAGTTTCTATAATCAGCCGGACAGTATTATTGAAAAAGTAAAGGTATATGCAGATACTGTTAATCGTAAACTGTTAGATTCAAATGATCTGAGGTTTTTAAAAATGTATGAAACGCTGAAAGCTCAAAATTTATTATACAGCCCATATATTGAGTTAAAGCTTGATGACGATTCTATTATTAAAGTTTATTTCACTAATAATGATTATCAAAAAATAAAGATTTATCGCAGGCAGGAATTGATTGATACAAAAAAGAAAATTAGAATAAAAGCAGAAGTAAAAGATTTAGGAACAGGGATGGCTTTAAGCACAAATCTTATTTCAATAAATAAGGTTAATGGTAAGACCTTACAAATTAACAAAAAATTCAAGATAGAAGATTACCAATAAAATAGTTCCTGATTCATAAAAAAATTCCAAACAATCTTCTCATGGACGAACAATCCCTTCAGCAACTTGCCGCTCAACTCCGCCAACCCACTGGTGAAGAAGGAATAAAAACCGGTGAGTGGATGAACCGTGGTAATGTACATATCAACTTAGATACACTTGCAATAGTAAATGCCACAGCAGCCGATAACATTTTAGAAATTGGTATGGGCAATGGGTTTTTTATAAACAAAATTTTGCAGCAGCATAACAGCATACAATACACCGGTGCCGATTTTTCGGATGTAATGATTGCCGAGGCGGAAAGAATAAATGACACATGGATAAAAAACGGGCAGGCAAAATTTGTTTTAACTAATGGTATTACACTTCCCTTTGCCGATGAAAGTTTCAATAAAATATTTACCATCAACACCATTTATTTTTGGGATGACAGCATTAAAATTCTTGATGAAATAAAAAGGGTGTTACAACACAAAGGAAAACTTATTATTACCCTGCGGCCAAAGCGGCAAATGATAAATTACCCTTTTACAAAATACGGTTTTAATATGTTTAGTAAACAGGATGCAACGCAATTGCTTGCACAAAATGGTTTTACCATTGCACAAGCCATAGAAAAACAGGAGCCCGATTTTGAATTAAATGGCAAAATGGTAACAATGGAAAGTGTAATTATTGAAGCGGTAAAAGTGTAATATTTTCAAACAATCAATATCAACTGTTAATTTTGCAGCAAAACATCCTGAGCCAAAACTCATAAAAAAACAGGGTTTTGGCTCAGGATGTTATCCTTCTTTTTGCAAAGGAACAAACAAATTATCTAAAGTGATTTGCTGGTCAATCAATCCAATACTGTGTTCGTTAGCCTGCAAACCCACACTGCTGATGAGGGTAATAAAAAGATGTTTACGGGTTTTGGTTTCCTGCTGAAAAATATATTTTTTTTGCTGCAGCGAAGCAGCATATTTTTTATCAATAGTAAACTGGTTTTCATAAAATTTTATTTCGCAAAGGTTAATGCAGTTATCACGCCTGCTGATTACTAAATCTATTTGTGCAGCACCTTTACTGCTGTTGCCACGGCTTTTCCAAATGGCGGTTTCGCTGTAAATACCAGTAATACCCAACACTTTTTTTATGGCAGGTATATGTTTCATGCATATACTTTCAAAAGCAAGTCCACTCCAGCTTTTCCAGGTGGGTGTATCGCTCAGGCGTACCCATATACCTTTACTGCCGCTGCGATTAGCTTCCATAAACTTTAAATAAAATAAAGAGTACTCGTCAGTTAATTTATAAATACTGTCTTTACTTTTTTTACCAACAGGTATATAAGGCGTAATAAACCCCGATGCCGCCAATTCTTCCAGCAAGGCTGTAGTGCTGCCGCCACTTTGCAATTTGCATACTTTAATAATTTCGTTGCGGCTAAGCCCCATGGGTTTTGCAGCCAGTGCCCGTATTACTTTAAAATGCCTGTCGGCACTATCGAATAAAGCTTTATATAAATCGGTAAACTCATTGTACAAAAAACCATTTTTAGTAAAGCAGGTTTTATCAATAATTTGTGCAGCACTTAAGCCGGGTGTTGCCTGCTCCAAATAATGCGGCACGCCACCAAATGCCATATACAATTGTGTAATTTGATAACGGTTTAATTGTACATTCCTGCTTTTTAAAAACAATTCTGTTTCATGTAAAGTAAAAGGCTGCAATGCAATTTTTTGTGTAATGCGGTTGTGCAGGCCGCCTTTATTTCGTACTACATTTTGTATCATCCAGCTGGCGGCTGAGCCGCAGAGTATAACAGCGAGATTATTTTGTTTACTGGCCCAGGTGTTCCAAAATTGTTCAAAGGCAGCCAAAAAATTTGATTTGGGTGTTTGCATCCACGGAAACTCATCTAAAAATAAAACTACTTTTTTGCGGCGTATTTTTTTTTGCAGCAACCGGGCTGTTAAATCAAATGCAGCAAACCAATCAGTTACTTCGGGCAGGGCAATATTATTATTCAATTGTTTGGCTACTGCTCTGCAGTAACCTCCTAACTGTACAGCAGTTTCTACGTTATGAATACCGGAATACTCCAGTGCAATATGTTTTTTTAAATAGGTGCGGATAAGGTAAGTTTTACCTATTCTGCGCCGGCCATATACCGCCGCTAAATCTGCTTTTTTATTGGCTATAATACTGTCCAGTAAAAGCTTTTCTTCTTCTCTGCCTATAATATTTACTTCCATTACTTACAATTATCTTAAGCCAAAAGTAAGTTTTTTTAACGGTTTTGGCTCAAGATTATACAATTATCTTGAGCCAAAACTACCTTTTTTTTATAGTTTTGGCTCAAGATAAAAATACTTGCTGCTTTAATAAAGGCAGTAGTTTAAATGCAGCTGCATGTAATACCAGGTAACCACGAAATCTTTTTTAAACAAAGTATATTTAAATAAACAATGCAGTAAATTGCACCGGTAATTATTATTTATGCAGTATTATATTATAGCAGGTGAGGCAAGTGGCGATTTACATGGCAGCAATCTTATTAAAGAGTTGCGTAAACTGGATGCTGCTGCAGGCATCCGTTGCTGGGGCGGAGATAAAATGGAAGCCGCAGGTGCCACATTGGTAAAGCATTACAGGGATCTGGCGTTTATGGGTTTTATAGAAGTGATAAAAAACCTGCGTACAATTTTTCGCAATATCGATTTTTGCAAAAAAGATATTCTGGCGCATAAACCTGATGTATTGATACTGATTGATTACCCCGGTTTTAATTTACGCATTGCAAAATGGGCAAAGCAGCAGGGCATAAAAATCATCTATTATATTTCGCCGCAGGTTTGGGCATGGAAAGAGAACAGGGTAAAAGGCATAAAAGAAAGCGTGGATAAAATGCTTGTCATCCTGCCTTTTGAAAAAGATTTTTATAAAAAATGGCATTACGAAGTGGAATATGTTGGGCACCCGCTGGTGGAAGTGATTGAGGAATTTGGGATTAGGAATTTGGAATTACCGGATCAAAATACTGCTACAACTTTCCCTAATTCCCAATTACAAATTTCTAATTCCGGCATTGTTGCACTTTTACCCGGCAGCCGCCAGCAGGAAATTTTAAAAAAACTGCCCATCATGCTGGAAGTGGCAAAACATTTTCCCAGTTATCAATTTGTTGTTGCCAAAGCACCGGGACTGGATGAAAATTTTTACACCGAATTACTGGTGCCGTACAGCAATGTATCTGCTGTAGTAAATAAAACTTACGATTTATTAGCACAATCAAAAGCGGCATTGGTAACAAGTGGTACCGCCACTTTAGAAACCGCTTTATTTGCAGTGCCCGAAGTAATTTGTTATAAGGGCAGCTCAATATCTTACCAAATTGCAAAGCGCCTGGTGAAAATAAAATATATTGGCTTAGTAAATTTAATAATGGATAAAGAAGTGGTGAAGGAATTAATACAGGACGATCTTACGGTGGAAAATCTTACAAAAGAATTGGATACCATATTAAACAGTAAAGAAAAACAGGAACAGCTTAAAAAAGATTACGCTGCTTTAAAAAATTTATTAAGCCAGGGTGGACATGCATCTGCCAACGCTGCTAAAAGTATTTACAATTTCCTTACTTCTTCAACGCAGTAATTTTATTGCCAGTATTATCATGGCCAGTAAAAAAAGTAAAAGAGAAAGCCGGTTAATGCCATGCATATATTTCATCCATTGCGTACGTGGCGCATTGGGATCTTTCTTTTTTAAATACAGGTATTCTGCAATCTGATTTAATATTCCCATTGGTGTAAAAGGTTTTTTCTTTATAAATTTATAGTTTAAATTTGTTAACACGAAAGTTTGTTAAAAGTTTAGCGCTGTTAAAACTAAAATTGTTCATCCTGCGTATCTATTTCAAATAAAATTTATGAAAAATATACTGGCGGCGGCACTCATATTATTGTCAGGCTGTTCATCTGCCCAAACAAAAACTTATGCCGTAAAAAAAACGGATGCTGAGTGGCGCAAACAATTAACTGCTGAGCAATACCAGGTTACCCGAAAAAAAGGTACAGAAGCAGCTTACACCGGTAAATACTGGGATAATCATAAAACAGGTATTTACAAATGCATTTGCTGCGATCAGGAATTATTTAGTTCTGCCACAAAATTTGACAGCGGCACAGGATGGCCAAGTTTTTGGCAACCCATATCAAAAGCTAATGTAGAAGATGTAACCGATAATAGCTTTGGTATGCAACGCACAGAAGTAAACTGCAATAGATGTGGCGCTCATTTAGGTCATGTTTTTGAAGACGGCCCAAAACCCACCGGCTTAAGGTATTGTATGAACTCGGCCAGTTTAGTATTTTATCCAAAGAAATAATTGAATTTTTAATTCTGGATTTGAAATTTTAAAATCTAATCCCTGTAAAAACTTAGTGAGTTAATTTAAAATTCGGAATTTCAAATACCAACTTTAATGGCCGAGAAAAAAATTATACAAAAACATCCGTTGGCCATACGATGGTTTCACTGGATAAATTTTCCGGTGCTGGGTGTAATGATCTGGAGCGGCATGTTAATTTACTGGGCCAATGATGTGTACCGTTTAGGCTGGGGTGATAAAACAATTTTAAAATTTTTTCCTGATTCTTTTAATAAAGCATTGAACATTCCTTTTCGCCTGGCCGAAGGAATGAATTTACATTTTGTTTTTATGTGGCTGTTTGCCATTAATGGCTTATTGTATGTTGTGTATTTATTATTTTCTAAACAGTATAAACTCATTTTTCCCAATAAAAAATCTTTAAGAGAAGCCTGGTTAGTTTTACTGCACGACCTGCACATAAAAAAAGGATTGCCTCCACAAAAAAAATATAATGCTGCACAACGTATTGCATATACCGGCGTAATTTTTATGGGGCTTGGTTCTTTATTAACCGGACTTGCTATTTTTAAACCAGTACAATTATATTGGTTGTGTACCGCATTAGGTGGTTACGAATGGGCAAGAGCAGAGCACTTTATTTTAACTATTTTATTTTGCCTTTTCTTTTTAGTGCATGTTGTACAGGTGATAATTGCCGGATGGAATAATTTTGCAGGAATGGTAAGAGGGTTTGAGACGAGGAAGTCCCCTCCGCCTCCGCTAGCTGGCGGAGAAACTCCTGAAGACTCCACTAAATTAGTAACCCTTCATCAAATTAATTCAAATGGACAATGATAATACACAAATAATTTCATCACAAAGAGTAAGAAATAAAACACTGATCTCTTTTTTATTTTTCTTTTTGTTTATTGCCTCCTGCATTGCTATATGGAAATGGATTTATAAACAACCTGCAGATAACGGTACACCCAAACCATTGCGAACTGTTTTAAATGCTAATGAAAAAATATTTTCTTCTGTTTTCAGCGATAATCATCTAACAAAAACCTATCCCCCTTCGGCCGCAGCGGTTAAAGTAAGAAAGAATGGCGATGAAGGTATGAGTGCCGACTTTGATGCTACCAAATGGAAATTACAGGTAGTTCGCAACGCAGGCGATACCGTTTTAATTTCTCTAGAAGAAATAAAAGCATTACCTAAAACCGAAATTATTTTTGATTTTAAATGCATTGAGGGCTGGAGCCAGGTTACGCATTGGGGCGGTGTAAAATTCAGCGACTTTGCTGCAAGGTATAATCTTAACAACCAAACACATCTTGGCTATGTGGGTATGAACACGCCTGATAAAAAATATTATGTAGGCATCGACAGTAAAAGTATTTTACATCCGCAAACAATTCTTTGCTACGAAATGAATGGCAAACCATTGCCTGCGAACCAGGGTTATCCATTACGGCTTATCATTCCTGTTAAATACGGCGTAAAACACCTTAAACGAATTGGTACTATCTTTTTCAGTAACGAAAGACCACCCGATTACTGGTACGAAAGAGGCTATGATTATTACGGAGGTTTGTAAAATTCATTGTTTCTATTTTTTATCTTCCTCTATCTGTTTGTATTGTTGTAATTTTAATATTACTAAATTATTGTGGTGCCACAGCGCTATGTAGCTATCTACCCCAATATTTTTGTTTAATAACTAATAATAATACCAATTAGACATTGAAAGAATACTGTCTCCGCCACAGGCGGATGTCAAAGGCGGGATGAATATCGCACCGGTTTCGACGGGCTCAACCTGACAGCTTTTTAACCGGATAGATTCAATATCTAATTGGTTTAATACTTTGCCGGCATGCTTAAAAATAAAAAGTGGAAAAATATAACAAATTAATATCTACTTCAGCACATAATCTTTTAAAAGAAAAAGAAAAATTTGAAGCCCTGTTTCAATATGCATCAATGGGCATATTGGTTATTGATGCCAGGGGTGAAATTATACTTGCTAATAATTTTTTACTGTTGCAGTTTGGATATGAAACGCCTGACGATATAATTGGTAAACCAGTTGAAACGTTGATTCCACAACGGTATCATCATAAACATACCCAGCACCTGGCCCATTACAGTAAAAAACCTGAACGCAGGCCAATGGGTATTGGTAAAGATTTGTTTGGAGTAAAAAAAGATGGTACAGAAATACCTGTAGAAATAAGTTTAAGCCATTACACTGCTGATGATGGAAATTTTGCCATCGCATTTATTAGTGATATAACCAAACGAAAGGAAATTGAAAATGCTGTTATTCAGCAAAAAGAGCAGCTGGCAGATATTAATTTAAAGATAGAAGAACTGAATAATGACCTTGAACAAAAAGTAGAATTACGCACAGAGCAGTTACAGGAAACGTTATTACAATTACAAAATTCAAAAGAAGAACTGACCAAAGCATTAAGCAAGGAAAAAGAATTGAGCGATTTAAAAAGCCGTTTTGTTTCAATGGCTTCGCATGAATTCAGAACACCATTAAGCACTATACTTTCCTCTGCATCTTTAGTGGCAAAATATACCGAAACTGCTCAGCAGGAAAACAGGGATAAACATATTAACCGTATAAAAACATCTGTGAGCAATCTTACCGATTTGCTCAATGAATTTTTATCTATAGGCAAAATAGAAGATGGAAAAATTATTGCACACTATTCTCATTTTAATATTAAAGAATTACTGGAAACTGTTTGTGCAGAAATGCGAAATCTGGTAAAAAGCGGTCAGCGGATCAATTATACACATCATGGCAACGAAGTGGTTGACCTGGATCCTTCCCTATTGAGGAACATAATTCTTAACCTGTTGTCTAACGCAATAAAATTTACTTTAGAGAATGGAACAATTACAATAACAACCACTGCTAATGATCAGGAAATTATTATTTCAGTAAGAGACAGCGGATTGGGAATTTCGAAAGAAGACCAGGAGCATTTATTTGAACGCTTTTTCAGAGGCACTAATGCTGCTAATATACAAGGCACCGGTTTAGGGCTTCACATTGTAAGTAAGTATATCGAATTAATGGATGGACAGATTTCTTATAACAGTGAATTGGAAAAGGGAACAGAATTTATTATTAAATTTACTTCATCATAATTTTGTAAACGAAATATTTTTTTTATGAACCATTTACTGCTTATTGAAGATAATGACGAACTGAGAGAAAATACAGCAGAGATATTGCAGTTGGCAGGCTACACTGTTGCTACTGCCGAAAATGGAAAACGAGGTATTGAAATTGCCCTTCAAAAAAAAGCTGACCTGATCATTTGCGATGTAATGATGCCGGTGCTGGATGGCTATGGTGTATTGCACCTGATTAATAAAAATCCGGAATTAACAGGCATACCTTTTATTTTTTTAACCGCTAAAGCAGAACGCAGCGATTTTAGAAAAGGAATGGAAATGGGTGCAGATGATTATATAACCAAACCTTTTAGCGATATAGAATTATTGAATGCAATTGAAAACCGCCTGCGTAAAGCGCAATTATTAAAAAAAGAATACCAAGCCAATACAGACGGTATACAACAAATGCTTAATGAGTTTGGCGGAAAGAATGCCCTGCAGCACCTTACCGAAAGTGGCAACGTAAACCATTATAAAAAGAAACAACTTATTTATACCGAAGGAAATCATCCTGTACGATTGTTTTACATTGAAAAAGGTAAAGTAAAAACTTTTAAAACCAATGATGATGGAAAAGAATTAACCGTGGGACTTTTTAACGAAGGCGATTTTTTGGGCTATACTGCCCTGCTAGAAGAATCGGCTTACAAAGAAAATGCAGAAGCCATTGAAGATGCCGAGATTACCGTAATATCAAAGGAAGATTTTGAAAAACTGATGCATTCCAATAGCGGTGTACAGAAAAAATTTATACAGCTGCTGGCAAAAAACGTTTCTGAAAAGGAAGAACAGTTATTAGGCATTGCTTATAATTCTTTAAGAAAAAGAGTGGCTGATGCGCTGATTACTTTACAGAAAAAATACAAAAAAGAAGGCGACGCTGTTTTTTCAATGCATATTTCCCGTGAAGATCTGGCCAATATTGCAGGTACTGCTACTGAGTCGCTAATACGTACACTCAGTGATTTTAAAAGTGAAAAACTTATAGAGATTAAAGATGGTAATATTTCTATTGTAAACGAGAAAAAATTAGTTGCCCTTTTAAATTAAAAGCTTGTTATAATACTGAAACCAGGTATTTATTGAATTCATTTTTTAACTGGGCAAAGTTTTTTTCTAAATACTCCATTTCGTTGCGTAATTTATTATGCTTTGCCTCTGCCTTTATATCTGGTACAATTTTCAACGCAACCGTACTTTCTTTTACTGATCTTTCCATTTCATTAATATCGTGTTTTAATTCATCGATAAAATCATCTTTTATTATAAATTGGTTTTGAAATTGTTCCGCCAGGGCAAGAAACTCCTTGTCAATTTTACGGTCTAATACCTGCGACAAACGGGTCTTTAAAAACGCATTCTCCTGTTTAAAAAAATCAAGCATCCTCTCCCAGGTAAGATGTTCGTGGTGATACTGATCTAACTTAGATATGTAACTATTGGTCATTTAACTAACAATAAATGGTTTGTATTCAATTTTAATAATCATAAATAAAATAAAAATACTTTTATTTATCTCAGTTTTTACAAATCGCCGTCATACCATTCACTGAATTTAATCAGGTATTGTACAACAACGCAGTACTTCTTTTTTCTCAACATTAACTTTAGGGCTTATATACGGAATGCCCAAACCCATACCCCTTAAAATAAGCAAGCAGGCCATCAACATCATCATATAAGGATACGCTTTGCGAATTTTCTGCCTGATACCAATGCTTACATAATTGCCAAAAAAAGCAATACTCCACATCATAGGCAGTGTGCCTAACCCAAAAAATGCCATAAAAAAAATACTGTGCACTATATCACCGGTGGCCACAGCACCGGCTGCTGCCATATACACTAAACCGCATGGCAACAGGCCATTTAATAATCCTATTGAAAATAAAGAAGCGTAATTTTTTTTCAAAAAAAGTTGCCCTAAAGAAGCCCGTAATTTTTCCAGAAACTGAAGTACAATATTATTTTTTTTAAATAAAGCAATGCGTTTGGGCAGGATAATAAAAAAAATAATGAGTATCCCTAACAGTATAGATAACCACTGCTGGTAACCAAACAATGCCACGCTTTTACCAATGGCGCCAAACACTAAACCAAATACGGAGTAAGTAACAATGCGGCCTGCATTGTATAATAAAGAGCCCGAAAACTTACTCCAAAAACTATCACTGTTTAATGGCAGCGATAAGGCTAATGGCCCACACATACCCACGCAGTGAAAGCTGCCCAGCAATCCCATTGTAAATGCAACAAGTATTAATTGTACCATAACTGTTAATCAATAAATATTTTCTTTTCAAAATAATAAGTAATACCATTTGCCTGGCAGTTGATGTGTAATTCAAACTGACCCTTATTACTAGTTGGTATTGTCAAGGCTTCATCCAGTAACAAAAAATTTTGTGTTATATCTTTTTGTGCATCAGAAGGGCAATATAAATTTACTATACCAGTTATTTTTTTTCCTAAAAAATCTTTGGGGAAATATATTGCAATCTCCTTATCTTTTACTTGATAACGGATTTCTTCTGACAAAGCACTCACACGATTGGCTTCGTCAATTTTTTCCTGGTACTTTAATTCTTTGGCATAATAATCAGTAGTTACCAAATCCATTTTTTGGGTTGATGATTTAAAAACCATAAATAAAATGCCAGCTATAAATATGCCGTAAACAAAAAGTATTTTATACCCCCAGTTCATAATAAAATATTTAAATTTAAAAATCTAGCCTTCAACAAACTCTGGCTAACAACCAGCATGTTTGCCTATTATTTTTTAGTTATAAATTTCCGGACCAATAAATTTAGCCGTAATAGTTTTTATTTTTTTTCCATCCTGATACATCCCAATTTGCAATTCAGTTTTCCAGCTTTTAACATCGTTACGGTTTAGTTTTACAAAAAACTGCAGTTGAGCATAAGCTTCTTTTTTTACTGTTAAACTGCTGCTGCCCACATATTGAATTTCGCCTTTAAAATTTTCCGGCTTTAATGTAAATGGAATATTTTTATGTGTTTTATTGGTAAGCTTTAAATTGTACAGGTTACTTATCCTACCGTCAGGTAATGTGGTAAAAGTCATACCTGCAGTACGCATTAATCTTGCATCTAAATCTGTACGGCTAACTAAAAGAAAAACTAATAGCGACAATAACAAAGTAAGGACCGCTGTATAAGCTTTTATCCTTGGTGTAAATTTTAATTTCACTTTTTCAAGAATACTATTCTCTGATGCATAGCGAATTAAACCTTTAGATTTTTCAATGCTGGTCATAATTGCATCACAGGCATCAATACAGGCCGTGCAGTTTACGCATTCTAATTGTGTTCCGTTCCTGATATCAATACCTGTTGGGCAAACACGTACACAGGCAAAGCAGTCAATGCAATCACCCTTCGGAACAATAGCTTCAAACTTAGCTGCAATACTTTTACAGGCTCCTTCCTCTTTGCAATCTGTACATTTACAATCGTGATCATTTGCTTTTTTTAATTTACCCCTAGGCTCGCCACGCTGGTAATCATAAGCTACAACAATTGAATTTTTATCGAGTAACACACCCTGCAACCTGCCGTAAGGGCAAACCACAATGCATGCCTGCTCCCTGAACCACCAATACACAAAGAAAAAAACAGTGGTAAAAATTAGTAAAGAAATGAGTGTAGCAATGTGTGCCGAAGGATTTTGTAAATATCCCAGCAACTCATCCATACTAATAAGATAAGCCAAAAAAAAATTAGCTATAATAAAAGAGAGGCTAAAGAATATTATAAACTTTATACCCCGTTTTTTAATTTTCTCCGCATTCCATGGCATTGTTTTTAATTGCTTTTGCCTGGTTGAATCGCCATCGATCCAGTATTCAATTTTTCGAAAAACCATTTCCATAAAAATGGTTTGCGGGCAGGCCCAGCCGCAAAATATCCTGCCAAAAACTACAGTAAATAAAATAACAAAAACTACAAACGTAAGCATTGCAATCCCGAAAATAAAAAAATCCTGCGGCCAAAAAATTAATCCAAAAATGATGAACTTCCTTTCCAGTATATTCAGCATTAATAATGGTGCATCATTTACTTTTATAAAAGGAAGTGTAAAAAAAATAATTAAATAAAAAATACTGAACCGTGTTCTTAAATTATATAATTTGCCTTTTGGTTTTTTGGGATTAATGAAATTTCTGCCCCCCTCCTTGGTAATGGTGGCAACAGTATCCCTGAAACTTCCTTTTTTATCCTGTACAATAGTTTCTTCCATAATTATATTTGCTGCATTTACTACTGCTGCTTAATTATTATTGCTTTGCAGAATCTTTTACAATTACCCCTGTTGCATTTTTCGGTAAAGCTGCACCGGTTTTAACTGTTGCTGCCGAATCTGCTGCCACTGATTCTGTATACATTTCTCCCTGTGGTAATTTGGCGTTGGGTACTTTTGTACCACGTATAGATTTTATATAACTGGCCAGCTGGCTTATTTCTTTAGGATTAAACTTAGAGTTCCACGCCTGCATACCCTTATCAGGATAACCGTTTTTTATGGTAGTATAAATATCATTTAATGAGCCTTTGTGTATCCAATATTCGTCAACTAAATTAGGACCCACACTTACCGGCTCCTGACTACCTGCGCCGCTTTTAGTGTGGCATGCCACACAATTAGCCTCAAACAATTGCAGCCCGATGGCTATCCCTGCTGCATCGGCCATGGGCACTTTGCTTTCATCGACCTTATCTTTATTTTTTGATTCAAATATTTCAATTTCTTTTTTTGCACTTTGCATTTCTGCCACATATTCTTCAGTTGGGTTTTTACCGGTACCCAATACATGAAAATTTAAAAGATACACACATGCAATTACAATGGTTATTATAAAACCATACTTCCACCAGGGCGGTAAAGCGTTATCCAACTCCTGTATGCCATCATAATTATGATCCAGCATTACATCTGCTTCCTTCTCCACAGGTACGGCTTTGGTAAATATTTTTTTATCAATATTTACCCACCAATTTTTTAACAGAGAAATCTTTCCTGGTACCATTTCTTTTTGAGGCAACAATTCGGCATACACTCTTCTAATAGAAAATACCAAAAATAAAATAGCAATAACTTCTACAGCAATAACCACAACAAACATGTAAAAATTTGTTGCAGACAATCCTCCAAAATTAGGCAAAACCTTTACTGCATCGGTTGCTACATCGCCAGTGGCAAAACATGCCGGTGAAATAAACAATAATGCAACCATAATTAAAGCAGCTGCAGTTTTGTTTTCTTTTTTATTTTTATCAAGCATTTGTCTGCTTAATACCAGCAGTACCTGGCCTAATCCATAAATTACAAAAGCCAGCACCACCGTCATTATTATTAACAGAATGGCAAGTTGGTTGTAACCTGCAGTTGCTGTTGCAGCTGCTTTATCCTGTGCCATAGCTACAGTTAATAGCAATAAAAAAATGGCAGTCAGTGCAAACTTTTTCTGTATTAAATTAATATACTTCATACTGATTAATTTATTTGGTGGCGTTATTAACTTCTTCTTCATCAAAAGGAAGATTAGATAATTGGGTTACTCTTTCCTTGCCCATTTTTTTTACCAGCACTAAAAGCACAATAAAAAAAATCAAGAAAATAAACAATGATATCATGGGATATATATTGGCATTGTTGATTGTTTCAGCGTACTGTTTTATGAATTTAAACATTGCTTATTTATTTGTAGTAGCGGTTTTATTTTTACTGATATCTGTTCCTAATCTTTGCATATAAGCGATCAATGCAATCACTTCCCTGTTGGCTGGTACCTGTATGCCTTCAATTTTTAAATTGATACGGATACCATTTGCCTGTGCTTTTAAATCGCTGATGGCCTGATACTCGTACCCTTTTGGATACGGCACACCCAATGTTTGCATGGCTTTTATTTTTGCTATCGTTGTTGAAGTATCCAACACATTATCAATCATAAATGCATAAGGAGGCATTACAGAACCCTCACTCATAGACGAAGGCTCACGAAAATGCCGGAAGTGCCAGCCGTCTGATTTTTTTAAATTACCCACACCTTCTCTTGCCAAATCGGGACCGGTTCGTTTACTTCCCCATTGAAAAGGGTGATCGTAAATAAATTCTCCCGCTTTTGAATATTCTCCATAGCGTTCTGTTTCGCTCCGGAATGGCCGTATCATTTGAGAGTGGCAGGTGTAGCATCCTTCTCTTACATAAATATCTCTTCCTTCAAGCTCTAATGGTGTGTAGGGCTTTACACTGCTGATGGTAGGTACATTTTCTTTTATTAAAAATGTGGGTACCAACTCTATAATGCCTCCAATTAATATTACTACTAAACTTAAAAGCATTAGCTGCACAGGTTTCCTTTCTACCCAACGGTGCCAGTGTTCGCCTTTGTGTGCGGTGTAATCTTTTTGTAATGGCGCTGCTTCTGCTTCTTCGTTGGCAACCAATTTGCCCGACTTTACTGTTTTGTAAAGATTATATACCATAAATAAAACACCACTCAAATACAACAAACCTCCTAATGAGCGCATGGCATAGAATGGTTTCATATAAGTAACTGTTTCTAAAAATGTATATTTTAACTGTCCGGCTTCAGTAAATTGTTTCCACATTAAACTTTGCTGTATGCCGGCCCAGTACATGGGTATAGCATAAAATAAAATACCCAGTGTGGCTAACCAAAAATGATAGCTGGCTAATTTTTTTGAATACAAAGTGGTTTTAAAAATTCGTGGAATTATCCAGTACAGCACACCAAAAGTTAGCATACCATTCCAGCCCAAAGCACCCACGTGTACATGCGCTACAATCCAATCGGTATAATGTGCAATGGCACTTACACTTTTTAAAGAAAGCATCGGCCCTTCAAAAGTTGCCATACCATACGCAGTAACAGCCACTACCATAAATTTTAAAATCACATCATCCCGTACCCTGTCCCATGCGCCACGCAATGTTAGTAAACCATTTATCATGCCGCCCCAACTGGGGAAAATGAGCATCAAAGAAAATACAATACCCAGCGATTGCGCCCAATTAGGTAATGCAGTATATAATAAATGATGTGGCCCTGCCCAGATGTATAAAAATATTAACGACCAAAAGTGAATGATGGAAAGCCGGTAGGAATAAACAGGTCGGTTAGCCGCTTTTGGTAAAAAGTAATACATCAATCCCAAATAAGGTGTGGTTAAAAAGAAAGCCACCGCATTATGGCCGTACCACCATTGCACTAACGCATCCTGCACACCAGAATACCAACTGTAACTTTTAAGCCAGGTATAAGGCAATTCGCCTGAGCGTACTAAATGCAAAACTGCAACCGTAACAAATGTGGCAATGTAAAACCAGATGGCTACGTACAAATGTTTTTCTCTTCTTTTAATAATGGTGGCAAACATATTCCAGCCAAACACCACCCAAATAACCGTGATAGCCAAATCTATCGGCCAAATCAATTCAGCATATTCGGCACCTTGTGTAAGGCCAATAGGAAGTGTAATTGCAGCCGCAACAATAATAAACTGCCACCCCCAAAAATGTATATTGCTCAGTTTATCACTAAACATTCTTGCTTTGCACAAACGCTGTAAAGAATAATAAACACCCATAAAAATACCATTACCCACAAATGCAAAAATTACTGCGTTGGTATGCAAAGGCCTCAGCCTGCCAAAGGATCCATACTGCGTAATATTCATGGCAGGAAAAACTAATTGCAAAGCTACCCAAAGGCCAACCAGCATTCCTACAGCACCCCACAGTACAGTGGCATAAGCAAAGTTTTTAACGATCTTATTATCGTAGTAAAATTTTTCTACCTGCATATTTTATTTTTTGAGTTTTATTGAGTCGCTGTTTGTTGGTGAAGAGATGGATTTTGTATCATCAAAAAGCATACGCACCGAAGGCGTGTAATCGTCGTCGTACTGGCCAGATTGTACGCTCCACAAAAAGGCTGCTAAAAAACATATTGCTACCAGTATGCTTACGCCAATAAGAATGAATAATACACTCAAGGATTTTATTTTTTGTTGAATTCAAAATTAGCAGGAGTAACCATTTGCACTGCTGACGATAATCAAGCTTAAATGTGATCCTAATCAGGTTTTATTTGATACATTTTTGATGAACCCAAAAGAACTGCTTCTTTTATTAAGGTTAAACTTGTTATTTTATAATTGTGATTGCAATCATATTTAAAAAAATAACTGCAAACTATATTTAGGGCATTATTTAAACCTAAAAAAGATGATATGAAAAGAACAATAAAAACTATCGCTGCAATTACTTCGCTTAGTTTTTTCCTGGCCTGTAATAATGCCGGTACAACTGAAACTTCTACTTCTGCAACTTCAACTGAAAATACTGCAGCAGGTGCCGGGCAATCGGCCGTGCAGGATGATCAGTCGGCTAAAAACGTAGTACAGGTTGCAATAGGAAGTAAAGATCATACTACTTTAGTGGCTGCAGTAAAAGCGGCCGATCTTGTGAATGCATTAAGTAATGCCGGACCGTTTACAGTTTTTGCACCCACTAATGCTGCTTTTGAAAAATTACCGGCTGGTACAGTGGATGGTTTATTAAAGCCAGAGAAAAAAGATGACCTAACCGACATATTACAATACCATGTTTCTGTTGGGGTATTTAAAGAAGATATGCTGCAGGACGGGCAAAGCATTGGCCAGGTAAATGGCGGCAACATCACCATTAGTAAAAAAGATGGCAAGCTGATGATAAATGGTGTGGCAAATGTTATTGCTACCGTGCCAGCATCAAATGGTATTGTTTATGTAATAGATGCTGTGCTGTTACAACCTGCTGTAAAATAAATGCGGTATATTTTTTAACCAATGATAAAAGTGGCAATAAGTATTGCTGCTTTATTTGTTTAATATATTTTATCGGCTGATGAATATTCTGAAATAATTTTTACCTGCATAACAGTAGCAATACTTAACGCTCTTTGTTTTGCAAGGGATGCTGTTTTACCTTTAAACAATTCATCTACCGTGGTATTAAAAAGGTGTAACCATTGTTTAAAATGTTCGGCAGATAGTGGTGCAATTTTGTGCAGGTTTTTGTGTATTTCCATTGGGCTCCCTTCGTAAGTGCCGGTATAAAACAGAGCATTTTCCCAAAAATGATACATTACCGGCAAATGTTTATCCCAGTTCACTTTCACAACATCGGTAAAAAAAAATCCTATTGTCTTATCGGCTTTAACTTTATTGTAAAAACTATTTACCAGCAGTTGAATATCCTGTATGGTTTCTATATCTTTTTTCATACTGCTGGTTTTTGGTTTTTACAACACCAGCGTATTTAAAATTTCGGCAGGGCAGTGTTGTTGAATTAAAGGAAATAAAATTCTTTCTTCTTTTCGGATATGGTTTTCCAATGCAGTGCCCAGTACATCGAGTGTTACAGAAAGATTATCTGCTTTGTCAAGAGATAAAAAAATGGTTTTTAAATACTGGTGTTCGTTTATTATTTCTTCGGTTAATTTTTTTATTTCTTTGTTATAGGTTTTCACTTTCTGCAGCATGTTTTCTTCCTGCAAAAAATGTTTTTGTAAATGAGTAGTAAAAAAATTAACTGCATAGGCCGCTTTTTCATTGGGTTGAGTGGGCAGGTTTTTATAAACGGGTGCATCATGTTTTAACAGCTGCGCCAGTATTAAAGCTTCGTGATGATCTCTTGAAAGTGGGGCCAGTGCTTCGTGTCGTTTCATTTGTTTGTATTTATAATTATGCGTAACTTTTAAAATGCTTACATCCATTTAAATTGATAATACCGTTTGTATTAGATAAGTGTATAATTACAGGTCTTTACGGTTAAATTTTCTCAGCGATAACCAGGTGGGCAATACTACCCACATTATTAAAACAAAAAAAGACAACAGTACACCAGTTTGAGTACCAAAAAAGTTTTTAAAAATGGCACCGGTATATCCCATCAGTGCCGATATATCCATTTTTAATAAAATTAAAATACGGCTTAAATCAATCGGGTTTAGTACACTTACACCCACCATGGCTTTTTCTAAAGGATAATCCGAAAATTGAAATAATAAAAACAACACCAATCCGTCAAACAATAAAGAAAAATATAACCACAACAAAATAGTAACACCAATGCCTTTTGCTTTATCCCTGGTAATTACAGCAGCCAGCATGGCAATGGCCACAAAAATTACCGAGAGTAATAAACCTGTGCCCAACATCATCAATCCTGTAGCAGTGGGCTGGTATAATAAAATAGGAACACCGGCGCCAACAAAAAATGCTAATGCCAAAGAACTGGCTAAGCCGGCAAACACACTTAACCAAATGGTATTTCTTTTTAGCGGCTGGCTGACCATCAACTCTAAAAATTCGGCACTGTTGTACACATAAATGGCCGAAAATAAAATGCTTACCAGCGGCACAATTATTAAAATAATATTGAGTAAACTTAATAAGCCTTTGGCCGTATTATCTTCTACATTAAAAACAGTTAAAGAAATTAATAAAAGAAAAAAAGTATAGGCCAGCATAATTTTATTACGCAGTATATCAATGATCACATACTTGATAATTTTTTTCATCCGTATATTTTATGAGCCGTTCCAAACCTTACGATGTAGGCTTCAGGCAACTTTTATAATTTTATTTTACTCACCTTCATCTCATCATTGCATTTTCAACATTACTCCAGCAATTGCCTTCGATAATTTTTCCTGCCCGGTATCGGCTCGTAAATCTCCAATACTTTTATGAAATATCAATTTACCTTCCTGCATATAAATAACTTGCGTTACCAATTCATCCAGCTCACTTAAAATATGAGAGGTGATCAACACCAGTTTGCCTTTCTTTTTTTGGCTGATGATTTTTTCCTTTAAAATTTCGGCAGCCACAGGGTCAAGCCCCGCCGTAGGTTCATCCAGTATCAACACATCGGGGTTAAATAAAAATGCAAGTGCCGCACTTACCTTTTGCCGGGTACCGCCCGATAATGTTCTCATTCTTTTATGCAGTAATTCGTTTAATTTAAATTGCTGCACCAGCTCTTCATCCAGCTCCATATTTTTTTGCCGGCGAATATCTTTCATCATATCCAGCATTTGCCCAATCGTCATATTATCGGGGTAGCGGCCAATTTGCGGCATATAACCAATATGGGCACGGTATTGCCAGTCGTGTAAAATATTTTTTCCATTAAAAGTTATAAAGCCGCTGTTGCAAACCACCATACCCAAAATACTTTTTATTAAAGTGGTTTTGCCACTGCCGTTTGGGCCAATCAGGGCAATGCATTCGCCTTTGTTGCAGGTTACCGAAACATTATCTAATGCCTGCAGTTTGCCAAATTTTTTTGAAACATTACTTGCAATGATCATAACGGTAAAGCTTTCATTAAAGGAAAATCATCTTTTAAATTTTCTGGTGTTAGCGTGGGTAAAATTTTTTCTGTTTTATCTAACAGCGTTGTCATAAAACTTCTGAACAACATCATGGCCGGTGGATTTTGTTCTATTATCATGGAGTACATACTTACCGGCCTGTAAGGGATATCGCCAATTTTATCTTTGTTTAAATCATACCCGTCGTATTTATCCCAGTAGTTATTGTTGAACGTATTCAATACCAAACTACCATTGGTACCTACATCAAATGTATTGCTGATAAAATTATTATTGGTTAAAACAATATCCATACAGCTTGCCTGAATCTTTAATGCCCAACCATTATTTTCAAAAACATTTTTTTGCATGCTGATGCGGCTGGCGCCTTCCATATGTATACCCGCAGTATTTTTTGTAAAGCGGTTATTATCGATATAGCTGTCGGCAATTTCTTTTAACAGTAAACCATATGCGGCATCGCCCCAGTTCTCTTCAAAAAAATTATTGAACATTTTTACATGGTGAGAAAACATTACTGCCACGCCAGCCCCATTATTGGTAAAAATATTGGTGATATAGGCATCATTGTTACTAAACATAAAATGCAGGCCATAACGCATGTTATTAATTGAGGTGTTGCGCCATACGATGGAGTGGGTTACAAACTCAAAATAAATTCCATCCCTGTGCCCGCTGATGGTATTGGCAATAATACGCAGGCTGTCGGCCTTCCAGCAATGTATGCCATTACCGCTTTGCTGCTCCTGTTTACTAAATGCCGTGATAGCATTTTTTTCGATACTGCAATTGATAGCGTTTTGTGCATAAATCCCAAAGAAAGTATTTTCTAAAATATTATTTTTTATCACCACATCCCTGCAGTTATAAATTTTTATGCCTGCATAATCCTCAATACTTGATACACCCGAATTAATAATTTTAAATCCTGATATTACCACCCCATTTGCTTTTACAGAAATGATCTCGTATTTATTATCGCCATCCAGCACGGGATTATTGAAGCCAATTAAAAAAATTGTTTTACTGATTATAATATTTTTTTCGTGATACACACCAGGCTGCACTAAAATAGTATCGCCATTAACTGCAATAACTAATGCCTGCTGAATGGTTGTAATGGCTTTATCTTTTGCAACAACAATTGTTTTTGCATTTGCAAAAAAATAAAACTGCAATAAGATCAATATAGAAATATATTTTTTCACTGTGGTACCAGTTGTGCCCAATCTATAGTATTGCCGGGATAGCGTTGTTGCATTTTTATTAAACTGTCTCTGTTATCAAACGCAGCAATATTACCATTCATAGGGCTTTTTAAAATATCGCTTTTTAACAATAACGTTTGTTTTACATTGATGAGTTGATGGTTACTGCAAAAATCGGTAAGATAAATATCTTTTACTTTGGCAGGTGCTACTTCATTTGTTTTTAAAAAAGATACTACACAATGCACATCATCAAACTTGTACACTTTACCTTTTGCCGTTACCACTTCTGCACCAAACCGTTCATCGCTGATGGTCATTTTACAGAAGTAACAATTATCGGTACCAATTGCTATTTGCTGCGGCCCTGTATTGCAGGAGGCAAAACCGAATAGTAAAAAAAACGCAGCTGCAGCAGTTGATAATTTATTTACCGGAATTGATTTGCTGTTTTTTTTCCAGGCCATTACCGTACAAAATACCAATAGCATTCCCACGCTTAAAAAAATCCAGCCACCAATATGAGGTATGGAGTAAGCGCCAAAATTTAATAATTGTTTAAAGCCAATTAATGGTGGCTGATATGCCATGCCGGGTACAATGATGGCAGCATTGGGATCTAAATTGTGGCCATAGTTATATTCCCAACGCCAAAAATCGTACATGGCTAAAATGCCAAAGACAACAAATAAAAAGCACAGTGCATACAACATTTTTTTTCGGTTGGTAACAGCAACAGCAATAAAAGCCGCTGCAAAAAAACCTATGATATATGGCAACACTGTAAACTCCATAAAATCTTCGGTATGCAAGGTCTTCATGCCAATGTAATGGTTTAATCCATTTATAATATCCACATTACCTGCCAGTTTATTTGGATATATTAACAACATTAATCCTTCGGGATATTGCGGTGCCTGCAAATCTATTTTCCACATGGGCACAAATAACACCACCACTAATGCTGCTCCGCAAAGTATCAACAGTAATCTTACCCAATTTTGTAAATGTGAAGTTTGCATTGTACTTAATTATTGCGCTAATTTTAAAAAGGAGCAGACATAATAACCTGCTCCTTTTTTATTTTACCAAAACTTATTTTTTATTTGCCGTATCTGCCTTAGGATAATTTTTACCCGTAGAAAATAATAATGGAACATTACTTCCTGCTGGCGACACTCTTATATAACCAGACATTTCCTGGTGCAATGCACTGCAAAAATCAGTACAATACATCGGGAACATGCCTACTCTGTCCGGATTCCATTTTAATGTTTGAGTTTCGCCGGGCATAATTAATAACTCTGCGTTGGCGGCACCTTTAATGGCAAAGCCATGCGGCACATCCCAATCCTGTTCCAGGTTAGTAACGTGAAAATAAACTTCGTCGCCCATTTTTACACCTTCAATATTATCGGGTGTAAGGTGAGATCGTATAGCGGTCATATACACATGAACTTTGTTGCCTTCACGTACTACTTTCGTTTGTCCTTCGCCATTAGAAAAATAGGGGTTTTTATTATCCTCCATTTTAAAAAACTTCACTGATTTGTTTTTTATTAAATCTGCAGGCACAATTTGTGCATAGTGTGGTTCGCCAATGGTGGGATAATCTAAGATCAATTGCATTTTATCGCCACTGATATCATACAGCTGTGCACTTTGCGAAAGCTCGGGCCCTGTTGGTAAAAACCGATCCTTTGTAATTTTATTATACGCTACTAAATATTTTCCGTTGGGTGTTTTAGTATCGCCGCCTGCAACAGTTAAATGGCCAACAGAATAATAAGTAGGCGCCCTGTCTAAAACTTTTAAATCTTTAATACTCCACTTTACAATTTCCGAAGAAACAAACATAGAAGTATAAGCATTGCCTTTGTTATCAAACTCGGTATGCAGAGGGCCAAGGCCCGGTTTTTTTACTTCGCCGTATAAAACACTTTCGTATTTAATAATGGGTATGCCATCAAACTCGCCAATATAATCTTTTGCAGCAATGGCTTTTTGTAATTTATCAAAACTAAAAACCGGAATTAATGCGGCTAATTTTCCGCTGCCTACAATATATTCGCCGGTTGGGCTAACATCGCAACCATGCGGCGATTTGGGGCAAGGGAAAAAGTAACACAGGTCTTTAAAATCTTTTACATCTAAAACTGTTACTTCGGTTTTTATAGTTGATGTTGCCGAATGGGTAACATCGCTGTAAACATTGTGTGCATATTTTACAGATTGTTTTCTGCCTTTACCTGCTTTAATATATTCTTCAGCCTTCTTCCAGTTTACGGCCATAATAAAATCTTTATCTTTTTGCGAAGCATTTACTTCCAGCAAGGTATTGGCTTGCTCTGTATTATAAGTAGAAAAGAAAAACCAGCCATGCGACACACCTTTACCGGCACGGCTTAAATCAAAATTAACTCCGGGGCATTGCAGTTGAAAAGCAATATCCATTGTGCCATCATCTTTTGATACACTTATAAAACTTATGGTGCCTTTAAAGTTTTGTTTGTAAGTGCTGATAGGTACATCGCCATTGGCATCATCGGGTGGTACACTGAAACGGGTACCCGCTACTACGTATTCTGTATTTTCAGTTATAAAAGGAGAAGAGTGGTTGCCACCACTGTTGGGTAACTCAATGATCTCTGCGGTACGAAAAGTTTTTAAATCAATACGTGCCACACGTGGTGTGTTGTTAGCATTACCAAAAACCCATCTGCCGTCATACTCGCCATTTGTTTTTGAAACCTGTACGTGGTGCAGATCGTCCCATGGTACCATACCATGAGAAGTGTTGAGCATGGGTTTGGTTTCTTCGCTGTAGCCCCAGCCTTTTTCCGGGTCAACCGAAAAAACAGGAATTACCCTGAGTAAACGTCCCGTTGGTAATCCGTACACACTCATTTGGCCGCTAAAGCCTCCTGATACAAAATTGTAAAACTCATCGTACTTGCCCGGTGCAACATAAGTTTTTGCAGCCGCATCGGAGCTTACAGCATTACCGGCATTTTTCGGTTTACAGGAACTAACGCCCAACAGTAAACTAACACCTGCAAGTATTACTGTTATACCTTTCTTGTTTATCATTTTAAATTGATTTAAATACTTACCTTTTATTTTTTTTGATCTGGTAATTTATTTTACTCCATCATTCTTACGCATAAATTCGTACAAACCCCTTGCATCTGCATCGGCTAAATTTTGATTAGGCATACGCACCAAACAAATTTCTAATTGTGCCTGTGCAGCCGGATCTTTATTCAGCATCTCATCTGTATTAGTAACAAAATTCATTACCCACTCCGGGGTGCGGCGTGAGGTAACTCCTTTCCATCCCGGGCCTACTAATTTTTCATCGGTAAGTTTGTGGCAGCTGCTGCATTTAACACCGTAAACTTTTTCGCCTGTGGCTGCCATGGCTGCATCCAGTGTAGCACCAACTTCTACATTATTAAATTTTCCTTCTCCCCTTTTAGGATCGTAAGATGGATTGCCATTGTCTGTTGCAGTAGTTTTTGTATCGGTTTCAGCTTTTGTATCGGCACCTGCACCGGTACCGCAGGCAGCTACAAAAACTGCTGCGCTAAAAATGATTGCTAATTTTTTCATGATAATTCTTTTTTGTTTGTAAAAATGATTTTACAACATTACACCCGATATAGTTGTACCTTTATGCGTAGAATCATAACAATAAAAATTCCTTCTCTAAATTTTCTTCCCCGTTACGGAAATGTCTTAGACAGTTCCATCATCATTAAGAAGCCAAAAAAAAACATTACCGGGTAAACAGGATATGATTTTAATCACATGCTGGTATAATACCTGTCATTTTCTCCAAAGCCTGATACGCTGATATTGGGTCAAATTAAGCATACCTAAATTTTCATTTAAGATGATTGATATTGACACTTTGCTGGCATGGGGAGCAGCATTTAAAAAAGTAACTGCAAACGAAATAATTTTTCAGGAAGGTGGGGCATCGCAATTTTATTACCAGTTGGTAAGTGGCAGCGTCCGCTGGGTAAATATTAATGATGATGGCAAAGAATTTTTACAAATTATTATTGACCCCGGTGAAAGTTTTGGAGAGCTGCCTTTGTTTGATGATGAACCCTTTGCTGCAACAGCTATTGCTAATGAAGACTCGGTTATCATTCGCCTGCAACGTCATACTTTTCATGAGTTGATAAAAGAAAGCCCGGAAATACATCTTGCCTTTAGTAAACAGCTAACCCAGCGCTTACGATTTAAATTTTTTATTTTAAAGGAGATGGCCAATCACAACCCGGAGCACAGTATATCTACCCTGCTTAGTTATTTTAAACAAACTAAAAAAAATATTTGCCCCAAGTGTAACCGTATTAATTTAACCCGCCAGCAAATTGCCGACATGACCGGTTTAAGGGTAGAAACTGTAATACGTACCATTAAAAGTTTACAAACAAAAGGCCGGTTGGTAATTGATAAAGGCAAGGTTTATTGTTAGTGAAAGTTTCAATCGCTTAAAAAATGATCTGCAATAAAGTTTATGAATTAAATATTTGTTATGGCTTTTTATTTACAACGCTGGATAAAAATTTGTTTATTTAATTTACTGCTGGTAGCAACCATTGGTGTGATACTAAGGTACAAGATCGCATTTTCATTGCCCTTTATAGATCAAAAACATTTATTGCACGGCCACTCTCATTTTGCTTTTACCGGATGGATAACGCAGTCATTAATGGTTTTGCTGGTGGTATATATTGCCAATAAAAAGGGCGAAAATATTTTTAAAAAATACCGCTTTATTTTAAATGCAAATCTTTTTACAGCATTTGGCATGCTGGTTACATTTCCTGTACAGGGATATGGAGCTTATTCTATAACCTTTTCTACACTTTCCATATTTGTATCGTATGCGTTTGCAATTATGTACTGGAAAGATTTAAATACCATTTCAGAAAAAAATATTGTTGCCTGGTGGTTTAAAGCTGCGGTAGTATTAAATGCCTTCGCTTCGCTGGGTGCTTTTGGTTTGGCTTTTATGCGGATAGAAAAAATTATACATCAAAACTGGTACCTGGCTGCAGAATATTTTTACTTACACTTTCAATACAATGGCTGGTTCTTTTTTGCCTGCATGGGTTTAATCAGTTCAAAAGTTTCCATTGATGCCCGGCCGGTTATTTTAAATAGAATTTTTATTTTATTTGCAGCGGCAGTTTTGCCAGCATACTTTTTATCCACCTTGTGGATGCCCATTCCATTATGGGTTTATCTTTTAGTTATTGCTGCAGCAATTGCACAAATTTTGGGCTGGATATATATGGTGGGCATCATAAAAAAACAAGCTTTTACATTAAACAAAACTATGCCCGTTATTGCTAAATGGTTGTTGATTTTTTCTGCCGTTGCATTAAGCATTAAACTACTGTTGCAGCTGGGCTCTACCATTCCATCACTCAGCGATCTGGCATTTGGTTTCAGGCCAATTGTTATTGGCTATTTGCATTTGGTACTACTGGGCATTATTACTTTATTTATTTTGGGATATATGTTTGCAGTAAAATCCATACTAATAAATAAAAGATCCATTACTGGTACAGGTATTTTTGCAGTTGGCATCATAATCAACGAAGTTTTTTTAATGACGCAGGGTGTTGCTGCTTTAAACTACATTACCATCCCTTTTATAAATGAGGCTTTGTTAATTGCAGCAATCATTATGTTTACAGGATTGTTAATTTTAGTAACTAATCAAAAAATAAAAAAGTAAACTGATTTCAATCATAATTGATTTTAATAAAGATAAACACCTTTGTGAAAATTATATATTATGATAAACTTAGCGAATCAAACATTAGCATCCATTGTAACCCTTAACCACCAGGCAGTGCCGGTTTTGGAAAAACACCATCTCGATTTTTGCTGTAAAGGCAAAAGAACACTTGCAGAAGCCTGCAATGAAAAAGGGTTATCAGTAGAAGATCTTTTAAAAGAATTAGAAGGCGCAACTGATACAGAAAAAAAAATACAATTGCCTTTTACTGAAATGAATGCAGAACAGCTTATTAGCTATATTTTAATCCATCATCATTTTTATGTAAAACAAAGTATGCCCGGAATTTTATCACATATAGAAAAAGTGGTAGCAAAACATGGCGACCGTTTTCCATACATGATTAAAGTGTTTGAAATATTTACTGCTATAAAAGAAGAGATGACCCTGCACATGCAAAAAGAGGAAGGGGTTCTATTTCCAAGAATTAAAGATCTGGAGCACCAGATAAAAAAAGAACCAATAACAAAACCCGGAGCCGGATACATTAGCGCCCCGGTAAATGTTTTGGAGATGGAACACGACCATGCAGGAACATTATTGTATGAAATAAGAACATTAACCGGCAACTACACAGCACCAGAAGATGCCTGTACAACATTTAAAGTTTGCCTTGCAGAATTAAAAGAGTTTGAAGAAGACCTGCACAAACATGTACACCTGGAAAATAATTTATTATTTCCGCTTGCAGAAAACTTAGTCACTCAATTTTAGTAAATTAATATTCTAAGTACTTTTAAATAGTTGGGCCTGTAATAGTAAATTATTACAGGCTTTTTAGTTTTGCACTGGCGGAAGTTAAAACAGTAACCAATATAACAATACTAATACTGCTTGCAGGCATAAGAATGGCTGCTACCATTGGAGATAAAATCCCTTGTACTGCAAATGATAATCCTGCGAAATTATACAAAATAGAAAGAATGAAACTTGCTGTAACAATGTTTTTACCTGATTTAGCAAAAGCAATAAACTTATCCAGCAGTTTTACATTAGTGCCGTCTAAAATAGCATCGCAGGCCGGAGAAAATTGTGTAGTATTGTCGCTTACAGCAATGCCTACGTTACTTTGCATTAAAGCACCGGCATCGTTCAATCCGTCACCCAGCATTAGCACATTTTGCTGCTTTTGCTGAAGTGTTTTAATAAACTCCAGTTTTTGTTGCGGTGATTGATAGAATTGAAGAACGGCTTTTTTTCCAAATATATTTTGCAGATTTTCTTTTTCCGAATCATTATCCCCTGATAAAACATAGCAATCAAAATTTTTACTCTCCAATTGTTTTACCAGTTTATTTATTCCGCTGCGGTATTGGTTGCTTACATTAAAGCGGCCCATGTGTACATTATTCATCATTACATGCACATGTGTGCCGGTATCGTATGTAACAAAGCCATTACTAAACTGATTAATAAAACTTGCAGAACCCATTTTTACATTTACATCATTTACTGTTGCTTCCATTCCTTTACCGGCATACTCTTTAAAATGCTGAACCGGTTCCATTTTCATTGAACCATTTTGTAACCACGCTGTAATTATTTTACTTAAAGGGTGAGCCGATTGCCGTGTAATATTTTTTACTGCAACCAACTCCTTTTCGGTTAATGGTGTGCCTTCATAATTTACCAACGAGGATTTGTTATGGGTGAGGGTTCCTGTTTTATCAAAAACAACCCTATTAATTTTTGCAAGTGCTTCTATAACGCCTGCATTTTTTAAGTACAATTTATTTTTACCAAATATGCGGAGCATATTACCGTAAGTAAATGTTGCAGATAGCAATAATGAACAGGGGCAGGCAACAATTAAAACTGATGAAACAGCTGGTAAAATTTTTGAAGGATCATTTATCCACCAAAAAATTAAAGTAATAATTGCAACCGTAAATAAAGTCAACGTAAAATACCTGCTCCAGGGATGAATGAAAGATTTTTCTGTATTTTTTTTACTTGCAAAAATATCATTGTTCCAAAGTTGGGTAATATAGCTTTGAGAAACTTCTCCAGCCACTTCCAGTTCTATCGCACTGCCCAACTGTTTGCCGCCTGCATAGATCAACTCACCATTTAATTTTTGTACCGGTGTATTTTCGCCGCTGACAAAACTGTAATCTACACTGGCATTACCACTCATTAAAATGGCATCTGCAGGAATCATTTCTTCGTTACGTATAATAATTCTATTGCCTTTTTGTAATTGTGTAACAGGAATATTTTTTTCGATACTGTCTTTAATTACTGTTACTCCCAGGGGAAAATAAGAACGGTAATCCCTGTCGAAAGAAAAAGAATCGTAAGTTTTATCCTGGAACCATCTGCCAATGAGCATAAAAAAAACAATGCCTGTTCCACTATCTAAATAACCTGCACCATGACCACTGATAATTTCATAATAACTTCTTGCGTAAGTAACCGTAATCGCTAATGCAATGGGTGCATCAATATTTAAAAACCGCTGCCGCAAACCTTTTACAGCCGAAATAAAAAACCCGGAAGCACTAAAAAATAAAACTGGTATTGATAAAAAAAAGTTGAGCCATGTAAAAGTTTCCTTCAATCCATTCTGTTCTATATTGCCGCTGCTGAAATATTCAGGAAAACTCAGCATCATGATATTGGCAAAACAAAAACCTGCCACACCAATTTTATAAATTTGTTTTTTGTTAAATTTGGTTGATTTTTTCGATACGGTATCTTTTAAACTGATATTGGGTTCGTAGCCAATAAAAGCCAGCAACTCCACTACTTTACGCAAGGATATTTTTTGCGGATCGAAAATGATAAAGACTTCTTTACGCTGAAAATTAGTTTGCGATTTTGTTATGCCTGTATCAATACGGTGCAGGTTCTCTAATAAAAAAATACAGGAAGAGCAATGCATTTGCGGCAGCGAAAAAGTTACATTAATTTGTGAGGGGCTGCTGAACTGCACCAATTTATTTTTGATGATCTCGTCATCGAGATAAGCAAAACGTTCGCTTACAAATTTACCTTTTGCTTTTATACCGGGATTTTTATCAAAGTTGTAATATACACAAAGATCATTTTGGCTGAGAAGCAAAAAAACCTGTTTACACCCCTGGCAGCAAAAGTTTTTTTCTTCAATAGCTATGCTCTTATCATCGCAGTTTTCGCCGCAATGATAACATTTAGTTGGTATGTTTGATATTGTTTTAATAAAGCGGAATTTAAAAAATAAAAGCCGCCATATAATATTATACAGCAGCTTTAAAGACAGAAACTATTGAACACTTTTTTTAGCACAGGTATTTATGCCCAATATTTTATAAATGGGGCAAAAAGAAATTACACCTGTAAGCAGTGGCACGATTGCAAGCAATCCCCACCAGCTTGCATAATAAAGCCCCGCCACCCCAATTAAAATAGCCAGCGTGTATCTAACTGACCTGTCGGTATTACCTACATTGCATTGCATAAAATTGTATTTAAGATATGGTTGATAAATAATTCATGAAATTGCATTTAAGATCGATATATGTTTTTTCTATGGCCTTTATCCTTTGCCGCAAAATATCCTGTGTGCAAAATGCATCAATATCCTGCTGATTTTTTAAATCACAATCCTGCAAAAGTCTTTTTTGCTGTTCTTCTATTGCTTCGTCTAATTTTTTCATTTCGTTTTGCTGCTGCATTAATTCGCTGTTAAAGAAAATATCAGTTCCGGTTTTATCAGCTGGTCCATTTACGATATCCGCATTTTGCACATTTTCAAGCATTATTTTTAATTGAGGTATTTCTTTTACCTGTGCTTTTATTGCATTTTGCCAGCCGGCATTCTCATTTATGAATAACCTGCATTTTGTTTCGTCTAAAAGCAATGTATGTTTCATAATGCTGTTTATTACACAAAGATGCCTTGTAAGCAGAAAAATTAAAATGACCAGCGTCAAAAAGATGTATGAGATAAATCAGGAATTGATAAAAGCTATTTTGAATGCTCTATATTTAATTGAGCTAAATTTTAACCAGGCATTAATACAAATTAAACATTGAATCTATCCGATTAAAAAAATGTCAGGTTGAGATTGTCGAAACCGATGTAAGAGTCAACCCGCCTCCGACAAGCTCAGGCTGACAGTATTCTTTCAATTTCTGATTGGCACTAACCAATAAAAAAATGCTCCAAAAATAAAATAGCAAATAGCTTAATTTATTTTTCGAACAGCCAGCTAAAAGGTTTGTAAGGCTTTTGAGTTTTGAGGTTAAATTTTACCACACTATTTTGTTTGATATACTCCACCGCTTCGTCAATTGAATCGGTAACTAAAAAAAGATGGGTATCGCTATCAGAGATGGTAGATTTATTTTTCATTAAAGCAATATGTTCTATTAATTCTTTATGAAAAACGGTATCAAAAATTACAACAGGGAATTCACTTATTTTTTTTGTTTGAATTAAAGTAAGAGCCTCAAAATATTCATCCAATGTACCAAAGCCGCCGGGCATTACCACAAAAGCGTAAGAATATTTAAGCAGCAAAGTTTTACGTACAAAAAAGTAGCGGATGTTTACCCATTTATCCAGGTATGGATTAGGATGCTGTTCTATTGGTAAAACAATATTGCAGCCAACACTTCTTCCACCCACTGCTTTAGCACCTTTATTGGCGGCTTCCATTATGCCGGGGCCACCACCCGTCATTATTGTAAAACCTAATTGTGCAATTTTACCGGAGAGTATTTCGGCCATTTCATAATAAGGATGACCATCTTTAAACCTTGCCGAGCCAAATACGGTAACGCATGGCCCAACAAAATGCAAAGCCCTGAAGCCCTTTATAAATTCAAACAATACTTTAATGGCAAACTTAAATTCTTCCCAGCGGCTCTGGGGGCCTTCTAAAAATTTTATTTCTTCTTTTACTGCAGGTTTAGTTTCGGAATCTATCATTGGCATTATTTCTACCTAAACCTAATTATTTTTCAGTAAAATAATTAAACTATTTTAAAACATGTTTATCTACAAGCACTTCGCCGTGATGAATAAGGTGGGGTTTGATTGAGTTTGCTATAATGCAGTGTTTATAAGTTTTAGTGAGTATGTCGTTGGCAACAACAATATCTTCTTCTTTTTCTACAAATATTTTTGGAAAAAGATTTACAGTTGTAAATTCTAAATGGCCTTCTACCAAATTAATTTGCCCTATGGCATTGCATTCAAAATCAGCAATGGAGAATTTCCTTTTTTCTGCAATGGCAAGGTAAGTTGTCATAAAGCAACTGCTTAACGAACTTAAAAATAAATGCTCGGGGCTCCACATATCCGGCACACCGCCTGCAAACTCCGGCGGTGTAGCTACTTTGATAGTATCTTTTACATCGTTGGCAGTAAGTATCCCTTTACGGCCTTCCTGCCAGTTTAACTGCACTTCAAAAAAATACTGGTGCTTTTCTGTTTTTAGCATTTATTATTTTTATTTATGAGAAATAAAAAGTGGCATTTTTATTTCACGAATTATATCTTTTGCAAAGCTCTTTTTAAACAATTCAGAAAACATACTTCTTGAAAAAGCACCCATTACAATAAAACTGTTGGGTTGCTCTGCGAGCCAGTCAACAAAATGTTTTTTACTGTCCATTTTTAAATTTTGCAATTCCAGCGCCGGATAATGACTTGCCACCAATTCATTCATCATCACATATTCGGGTAATTCCTCTTTATCATCTTCAGTTACTGTTACCAGCATACTTTTTTTATTTACCAGCTCCGGAAAAAGATAAGCAAATTGTTTAATAGCAAAAATGCTGGATTGGCCGCCATCATAACTCAGTAAAATTTGTCCTGGCTCTTCAAATTTTTCCGGTATCAGCATCACCGGGCATTCTGCTTTTTTCAATAATTCTTCCAGGTAATAATTGGGTTGTGTTGTTTCAACGTTTTTAAAAAATAATTCGCTGCTCACTAAAAGTACATCAGCAAAACGGGTTTCTTCCACTAAAGAAGAAAGCGCCATCATGTCCAAATCTTTATGCACCCTGTACTGTATGTCTTCAGTAATGCAGGCATCTTCAAACAAATGAATGTTTTTATTTACTACCTCATCATCATCATTTTTCGTCAGTAATTCCGGCATGATGGCAATCCCTTCCATACCACTTGAGTAAGCCATTAGTTTTGAATAATCAACCGGGCTTAAAAAAACGCCTGCCAGTAATATTTCTTTTTGATTGTTGACGTATTTGGCAAATTCAAATGCGCCTTTGGGAAAATGTTCGCCATCTAATGCAATTATTATCTTTTTCATAACTGATAAGTTTTAAAGATTACTATAAAATTACTTTTGCAGCAAGATTGTACATATGATTTGCAGCAGTAGTAAAAATGATGGATATCATTTATAAAATCGGCAAAAACAATGCCACTAAGCACCGGCAAATAGCTTAATCATAATCAACACTGTATCAAACAGCAGTAAAATAAAAGTGGCTGGTTAAAACACCAGCCACTGTAAAAAATTTAGTTTAAGAAATGAATTTATTTTTTTGTTTTTTCATACGCAGCCTGCACTGCATCTAATTTAGTGATGTAAATACTGCGGCCGTGTGTGCCTACCACCAATTCGTTATCTCTTTGCTGTATGGCAATATCATGCACAGGCACACGGGGCAAATTATTCCCCACTGTCATAAATGTTTTGCCCATATCAAATGATGCATACAGGCCATTATCGCTGCCCACATAAATAATATTTTCTTTTTTAGGATCTTCTTTTATTACGTTTAAAGGTTCGGCTGGCAAATCATTTCCCAGTTGCATCCAGGTAGCACCGTAATCTTCACTAACAAATAAATATGCTGTAAAATTATCGTTGCGGTAACCATTTAATGTGGCATACACTCTCGATTCTTTATACATCGATGGCATAACACGGCTTACATACAAACCCTGCGGAACATTTTTTATGTTTACGTTTATTTTTGTAAAATTATAACCGCCGTCTTTTGTTACCTGTATGTTGCCATCATCGCTGCCCACATAAATTAATCCAAATTTCATTGGCGATTCTACAATGGTGGTTAATGTACCAAAAGGAATTTTGCCATCGTGTTTGCCATTGGTTAAATCGCCGCTGATGGCTTCCATCTTTTCGCCTTTATTTAAACTGCGGTGTAATTTATTGGTACCATAATAAAAAACATCGGGTGCATGTTTGCTTAACCAAATAGGTGTTTGCCAGTTATACCGCAATTTTTGTTCGCCTAAATCATGCATGGGATGTATGCTTAATCCCCTGCCGCCAATTTCTGTATTCCTTCTGCCATAATACCCAAATTGAAAACCGGCGTACACTGTTTTATTATCTCTGGTATCTACCTGCACCTGCATACCATCGCCGCCGCCAATACCTTTCCATGCGTATGCATCGGGACCATCTTCTTTTTCTCCATCTTCATCATCATCGCCGCCAAAATTATTATTTAATTTACTGCTGCCAAACCAGGTACCATTATCCTGCAGGCCACCGTAAACGTTATACGGCTTAGCGTCGTCGGTAGTAATGCCATAAAATTGCCCAACAGCATTATTGTTTACTTTAAACCAATGCTTGCCATAATCGTAAGTAATATTACAGCCGCCATCATTGCCTGCAATCCAGTGCCCGTCTCGGTTAGGGTTTATCCAGCAGGCATGCCAATCGGCATGCGTTGCATTTTTATCAGTTACTTTAAATGTTTTGCCCCCATCGCTGCTGTAAATACAATTATAACCCAATACCACTACTTTATTTTCATCGGTGGCAGATAAACTAAGCTTTGCAAAATAATAACCGTAGGTATTAAATGTGGTGATCTCTTTTGTATTGGCTTTTCTCCAGTTCATCCCGGCATCATCACTACGGTAAACTTCGCAGCCAATAATGCCTGCGTTTTGAAAACCATCATCAGCTACCAGCCATTCGTACACGGCTGTTGGTTTTACCTTATCATTTTTTACTAATTCTTTTACAGAGGCCGAACGGTATTTTACATCAAAATTATTTCTTATTAAAAAACTGTCTAATTTTTTATCATTCAGTTCTGCAAATTTCTCTTTGCTGATATTTTTAAAATCGTCTAAATTATATTTTGTGCTGTCAATTTTTTTCTTTGCTGTATCTGGTTTTAAATTGTTGTTATCAATTACTGCATAAACAATATTTGGATTTTTTTGAAAAACGGCCACACCAATTCTGCCTAATTTTTCGCCGGTGGCAAAACCACTGCCGGGTAAGGTTACAGACTTCCATGTATCTCCACCGTCGCTACTTTTATAAATGGCAGAAGTTTTTCCGCTTTCTTTCCAGTCCCATGCCCTGCGTTCCCTGTACCATGTTGCTGCATAAATTTCATTAGGATTATTATTATTGATATCCATTTCTACTGCGCCGGTGTTATCATCTACAAATAAAGTTTGTTTCCATGTTTTGCCTCCATCAATAGTTTTATAAACGCCACGTTCTTTACTGGCAGAATATAAATGGCCGAGTGCTGCCACCCATGCAATATTATTGTTGATGGGGTGCAATACTATTTTACCAATATGATGGCTTTCTGGTAAGCCCAAATATTGCCAGCTTTTTCCATTGTCGCTGCTTTTATAAACTCCGGTGCCGCTGTAAGAAGAACGGCTGCTGTTAACTTCCCCGGTGCCTACCCAAATAGTTTTTGTGTTCCAGTTTACAGCCACATCCCCAATACTAAAGGCATCTTCGTTATCAAAAACCGGTGTAAGACTAAGGCCGTTGGTATTGGTGTACCATAATCCACCGCTGGCATAAGCCACATAAAATTCTGTAGGGTCATTAGGGTTAGCTTCAATATCCACTACCCTTCCGTTCATTTGTACAGGGCCAATGTTGCGGAAGGAAATATTTTTTAACAAAGATTTTTCTTCCAGCAATTTTCTTTTTTGTAAACCGTTTAATCTTTCAGCAGCCGGTGTTGGCTTGATTTGTGCATATACAGAATTAACACTTATAAAAAGAAGTAAAACTGTAAATTTGCTGAAAAGAAGTTTTGAAATAGTGGGTTGTTTACGCTCGGTAAAATTACAAATGTACAAGAGTGCGACGCCAATGAAGACGAATAGAATTGCAGAAGCTGGTAACATAAATAAAAATTAAATTTTATAAAAATGAGATTATTAAAAATACGGCAATTGTTTCTATTGATCATCATTCAATTTTTGTTTTTGATGAATGGTGCTGCTCAATATAAATCTTACAAATTAAATGATAAAAGAGATACCATTAATGCTATTGATAAAAATAATTTAAAACAGGGTAAATGGGTAATACATATTGATGAATTGCGTGGCGAACCTGGTTATGAAGAGGAAGGCCTTTTTAAAAATGATAAGAAGGAAGGCATTTGGCGTATGTATAATTTAAACGGCGATATTATTGGGGTGGAAAATTATAAACTGGGTGGCAAAGATGGCATACAGCAATACTACACTTACCTGGGAGATTTATACCGTGAAGAAAGCTGGCGTGGCTACAACCCCGATGCACCATACGATACTGTTGCAGTGTACGGTACAGGCAGCAATGAAATTGTAGATTACAAAATTGTAAAGGCCGAACAATATAGTGTAAGGCACGGCGAATGGCGGTATTACGAACCGGGCAGTGGACGTTTGGTGAAAAGCGAAAAATATGACCGTGGGCTTTTAGAAAAAACAGGTGCTAAAGCAATAACTGCTGCTGCAGTGGAGGCCAAACCAAAAAAAGTAGAGAAGACGCCCCAAATGCTGGAGTGGGAAAAGAAAAATAAAGGCAAGAAAAAAGTGGTACGGGATGGAAGGACCGGGACGTAGGGAATACAAAGTAATTGTTGATTAAGTTATTTAAAAGGTTTTATTAGTAAAACCTTTTAAATAAAAATTTAATGGAGATTGTTAGAGGGAAAGATTTATTACACTACTTATCAAAATATTTTTAAAATAATACAAATGAAATCCAACTTCATTTTTCCAAAACTTTAAATGGTGTTAATCGGGCCGTTCAATTTTATTGCAAAACCTGCAGAAAAATTCTTATCACCTTACAAAATAAAAAATCTGTAAGCGTTTTAAAACTTACAGATTTTTTGAAATTTACTATCTCAGCTTTTAGTTTTTAATCTCTTTCTGCATGGGGTTACCGCCTCCGCCAGCACCACGTGCCCCACGGCCGCCAGCGCCTTTAAATAATTGAAACTTGCTGGCTGTTGTAATTGATGGCCAGCTGTTGTTGCCTTCGTTTATATCAGCCGTTTCTCTCAACGGATCTAATTTTACCGATGCCACTTCTTTATCTTTCATAAATGTTTTCACCACTTTGTTTTCGTTTTTACGCCATACCTGTACCGGTATTCTGTCCACTTCTTTAGTACCATCTTTAAATGTCCACTCAATAATTATGGGCATTACCAAACCACCTTTATTGCTAAACGTTAGTTCGTACATGTTTTTCTTTCCGGCAATAAAAAAACGTTCGGCTTCTGTTAAAGTATCAGTGCTGGGCGCAGGCATGGTAATTTCAAAAGGTGTATTATCCACTTTTGCAAGCCCACGATCGTATCTCCAGTAAAAATCTTTTAAGCTTTCATCGGCATCTGTTGCAAACACAATCTTTTTATCTTCACGGTTTCTTATTTTAGAAATATCATCAAATGTATTTAATATAGGTTTTGCTACGGGCATTTTTGTAACTCCTCCACTTGCAGGCCTGCTCACACTTTCTGTACTTAACACTGACCACTTCACAGTATCTAAAGAAATATCGCAGGGCTCGGTGCCATAAAACCATCCTCTCCTGTACCAATCCAAATCTTCGCCGCTGGCATCTTCCATTGTTCTAAAAAGATCTGCAGGTGTAGGATGTTTAAATGCCCAGCGCCTTGCATATTCTTTAAAAGCATAATCGAAAAGATCACGGCCCATAATAGTTTCTCTTAAAATATTTAAACCGGTTGATGGTTTGCTGTAAGCATTGGGACCAAACTGAATAATGTTTTCGCTATTGGTCATAATTGGCTCCAATTGATCTTTGGGCAGCTTCATATAATCAACAATTTTATAAGCAGGGCCTTTGCTTACCGGAAATTTATTATCCCATAATTCTTCAGTTAAATATTCACAAAAAGAATTTAACCCTTCATCCATCCATGTCCATTGCCTTTCATCGCTGTTGATGATCATAGGGAAAAAGTTATGGCCCACTTCATGTATCACCACACCCAGCATACCATTTTTTGTTCCCTCACTGTAAGTGCTGTTGGCACTGTACACGCCATTGGCATCTTTTTCGGTACGGCCAAAGTTGAAACATATCATGGGGTATTCCATTCCGTTAGCAGCCTCTAAACTTTGTGCAACAGGGTAAGGATACGGAATGGTAAATTTGGAATAGGTTTTAATGGTATGCGCTACTGCTTTAGTACTAAACTTCCTGTACAAACTATACGCTTCTTTACCGTACGCACTCATGCACATTACTTTTTTCCCTTCCACCATTGCAGGCATGGCATCCCACACAAATTTTCTTGATGAGCCCCAGGCAAAGTCACGAACCATATCAGCTTTAAATATCCAGGTCTTTTTTTCTTTAAGTTTTTGTTTTTCTCTTGCAACAGCTTCATCTAATGTTACAATTTCGGTAACATCAGTTGCCGTTTGTGCTTTTTGCCAGCGTGCAAATTGTGCAGGCGATAAAACCTGCTGGAAATTTTGCCCCTGCCCTGTTGACATTACAACATGATCTGCAGGAACCGTCATGGCTACTTTATAATTACCAAAAGTTAATGCAAACTCGCCGCTGCCCACAAACTGGTGGTTTTGCCATCCCTGAAAATCGCTGTACACACACAGGCGTGGAAACCATTGCGTCATGGTAAACAGATCATTACCATCTTCGGGAAAAAATTCATACCCGCCACGGCCTCCGAATTTCATACGGTCGGCTATATAATAATTCCAGTCTATTTTAAAAATAAATTGCTGGCCGGGTTTTAGTGGTAGAGGCAATTCGATCCTCATCATAGTTTTATTAATGGTATATTTTAAAAGCTTACCAGCGGCGTCGGCTACACGGGTAACATTGTCCCCGTATTCTTTGTCTTTATCAACCTTACCGGTAAAGCGTTGTATATCCGCTTCATTAATTCTGGCTGGCATCATGTTACTGTTTTGATACCCTGAATTATTTAAAGTACTGTGTTCATTTTCATCCAGCTGAATCCACAAATAGGTTAACACATCAGGAGAGTTATTGTAATAAGTTAGTGTCTCCTTGCCTGTTAATCGGCGGTTGGGTTCATCCAGTTCACACACAATATCGTAATCGCAGCGCTGCTGCCAGTACTTAGGCCCTGGTGCACCGCTTGCGGTACGATACTCGTTGGGAGTTGGCAAAATTGTTCCCAACTGTTCAAACCTGTTTCCATGATTACTGCCGGGATTATTTTTAATATCCTGTGCAGCAACTGAAATACAAAATGAAAATAAAATAGCTAAGGCTGTTAATTGTTTCATGCTTTTGTTTATTATTGCCCCCATCCCCTGAAGGGGTGAAGCGTAGTTTATGTTTTATATTTTTGTTACGAACTTAAGTAATTCTATTTGACTTTATTGGCGTCGCATGTCTCATCCCGATTATTTCGGGACTCTTGTACATTGGTTCTTTATTGAGCATTACTGAATTTTTTATTTTTCTAATGCCATCCACTTCAATCTTCGCAATTCCCCCTTTAGGGGATAGGATTTCTCTCCACCACCATTTTTAAAGCTATGCAAAAAGCTACACCCGACAATGCCCAAACCCACCATTTTCTTTTAACCTGCCATTTATTTACTATTAAAAAACTTAATAATAAAATACACATCACCACTACAATTTGCCCGGCCTCTAACCCTATATTAAAACTAAATAAACTCCATCCAATACCCTGATTTTTTGCCAGCATAAAACGTATAGTATTGGCAAAGCCCAAACCGTGTATCAACCCAAAAAACAAAGCTAAAAAATAATTTAACCGTAAAGATTTGGGTGTAAAATCTTTTTGAAAAAAATTAAATACCGCCGTAATAATAATGGTACAGGGAATTAAAAATTCCACCAAACTGTCTTTTACAGCAAGTATTTCATACACACTTAAGGCTAGCGTAAGTGAATGGCCAATGGTAAAAGCCGTTACCAAAACTAAAACCTGCCGCCAGTTGCTTAGCAAATAAATAGCACTTAAAGCAAGTATAAATAACAGGTGATCCAAAGCATCCAGGCTTATAATATGCTGCCACCCTAATTTAAAATAAAATGCAAAATCCTGCATGAAGTGCCTGTTGCTTGAATGTTTGTGTTAGTTTTGCTGTTCAAATATCTCTAATCTAATTTTTATTAACTAATATCTGTGCTAAATGGTATCTATTTTATTTAAGTGGTTAACAGTTTTCGCTTTGGTCAATTTTTCGCCAGTTGCAGATAAATCTTTACCAAAACTGACGGCTCACCCTCTTTTTGTAAGCGTTACCGAAATTGAATTGAATGCAAAAGATAAAACTTTGGAGGTGAGCTGCAAAATTTTTACCGACGATTTTGAAAAAACATTACGCCAGAATTATAAAACCACTGTTGATCTTTTAAAACCAAAAGATAAAGCAGCCACGGATAAATTAGTGAGTGATTATGTACAAAAACATTTATTACTAACTGCCAATGGAAAAAAAGTAGCGCTGCAATTTATAGGTTACGAGCAGCAGGAAGAAGGGATTGTAAGTTTTTACGAGGTAAAAAATATTACATCGTTGCAAAAAATAGATATTACTAATAATATTTTATACGAATACAAAAAAGAACAGATAGGTATTATACATATAACGGTTGACGGCAACAGAAAGAGTACCAAATTGGATAACCCTGCAGATAAGGCAAGTTTTGAATTTTAATTACACTGTTGCTTGTACTTTATTCGTTTTACCATTTTTCTGCGCCAGCCAAATAGTTACAAATGTTGAAATGGCAAAATACTCTATCAATATATAAGGAATTACAGTAGAAAATTTATTTACACCAAACCAATCCTGCATTAAAAAAATTAAACTTATGGCAATGGTGTTTTTTAGTACCTCCCAAAAAATAGCTCCCCTGCTGCCATCCATTAACTCGGTAAAAGCATACACAAATAAAAATATAAAAGCGCCGTAAATAAAAATGCCCGGTGCACCAATGCTGGCGATATTTGCAAAAAGGTAACTCACAAATAACAGCAGCATTATTAATTGTATCCATATCCAAACTAATAAAGGTTTAGATTCTGCTGATGCATATTTTTTAAAATCGTACACATTTTCAATTTTATAAACAGGATACTTAGCCGCCACATCTGCAGGGCGGTAACCTGTATGCCTGAACCATAAAGTAAATTTATCTTTCCAGCTTTTAGTTCTCCAGGCATCTTTAACGAGCAGCCATACATGCTGAAAATTTATTTTTATGGGGTTCCAGGTTTGCACAGGCCTTGTAATACCATAAACCGCCGGCACTTCTTTTTTCTCTTCCTGAAAAGTGCCAAATAATTTATCCCAAAAAATAAAAATCTGCCCGTAGTTTTTATCAATATACTCCGGGTTAATGGCATGGTGCACCCGGTGATGCGAAGGCGTAACAATTATTTTTTCTAAAAATCCCATACGGTTTATGTGCTGAGTGTGGTACCAGAACTGTGCAAACAAATGCAGCGGTGCAACAATTGTAATTACCTCTGCCGGTACACCCAACAAAGCCGCAGGTAAAAGAAAAATAGCAAACGTTTTTATGATTGAAGATATACTTTGCCTCAATGCGCAGGCCAGGTTAAACTCTTCGCTGCTGTGATGCACAATATGGCCATTCCAGAAAAAATTTGCACTGTGCTGCAAACGATGCACCCAATAGCCTGCAAAATCAAGTGCAAAAAAAGCAATTACATACACAGCAATGGTGTTGGATACATGCGTAAGCGCCAGCATGCGTAATAAAAATGGATAAGAAAGGATAACGAAATATACTCCAATCACGTCTTTAGTAACATTGGTAACACCAGAACTTAAACTGGAAATCATATCCATGTTATTTACCGTATCTTTTCCTTTGCGCCAGCCATACCATTTTTCAAATAACACCAATAGCAAAAATGCCGGCATGGCAATCAATAAAATCTTTCCGTATTGTTCCATAGTTTAATAAATCTTTTTCGTAACTATACAATGTTAAACGCATATTCGGTTTATGTAGTGTGCAGCAATCACCGGAATTTTCACTTTAAAAAAATACAATTTATGAAAAATATTTTAATCCTTGTTACACTGTTTAGCTGCCCAGCTTTTAGCCAGACCAAAGTTACTAATTGGCAATTGGGAGAATTTGTAAAACCTGCTACCAATCCAATTATGCAGGCCGATTCCAATTTTCTTTTTAACTGCCCGATAAAGAAGCAAACCGTGCAATGGCAAAAAGCAGATGTGTTTAATCCAGCCGCAATAGTAAGAAATAATAAAGTATATATATTGTTCAGAGCCGAAGACTTACCGGGAGTTGGCATTGGAATGCGTACTTCCAGGATTGGAATAGCAGTGAGTGATGATGGCATACATTTTAAAAAAAATCCTGAGCCGGTATTGTACCCCGACAGCAGCGAATTTATGAAATACGATTATCCCGGCGGTTGCGAAGACCCAAGGATTGTGGAAAACGAAAACGGCACTTATGTTTTACTATACACCAGCTGGAACCGTGATGTGGCAAGGCTGAGTGTTGCAACGAGTAACGATTTATTGCACTGGAAAAAACAAGGCCCGGCTTTTTTAAAAGCTTACAAAGGAAAATATGTAAATACCTGGAGTAAATCAGGATCGGTGGTAACAAAATTAAAAAATGGAAAATTTGTTGCCGCAAAAATTAATGGCAAATACTGGATGTATTGGGGAGAAGGCCCTGTTTATTTAGCAACATCAACCGATTTAATTAACTGGAGGCCGGTGATTGATTTGAAAAAAGGATTAGCACCCATACTTACTGCAAGAAAAAAAATGTTTGACAGCCATGTGGTAGAACCCGGCCCACCGGCTATACTAACTGACAAAGGAATTGTTTTATTGTACAATGGAAAGAATGCAGAAAATGATGATGCAGATCCTTTACTTGCTAAAGGAATTTATTGCGGCGGCCAGGCTTTGTTTGATGCCAAACATCCTGAAAAATTATTAGACCGCTGTACTACTTATTTTATTAAACCAGATTTGCCGCACGAAATAAAAGGACAATATACTTCTGGCACAACATTTATTGAAGGATTGGTGTATTTTAAAAATCAATACTTTTTATATTACGGCACAGCGGATAGCATGGTGGGTGTGGCTATAAAAAAATAAAATAATTTTGAGTTTAGTAAAATGAAACAAACATTTACTTGCATTGATGCCCACACCTGCGGTAATCCTGTACGCCTTGTAAAAGAAGGTGGCCCGGTATTGCATGGCAATAATATGAGCGAAAAACGCCAGCATTTTTTAAAAGAATTTGACTGGATAAGAAAAGGATTAATGTACGAACCCCGTGGGCACGACATGATGAGTGGCAGTATTTTATATGCACCGCATGATCCAGAAAATGATGTGGCGGTTTTATTTATAGAAACTAGTGGCTGCCTACCCATGTGCGGCCATGGCACTATTGGCACTATTACCATTGCTATTGAAGAAGGATTGATACAACCGAAAATAAAGGGTATTGTAAAGATGGAAGCACCGGCGGGGTTGGTAAATATAGTGTATAAAACAAAGCCCCGCCTGAACTACGTTCGTTCCTTTGCAGGAACCCGGAAGGGGAGAGAAATGGAGAAGATTGGAGCGAAAATAAAAGTTGATTCTGTAAAGCTCACAAACGTTCCCTCCTATTTAGCAGCAACAGAATTAACAGTTAATTGCCCTGAGTTAGGTGAATTAATTGTTGACGTGAGTTATGGTGGAAATTTTTATGCCATTGTAGATGTACAAAAAAACTTCGAAGGAATAGAAAATTATACTGCTGATAAATTAATAAGCTGGGCAAGAGAACTAAGAAAAAACATTAATGATAAATATGAATTTGTGCATCCGGAAGATGAAACGATAAAAGGTTGCAGTCATATTTTATGGACGGGTGCAGTGCTGGATAAAACTTCTACTGCACGTAATGCCGTTTTTTATGGCGATAAAGCTATTGACCGCAGCCCTTGCGGCACGGGTACTTCGGCACGTATGGCGCAATGGTATGCCAAAGGGAAATTAAAAAAAGGTGATGAATTTATTCATGAAAGCATAATTGGCAGTAAATTTACCGGCAAAATTGAAGAAGAAGTAATACTTGGGGGAAAAGCGGCTATTCGGCCAAGTATTGAAGGCTGGGCTAAAGTGTATGGACAGAATATAATTACTATTGATACAGAGGATGATCCCTATGCATTGGGGTTTCAGGTTTTGTAAAATGCATTTTTGGAACTTAAGAAAAGCTTATTTTTAAAAATATTTTGATTTGCATAGGAATTATTTTAATAACTAAAACTTAATTCATTTTTTACTGCGCTATGCAGCAGTATAGTTTTGAATTGAGGTTCTCCGCCGCAGCGGAGCAGTGAGTATGAATGTGAATATTATTGGAGGCGGTGTAATTGGCTTATGCAGTGCTTACTATTTACAAAAACAAGGTTACGATGTAACAATTATTGAGCGTGGCGATATCACCGACGGCTGTTCGTTTGGTAATATGGGTTATATTTCTCCCAGTCATTTTGTACCATTGGCCAGCCCGGGCATTATTAGCCAGGGTTTAAAATGGATGCTCAGCCCTTCTTCGCCATTTTATATTAAACCAAGGCTGAGTATGGATTTAATGGAATGGGGATACCATTTTTGGAAAAGCAGTAACGCTGCAACAGTACAAAAAAATTCACCTCATTTAAATAATATTTTACAATTAAGCCGCAGGCTTATAAATGATTTGCGAACAGATATTGGCGACAATTTTGAAATGGAAACCATTGGCTGCCTGATGATGTGCAAGCAGCAAAAAACATTAGACCACGAATTTCATTTGGCAGATGAAGCGGAGCAATTTGGTTTAAAAGTAGATCGGTTATTAAAAGCTGATGTACAAAAATTGGAACCCAATGTGGAAGTAAACGTTGCTGGTGCAGTTTTGTTTAAAGACGACTGCCATTTTAACCCCGGAAAAATGATGCTGGCATTAAAAAATTATTTGGTAGAGAAAGGTGTTAAACTGCAGCTTAACACCACCGTTACGGGCTTTGAAAAAAGCGGCAAAACTATTACTGCTGTAATTACTGATAAAGGAAAATTTGATTTCGACCAGGTTGTGATTGCAACCGGAAGCTGGCTGCCAGTAATTACCAAAATGCTGGATATAAAATTATTACTGCAGCCGGGTAAAGGTTACAGTTATACTTACCCCGCTGTAGAAAAAAATATTAAGTACCCCGCTATTTTAGTTGATGGCAGATGTGCGGTTACCCCATGGGGAAATCAATTAAGAATTGGCGGAACCATGGAATTGAGCGGCATTAATAATAAAGTGCTGGTAAAAAGAATGCAGGGCATTTATAACTCGGCAAAAGATTTTTATCCCGGATTAAAAATTGATTTTCCTCCAACAGATAAAATATGGAATGGGTTAAGACCTGTTACGCCGGATGGCTTACCTTTTATTGGCAAACATTCTATGTATGATAATTTAGTTATTGCCGGCGGTCATGCCATGCTGGGCATTTCTGAAGCAACCGGTACAGGAAAAATTGTGAGTGAACTTATAAAACGTAAAACAACTTCTATCGATATCAGTGCATTTAGAGTGGAAAGGTTTTAAAAAATTCCTGGAGGGTTTTATACCCTCCTAAGGTTAACTCAACACAACTTCACTATGCATCTCCGGCACTTCCACCTCAAATCCTTTTTTCATTAAGCGTTCTTTAAAATCTAGCTGTACGTTGTACTCGCCATGTACTAAAAATAATTTCTTTACCTGTTTGGCATCCTGGCAGGCTAAAAATTGACACAGGTCATCATAATCGCCATGAGCACTCATGCTGCGTATGCTTCCGATTTCTGCATTCACTTCGTGCAATACACCAAAAATATTTACTTCTTTACGTCCGTCCTGCAATTTTGCACCCAGCGAATTGGGTTCGCAATAACCGGTCATTAAAATTGTATTACGGCTGCTTTCAATATTATTACTGATGTGATGTTTTACCCTTCCGGCCTCTGCCATACCGCTTGCAGAAATGATTACCAATGGCCCGTTTCTAAAATTCAGCATCTTCGATTCGTCAACCGATTTTACAAACTTCAATCCTTTAAATCCAAAAGGATCGTTATCACTTTGTAAAATTTTTTGAATAGTGCTGTTAAAATAACTAGGATAATGTTTTACAATTTCTGTTGCTTTTACGCTCAGTGGACTATCAACAAAATAAGGCACATCGGGTAATCTGCCTTCCAGTTCCAATTGATTTAATGCAAATAATATTTCCTGTGTACGGCCTACGCTAAACGCAGCCATAATTAATTTTCCTTTTTTTTGTATGCAGGCTTTTTCTATCCATTCTAAAATTTGATCGGGAGTGGCAAGCGCATTATTATGAAGGCTGTTACCATAAGTAGATTCTAACAAAATATAATCGGCCTGTTCAAATTCCGCAGGCGATTTTAAAATTACATCCCGGTATCTGCCTACATCACCGCTAAAGGTTAGTCTTGTTATTTTACGATCTTCTTTTATTTTTAAATGCACCGCAGCACTGCCAATAATATGCCCGGCATCGGTGTACAGCACTTCAATATTTTCATCAACTGTAAACCATTTATCGTACTCAACAGGTACAAAATATTCCGCTGCTTCCAGTGCCTGTTCTGTAGTGTACAAAGGTTTTAAATAGGGTAAGCCTTCCTGTGCCCTTCTTTTATTTTCGTATTTAATATCATTTTCCTGTATGCCGGCACTGTCTTCCATTAACACTGCCGCCAGTTCTTTTGTTGCAGGGGTACAATAAATTTTTCCTTTAAACCCGTCGGCAACTAATTTTGGTATCAGTCCGCAATGGTCAATATGTGCATGCGAAAGTATTAAGGCAGTTACACTTGTTGCATCAAAACCAAAACTACGGTTCATCGCATTCGTTTCTTTGCCCATGCCCTGAAACATACCGCAATCCAGTAAATATTTATTACCGTTTTTTAAAGTCAATAAATGTTTGGAACCTGTTACAGTTCTTGCAGCGCCGTGGAAAGCAATTTTCATAAGCCCCTGTCCCCTAAAGGGGAACCTCAATCAATATACTCTGCTGCATAGGTCAGTGTACTATTGATTGAGTTTTATTTTTTATTAATGATTTCTATGCAAATCGTTTTATAATCCAAATGTAGGATAACAATTATAAAGCAGCTACTAATAAATTGTAAAGTAACAATCTAAGTTCCCCTTTAGGGGGCAGGGGTTCCCATCCACGCCATCACACCCATCCCTACTTCAATCGCCCCTTCATCAATATTAAATATCGGTGTATGCACACCGATTGTAATTCCTTTTGCTTTGTTACCTGCGCCTAATCTAAAAAAACAGGCTGGTATTTTATGAGAGTAATACGCAAAATCTTCTGCGCCCATTCTTAATTCTGTTTCAAAAACATTTGCTGCACCCATAAATTCTTCTGCTTTTTTTCTGGCAACAATATTCAGTGCTTCATCATTTAATACAAATGGATAACCCACATCAATTGTAATATCGGCCTCCGCTCCCATCATCTTTGCCAGTTCAACAGTTTGGGTTTTTATTAATTCATGTGCTTTAAAACGCCACTCTTCATTCATTGCCCTGAATGTTCCCATTAATTTTACTTCGCTGGGTATTACATTGGTAGTATTGCCACCATTAAAAGAAGTGATGGATAAAACAGAAGGGTTAAAAGGATTGTTATTCCTGCTTATAATCTGTTGCAGGCTTACAACCAATTGCGATGCAATTAAGATGGTATCGGCAGTTAAATGCGGCGATGCTGCATGGCCGCCTTTTGCTTTTATGGTAATATAAATTTCATCAGCACTCGCCATTATCATACCTCCTCTAAAACTCAATTGCCCCACTTCCATCCCCGGATGCACATGCAATGCAAATATTTTTTCTGGCTTGGGGTTTTCCAGCACACCGTCTTTAATCATAAGGCTTGCACCACCAGGATTTTTTTCTTCCCCCGGTTGAAAAATTAATTTTACGGTTCCCTCCCATTCCTCTTTTAATTCATTTAATATTTTTGCAGCACCTAATAAACAGGTGGTGTGTACATCATGGCCGCAGGCATGCATTACGCCTTCGTTTAATGATTTGTAAGGCACATCGTTTTGTTCTGTAATAGGCAATGCGTCCATATCGGCACGTAAGGCAATTATTTTTTTATCAGGATTTTTTCCCTTTATTAAACCTACTACTCCGGTTGTAGCTTTTATTTCGAAAGGAATGCCCCAGCCCTGCAATTTTTGCTGTACAAATTTACTGGTTTCAAATTCTTTATAACTTAATTCGGGATGTGCATGAATGTGGTGGCGCACTGCAATAAATTCATCAGCATATTTTTTTGCCAGCAGTTGTATTTTTTCTTTCAGCATAAAATCAATTCATCAAAATTTTTAAAAAAAAGAGTTTCATTACTGAAACTCCATTCAAATTACATCATTTTATTTTGAATACCATAATTGCAAATATTAAACTAATCAACTGTTAAACTAATTATCATCATTCTCTTTATTCTTATCCACTTTTACTTCTACAATTTCGGATACTAAATAAACATTGTTAGTTACAATTTTAGAATTGGTAATCATCTTTCGGTATTTTTCAGCATCTGCCCTGTCAACAAAATCGCCAAATTTTAATTTAATAAACGGTGCCTGGTAACTCATATATACTTTTTGCTCAGGATATCTTTGCAGAAGCTGTGTCCTTACCTTCATGGCAAAATTTCTGTCGTTGCTGCTTACAACCAATAAGCGGTAACCCTTTGCAGCCTTAGCACCCAAGCCTACTGTAGCTTTATTAAATTCAGCCTGTTGTTTTGCTAAAATATCCAGGCGTGGGTCTTTATTTACAGTTACTTTGCCGCTGGCTGTATCGTCTGTTTTTACGGTTTGTGCATTGGCAGCCATAAAAAATATCAACGCAAAAAAAAGTATTCCCGTTCTTTTCATAATCATTTTATTTTACAAAAATTGTTCCATCAATTTTGCAATGCGGCTTCTGCTGCAATTTTAACACTGCTGCTGCACCCAATTCTGTCGGCGCCGGCATTAATTAATTCCAAAGCAAATTTATAATCTTTAATGCCCCCGCTTGCCTTAATTTTTATGGAAGACGCTAAATGTACCCTCATTAGTTGCACCGCATGTACAGATGCACCTTTTTCTGCATAACCCGTACTGGTTTTCATAAAATCTACGCCGGCAGCGCCATAGATATCGCAGCAGGTAATAATTTCTTCATCAGTTAAAATGCCGCTTTCAATAATTACTTTAACAATTTTTCCTTTGCCTCTTATAATAGGCATTACTGTATTAATTTCGCTGGCTAAAAATTGCCAGTCTTTATTTTTAATGGCACTTATGTTTATTACCATATCCAGTTCATCGGCACCATCTAAAATGGCTAAAATTATTTCTGCCACCTTAGCTTCTATTGCAGAGTAACCAAAAGGGAAACCTATAACCGTAGCCACTTTTACATTACTGCCACCAGTAAGCTCTTTTGCTTTTTTTACAAACAATGGAGGTACACAAACTGCAGCAAAATTATATTGCATTGCTTCTGCACAAAGTTTTTCCACATCGGCAATGCTGGTAGTTGGTTTTAAAACCGTATGATCTATATAAGAGGAAATATTCATAACAGGCAGCAAAAATACATATTAACCGCAAACAAAATTCCATCAATGGTGACTGTTACAATAAATAGAATCGTTATTTTTAGTTTTCATAACTTCATTTACCAAAACTATATAGCATGCAAAAATTAAAATTTCCGGCATTGCTGTTTTTATTTGTAACAATTGCCTTACAAATACAAGCACAATCCACCTTTCCTGTTAATGATGTTGCCAGCCCAAAAGATGGCTGCTATGCATTTACCAATGCCACCATTGTAAAAGATGCACAAACCACTTTACAAAATGCAACATTGGTTATCCGACAGGGAAAAATAGAAAATGCCGGTATAAATATTACCCTGCCGAAAGATGCGGTAGTAATTGATTGCAAAGGAAAATATATCTACCCTTCTTTTATAGATATTTTCAGCGATTATGGCATTACAACGCCACAGCGTACCCCAACAGTTGGTGGTGGCTTTTTTGGTCCACAGCAAATTACCTCCAATACTAAAGGCGCTTATGGATGGAACCAGGCCATAAAAAGTGAAACAGATGGCTTTAAAATTTTTACCGGCGACGATGCTAAAGCAAAAGCTTTACGTGATATTGGTTTTGGTGCTGTACTTACACATCAAAAAGATGGTATTGCACGGGGAAGTGGCGCTTTTGTTTCTTTAGCTACACAACCAGATAATTTTAGCATGCTTAAAGAAAAAGCTGCAGCTTTTTATTCTTTTACTAAAGGCGTATCTACACAAAGTTATCCCAACTCTATTATGGGTGTAATTGCATTGCTTCGTCAAACATATTTAGATGCACAATGGTATAAATCTGGCCCGGCTAAAGAAGGTACCAACCTTAGTTTAAAAAGCTGGAACGATAACCAAACCCTGCCGCAAATTTTTGATGCCAGTGATAAATGGAATGATCTGCGTGCCGATAAAATTGGGGATGAATTTGGCGTGCAATATATTATTAAAGGTGGTGGTAACGAGTACCAGCGCATAAAAGAAATTGCTGCAACCAAAGCATCATACATTCTTACATTAAATTATCCTGCAGCAATGGATGTAGATGATCCTAATGATTTACGCTTTGTTGGCTTAGATGATTTAAAACATTGGGAACTGGCGCCGGGTAATGCCGCTGCTATGGAAAAAGCAGGGATTAATTTTTCTATTTCGGCTGCAGACTTAACTAATCCCACCGACTTTATGCCCAACCTGCGTAAAGCTATTGAATACGGTTTAACCGAAACAAAAGCATTGGAATCTCTTACTAAAACACCTGCAACTTTATTAAGTATGTATGATAAAGTGGGCAGTTTAGAGAATGGAAAATTAGCCAATTTCATTATTACATCTGGGCCAATATTTGCAGAAAAAACTATAGTGTTGCAGAACTGGACACAGGGAATTAAAAATGCAGTGAAAGAAGAAAGCTGGTACGATGTTAAGGGCTCTTATAAATTTACAGCAAGCAATGCAAAATCATTTACACTCGATTTAAAAGATGCAGGTGTTGCTAGTTTTATTAGTAAAGATACTCTTACCGGCAAATACAGTTACGATGGTAAATTAGTAAAATTAAGTTATACTGAAGGCCGTGGCAGAGATGCTAAAGAAACTATTTTAAGTGGTATTGCCAATGGTAATGTATGGAATGGTACCGGCAGAGATGTAGCAGGAAATACTTTTACATGGACTGCAAATTTCGATCATCTTTTAGAACCAAAGCCCGACAGTGCAAAACCAAAAATACCTTTGGTTTTAGGAAAAGTAACTTATCCTTTTTTAAGTTTTGGTGCAGAAGAAATGCCAAAGCAGGAAAATATTCTTATAAAAAATACTACCGTTTGGACCAGTGATGCAGCAGGTAAATTAGAAGAAACAGATGTATTGGTTAAGAACGGAAAAATAACAGCGGTGGGAAAAAACCTATCCGATGCATCAGCAAAAATTATTGATGGCCAAGGCAAACATTTAACTGCAGGCATTATTGATGAGCACTCACATATTGCGGCTGCATCAATTAACGAAGGCGGACAAAGTGTAACATCCGAAGTAAGAATTGCAGATAATATTGCGCCTGATGACATCAATATTTACAGGCAGTTAAGCGGAGGCGTTACTAGCTCACATATTTTGCATGGCTCAGCAAATACTATTGGCGGACAAACACAATTAATAAAATTACGCTGGGGTGCTAATGCAGAGGATTTAAAATTTGCAGGAGCCGATCCGTTTATAAAATTTGCTTTAGGCGAAAATGTAAAACGCAGTTCCAGTACACAGGGCAATATCCGTTTTCCGGATAGCAGAATGGGTGTTGAGCAAGTGATGACAGATGCATTTACAAGAGCAGGCGATTATCAAAAAATGTGGAAGGCTGCAGAAGAAAATAACAAAAAGAAAGGTGCCACACCAATGATAGTAAGAAGAGATTTAGAATTGGATGCATTGGTAGAAATAATGAATAAGAAAAGATTTATTACCTGCCATTCGTATGTACAAAGCGAAATAAATGCAACGATGAAAGTGGCAGAAAAATTTGGTTTTCCTGTAAACACTTTCACTCATATTTTAGAAGGTTATAAAGTAGCAGATAAAATGAAAGCGCATGGCGCCAATGCATCTACCTTCAGCGATTGGTGGAATTATAAAATGGAAGTGGTGGATGCTATTCCATACAATGCTTATATTATGCAACAGGTTGGCTTAAACGTAGCTATTAATTCTGATGATGCAGAAATGGCACGCCGCTTAAACCAGGAAGCTGCAAAAAGTATCAAGTATGGCGGCATGAACGAAGAAGATGCATTAAAAATGGTTACTATCAACCCTGCAAAAATGATGCATGTAGATGGTAAAGTGGGCAGCATAAAAGTGGGTAAAGATGCTGACTTAGTTTTATGGAGCGATAACCCTTTAAGCATTTATGCCAAAGCAGAAAAAACAATTGTGGATGGCATTATTTATTTCGACAGGGAAAAAGATATGGAAATGCGTAAACAAAACCAGGCAGAAAAAGCCAGGCTGGTACAAAAATTAGCAGCTGCAAAAAAAGCAGCCGGCGCACCTGGTGCTGCACCGGGTAATTTTCAAAGGCCAAGGCCAAGGTATGAGATCATTCATAACTGTATGGATCATTATCACAGCCATGGTTTGTTAAGCATTGATGCCGATGATTTGGAAAATAATAATTAAACATTTTGATCAATAAAGTAACAAATACAAAAGTTGTCAGCCTGAGCTTGTCGAAGGCGGGTTGCTTGCAAAACAGACCGGTTTCGACAAGCTCAACCTGACAGCACTTAATTAGTTACATTAAACACTTTAAAAAACTATTTGTATGGATTATAATAAAAGTAAAACAAGCTATTATAAATCAGTATTCTCTTTTAAAATACTGTGGACGGATTTAAAAAAAATGGGAATAATTTTGCTCTGCATTTGTGCTTTTGTAAAAAGTACTGCACAGGAAACCGTTTACCCTGCACCGCAGCAAAAAGAAACCATCACTTTAACCAACGCCACCATTCATGTGGGCAATGGTCAGGTAATTAATAATGGCAATGTAGTGCTTACTAACGGTAAAATAACCGAAGTTGGTACTGGCACTTCCACTTCAGGAAAAATTATAGATTGCAAAGGCAAACATATTTATCCGGGATTAATTTTAACTTCTACACAATTAGGTTTGGTAGAAGTGCCTACAGTAAGAGCAACGGTGGATGCCAGCGAAATTGGTGAAATAAATCCAAGTGTTCGCAGCATTGTTGCTTACAACACCGATAGCAAAGTAATAAACACCTTGCGCTCCAACGGCATTTTATTAGCCAGCACAGTTCCTGATGGCGGCATTATTTCGGGTTCATCTTCGGTGGTGCAATTAGACGGATGGAACTGGGAAGATGCAGCCTATGAAAAAGATGGTGCCATACATTTCCGTATGCCTTCTTTATTGGCCCGCCCACGCAACCGCTTTAATTTTGGCGGCGCACAAGCCCCTGCGGTAGATCCTGTAAAAAGAGGATTAGATCAAATTGAAAATGTAAAATCTTTTTTTAGAGAAGCAAAAGCGTATGCAGCAGAAGCTAATCACGACAACAATAATTTAAAATTTGAAGCAGTAAAAAACCTGTTTACAAAAAAACAAAAACTGTTTATTCATTGCAATATTGTAAAAGAAATGCTGATAGCAGTTGACTTTGTAAAAGAGTTTGGATTTGATGTGGTTATTTATGGTGGGGTTGACAGCTGGCAGATTGCCGACCTTTTAAAGCAAAACAATATTGCTGTAGTGCTTGGGCAATTACACGATTTACCTGCAATGGTAGATGATGATATTGACCAACCTTTTAAAACGCCTTATCTTTTGCAAAAAGCAGGTGTACTCTTTGCATTAAATGATGATGATGGCAACAGCCGCAACCGCAACCTTGCTTTTAATGCAGGCACTTCCGTTGCTTATGGCTTAACAAAAGAAGAAGCATTAACAGCCATAACTTTAAGCGCTGCAAAAATTTTAGGCATTGCCGATAAAACTGGTTCGGTTGAAATTGGTAAAGATGCCAATGTTGTGGTAAGCGACGGTGATATTTTAGACATGAAAACTAATATCATCTCTTACGCCTTTATACAAGGGCGGCAAATTGATTTAAATAATAAACAAAAGCAATTGTTTGAAAGGTATAAATATAAGTATGCTATAAAATAGCCGTACACTTTTCTGTTATAAAAATCCCATTTTAAAATGGGATTTTTTTTTTTCAATATAAACTGAGCTTTATTTTATTATAACCTGGGTTGGTTCAGTAGAAATCTGGATTTATCCAAAATAACAGGTTTTCAATATCAAATATATTCCTGCAAACCCTACTGCAAATCAATACAAGATTTTTGGAGAATTAAATATTAAAAGTATCATTCCGTTCAAAGGAAAAAATAATGTACTCAATATAAATCCAACGTGAAATTATAAAAAAAGCAGGCTCGTAGTTGACGAACCTGCTCAAAATATTATTTCAGATAACTCTTCTATTTAAAGGTTATTTCTTTAGCAATTTAAACTTAAAGTTTTCGGTTGATCCCGATACTTCCAGTATGTAAATACCTTTAGGTAAATTATTAAGATTGTTTATTTCTACATTATTTACACCCTGTACCAATCTTGCAGAAGAAGTAACAACCTTACGGCCACTTAAATCTGTAATATTTACAATAGCATTATACTTTGCAGAGGCTTGTACAATAAGGCTTATTTTATCAGTAAAAGGATTTGAACGTACCTGAACAAAAATGTTTCTATTGCCCTTAACTGATACAATATTGCTGTAAACAAAGCTGCCGTTTTTATCCACCATTTTTATGCGGTAATAATTAACAGGGCTGTTATTATTTTTCTCAGCAAATGAATACGATTTTTTTACTGAGCTGTTGCCAGTTGCCTGAACCTTTCCAACTGTATTCTTACTTGAGGCAAAACCATCTATACTTTTTTCAATTTCAAAATGAGACGCATCCTGCTCACTGTAAGTAACCCAGCTAAGCACTGAATTATCGTCTTTATTTACAGCATTAAATTCCCCAAATGAAATAGGTAAAACTACAAATTGCACACCAAAATCCTGGTTAGTAATATTTGCTGCTACTGTAGTTAATGCTATTGAAACAGGTGTGGTGTTACTGTAACCAGTAGGCGCTTCTGCGGCATTAGGGTTAGCCTCTAAAGCAGCTGATGTTTTAGATATTTGAATACTCAGACCAGCAGTATTCATCGGTGCAGGAAAGCTGTAATTACCTGTAGCATCTACAAGGGCAGAATATAAAATTTTCCCGTCCGGACCAACCAAATTTACATAATGGTTAGCTGCTGTATAGTTGGCATCACCGCCAGAATTTCCATCTCCATTAACATCAATAAATATTTTACCCGAAACTGTAATAGTTCTCTGGTTAATTATTGCATCGTCAACAGCCAATTCTCCGGTAAAATTACTGGCAGCACCAGCAAACCAGGGAGCCATAGTTGGATTTAAGCTGGAATTGAAATGGCCAAAATTTGTAAAAGTTAAAACGGTACTTGCGCCTGTTGCCTGAAATACTAAGTGATATCTTTCAGAACTTCCGTAACCATTTAAATCTTCTGGGCCGGGAGTTATAAGCCAAAACTTTTTACTCCCCAGGTCCAGTTGAAATATGCCACCTGGTCCTCCAAAAAATTCTGAGGTTACCCAAAACTCCAATTCATAATAATTACCTGCTGTTAAACCAGTAACAGTTTGGCTTAATTTTATAGGCTTAATTATAGCACCACTACCATAATTCGTCCATCCTATTGCTGCTTCAGCCGCGGCAACCTGTGCCCTCGGGATATATTCACCAGTTGCTGCATTGTAGCTTGGTGCCGGCCCATTAATAGTTACTTCATAATTACCAAAATACAAAAGGTTGGGGCCATCACCGGCAGTAGCCATCATTCCATCAGTAAATGTAGTTTGCAAAGTATTATCACAAGCAGGTGTATTTAGTGCCTGGTTGTACTGGGAGGCATCAGTACTTTGAAAATAACCCCAAAAGCCATAGCTGTTTTGATCGCCATCAGCAGTCCATCCCACCGGTACATTAATATTACAGGGCCTTGTCCAGAAGTACGAAACCTGATTTCCGGTAGATGGCCCGCCTGTTTCAAAACTACCGTTTGAAACTAAATTTGGTATAGTACGGTCTAATGTGTTTAGATCGTTATGCACAAGGCTTACCACCGGTTGTGCATACATGCCAATAAGACATAAAGAAAACAATAACGTTAAAGTAAAATTTTTCATGTTGTTTAAATTAATTATGTGGTTTGAAAATTAGTTTGCCAGGAATAAAGATAAAAGCGCTTTAGATAAGAAAGGTAGAGGGCAAAGGTAGCCATTTTATTAAAAAAACTTAAATTATTGTTAACTATTTCTGATATTTCCAAGATACAGATGATACATACATGTGATAAGCGTATACATCTAAATAATTTTTTATCTCTTCAAAAGTTTATTTCTACCAGGGCATAGTGCAAGTTTTATTTTTAAAACCAGTTATTTTTTTATAAACGCTAAGTGACGTATATGCTTAATATTGCACCTTATAAACTATATTTACAAGTAACACCTTTAGTAAAATGCCATTAAGCTGGAATGAAATAAAAACCCGTGCAACCGCCTTTAGCAAAGAATGGGAAAACGAAGTAAGCGAAGATGCTGAAGCCAAATCATTTTGGGATGATTTCTTTAATGTATTTGGTATTGGCCGCCGCAGGGTAGCTGCATTTGAGCAGCAGGTAAAAAAGATTGACAATAAAACTGGCTTTATCGATTTGCTTTGGAAAGGTGTAATACTGGTAGAACATAAAAGCCGTGGCAAAGACCTTGACAAAGCTTACCAGCAAGCCAAAGACTATTTCCCCGGTTTAAAAGAAAAAGAACTGCCCCGCTATATTTTGGTGAGTGATTTTGAAAGATTTCGCTTATATGATTTGGAAGAGAATTCACAACAGGAATTTAAACTCACCGATTTTGTAAACCATGTACACCTGTTTGGTTTTATTGCAGGTTACCAAAAAAGAACTTATAAAGAACAAGACCCTGTAAATATTGAAGCTGCCGAACTGATGGGCAAGCTGCATGATAAATTAAAAGCCATTGGTTACACCGGCCACCATTTAGAATTGTATTTGGTTCGTTTACTTTTTTGTTTGTTTGCCGATGACACCAGCATTTTTGAAAAAGGAATTCTTAGTGAATACTTAGAACTAAAGACTAACGAAGATGGCAGTGACCTTGCTGCACACATCAGTCAGTTGTTTCAGGTGTTGAATACTGCAGAAGATAAACGATTTAAAAACTTAGATGAAGCATTAGCCGCCTTTCCTTATGTAAATGGTAAGTTGTTTGAAGAGCAATTGCCCATGGCACATTTTGATGGTGAAATGCGCCGCATATTACTCGATACCTGTTTATTGGATTGGGGTAAAATATCTCCGGCTATTTTTGGTTCCCTGTTTCAGAGTGTGATGGATGAAAAAGCAAGAAGAAATCTTGGTGCCCATTATACAAGTGAGAAGAATATTTTGAAATTAATAAAGCCTTTGTTTTTGGATGAACTGTGGGCTGAGTTTAATAAAGTAAAAAGCGATAAGGGTAAATTAAAAAAACTGCACGATAAAATAAGTAAGCTGCGTTTTTTAGACCCTGCCTGTGGATGCGGCAACTTCTTAATCATTGCTTACAGAGAATTACGTTTGCTGGAACTGGATATTGTAAAGGTTTTATTAAAAGGCCAGCAAATAACCAGTGTAAACGATTATTTTTTGGTAGATGTGGATAGGTTTTACGGCATAGAGTATGAAGAATTTGCCAGCCAGATAGCACCCGTAGCCATGTGGCTGATGGACCACCAGATGAATGAACAGGCAAGCATAAACTTTGGCGAATATTATAAACGCATACCATTGAAAAAAAGTGCAACCATTGTACATGGAAATGCTTTGCGGATAGATTGGCAAAGTTTATTGAATAAAGAAACCACTGTATCTGTGCATGCGGATTTGGCTAATATTATTTTACAAGAACCCGCTGTAGAATATAAAACCGTTAATGTTTATACTAAAGAAGTAAAGTTTGTAAAGCCGAAAGAAATAACACAGTCTTCTGAAATAAAATATGATTATATTTTAGGTAATCCTCCTTTTATCGGAAAGCATTTGCAAAATGCCGAACAAAAAAAGGATATGGATAATGTTTTCATGGGAGTTAATGCAGCAGGAGTATTGGACTATGTTGCAGCTTGGTACATAAAGGCAGCGCAATACATGCAAAAAGCAAATGCAATTGAGGGAAAGGATTTACCCAAAACTAAAACTGCTTTTGTAAGTACCAACTCTATATCACAAGGTGAACAAGTGGGAATATTATGGAAAGAACTTTTTAATAAATATCACTGCAAAATTCATTTTGCTCATAGAACTTTTAAATGGGGTAATGAAGCAAAGGGAAATGCAGCTGTTCATGTTATTATAATTGGGTT